>JBGQIB010000038.1:0-33593 GCA_041498295.1 bacterium | reverse complement strand
TTTGGTTCGGATTGGTCATGGCGCTTTCCTTCGAGCGCTCGGGAAAGACTGGCCCACTCGTTGTTGCCCATGCTCTCTACAACCTCCACACAATCCTGTCTTTGAGCGTCACCGGCGCAATCCAGTGAGTTCTGCTCCGCAATGGCGACGCACAGGTGCGACCGGGCCGGGAACGGGAATCCTCGCAACCTGAGTTCCTGAGATGAAGCCAGTACCACATCACCGACCATCTCGGCTCGGTTCGAGCGGTCGTGAACTCTTCCGGAACGGTCGTCGAGACCCGCGACTACGATCCGTTCGGCGCAGACACCGCGCACACGGGCACGTTCTCGGTGCAGCATCGCTTCACGGGCCAACCCGCGGATGATCAAGCCGGCGGTCTCTACAACTACGGCGCGCGCTTCTACAACGCGAAGTGGGGGAGGTTCCTGTCGCCGGATGAAGTGACTCAGGGGTTCGATTCGCAGGGGTTCAATCCGTACGCGTACGCGGGCAACGCGGCGACGTCGGCGATCGACCCGGACGGCCATGACTTCTACTTCCCGCCGATCTCGATCCCGATGATCGGAACCACCTCGTTCGGAGCCTCGGGCGGGGGTGTTGGCGCTGCCGCGCCTCCGAACGACGGGCCGCTTCGCGGACCCTGGTGCGACAGCACCGACTGTGCGGATCCGCCCCTGAGCTCCGCCTCCGTCACCCTTGGGGGACTTGGGGCAACCTCGGCGATCGGGAACCTTCCTCTCCTTCCGGCATTGCCCGGGTTCTATCCGTTGCTCGAGGGGTTCGCAGGCGCGGCAGCCGAAACGGCTATCACCAATGTCCCGACCGCGGTGATCATTATGATCCTGCTGTATCCCGGGACGGCCAACGCGCCGGGGATCTACCAGGCGGAGGCAACGGGTGAAGGTGAGGGTTCCTCTGGGCGGAACGAGCCTCACGGAGACGCGGGTCGAAAGGCAACGAAGGGTGAGAAGCAGATCCAAAAGCTCAAGGATGCTATTGGCAAGCTGAAGGGACAGCCGGGAACGAGCCGCGAGCGCCAGCAACTAGAACAGAAGATCAAGAACATTATCAAGGCGGGTCAGCGTGCTGCGAAGGGTGAGACACATTCCCGATAGCCCCTCGCGGGCCACGCGATGAGTTGGATCTGGGTTCCCCTCGCCTCGGTTGGTCCGATTTCGTTTGGCGCGGGCCCGGAGACGCTCGCCGTGATACCTGGGATGCACCTCGAGGAGCTGAAGCGCTCCGAGGGGCAGCTGTGGAGCCACTACTGGAGCGATGTCGAGGGACTGAACGTGATGTGCGTGGATCAGCGGATCGTCTCCGTCGCGTGCCATGAGGAGCTCATCTACCGCGGGCGGAATCTCGTCGGAATGGCTGATGCTACTGCGCGCATGCAGTTCCGCGATCAAGAGGTTGCGCAAGGGGAGTTTCCCGACGGCCATACGCTCGAGGTCTTCGGATTGGGTCTGGAGCTAACATTCCGCGACGACGTGGTGATCATCGCAACTGCGTTCAACGAACCTCTCGCGAAACTAGAAATGTGATCTCCCGGCTCTCAGCGCTGCTATGTGAGGCACACAGAGCCGAGGCGCATCGTTTCGAGAGTCGGACTGACACGGTCCGATGTCTGAGCTCATATCGATGGATTGCGGCAGACAAGAGGTAGAGCTTTGCCCTTTGCCGGGTATCCTCGATCAGAACCCAACGGAGATTTCCCCACAACTCAATCATCGTTCGCAGAAGCGATCGCGCTTCTAACTCGAGTTGCGGACAGATGAGTGCGATTGTGATCTGCTCGGCTTCTCCGGACCACCCGTAGGGTTAGCTTCCGGCGGTCTGGATGTTCATGGACTGCTCCAAGTCCTCTGCCTTCATGGCGAATTCAACGGGTGTCTGTTCCCCGAGGGACTGGTGAGGCCGAGTCTCGTTGTAGTCTCTCCGCCAGTCCTCGATCTGCCGCTTTGCTTCTTCCATCGAGTCGAACCAATGCACGTTCAAGCACTCGTCGCGAAGTGCCCCGTGAATGTCTCGGCGCGTTCTCGGTGCGGCACCGCTTCACGAGCTAACCGGCCAAGGCTCGGAGGCGCCAACGACGGGGTCGGCGCTTCGCCGCGTAGCGAGCGCGGAAAACGCAGAGGGCGAAGCTATCGTTCCTTGAAATTCGAATATCACGTGTTCGATTTTCAATACGGCCTCGGCTAGTGAGGCGACGGTGCGCCGTCATCTCGACCTCCCCTCCGGTCATGGCGCGGCCCGGCGGCGATGACGCTGACTCCGCGTCGGCCGTTCGGCGAGGCTGCCGGCGTCACGATCTGGCAGACGCTCTCATCTACCACGCCGTCCAGCCGCCATCCACGGTCACGATTGATCCAGTCACATAGCTCGTCGCGGGCGACGCGAGAAATAACACCGCGGTCTCGATCTCTTCGACTCTTCCGACTCTTCCGAGCGGGGTGAACTGGTGCATGATCGCGAGCTGCTCGGGCGGGACGTCGCCTGTGCGCGGGTCGATGGTCATTTCGGTCGGGAAGTAGGCGGGGGCGAGGGCGTTCACGTAGATGCCGAACTTGCCCCACTCGATCGCGAGCTGGCGAGTCAAGTTGTTGAGCGCGCCCTTGGTGGCGGCGTAGCCGACGGAGCGGTGCACGGGATTTGCGCCGAAGCCGATCACGGACGAGAGCTGGATGATGCGGCCGCCGCGGCCGCGCTCGATCCAGCGCTGCGCGACCATCTGCGAGCCTTCCCAGACCGCGGTGAGATTCAGCGCGACGGCGGAGTCCCACTTCGCGCGCGTGTGTTTCTCGGCGCGGCCGAGCGGGGCGATGCCGGCGCCGTTCACCAGGACGTCGAGCGGGCCGAGCTCGGCCTCGACTTGGTCGATCGCGCCGCGCAGCTGCTCGGTCACCGTGACGTCTGCGGGCGCGACGCAGGTGCGCACGCCCTTGGCTTGCAGCTCGGCGGCGAGTGACTCGAGCCGGTCCTTCCGGCGCGCGACCAGGCCGATGCTCGCGCCGGCCTTCGCGAGCGCGCGCGCGACCTGCGCCGAGAGACCGCTCGACGCGCCAGTCACTAGCGCGACCTGACCGCGCAGCGAGAAGAGCGCCTCGAGCTCGCTCATGGCGTGAGCACGACCTTCAGCGCGTTCTCCTTGTGACCCGCGAAGATCTCGTAGCCGTGCGCGCCCTCCGAGAGGGCCAGGCGGTGACTGATGATGACCGTCGGGTCGAGTCGGCCCTGCTCGATCAGCGGCATCAGCCGCGGGATGAAGATCTGCGGGTTCACGAGGCCGGTGCGCAGCGACAGGTTCTTCATGAACAGGAGGAACCAGGGCAGGGTGGCGGTCGCCGTCGTGAGCACTCCGATCACGGCGATGCGGCCGCCGGGCCGAGTCACCATGGCGGCCTGCAGGATCAAATCCTCGCGGCCGACGGCTTCTATCGACGCGTCCGCGCCGACCCCGCCGGTGAGCTCGACCACGCGTTCGCCCAGGTTCACGCGGCTCGGGTTCACGGCGTCGCAGCCGAGCTGGCGCGCGCGCTCGAGCCGGCCTTCGTCGAGGTCCACCGCGATCACTCGCGCGGCGCCGCGCAGAAGACAGGACATCTGCGCGAACGTCCCGACCGGACCGCAGCCGAATACCACGACCGTGTCTCCGGGACTCACCTCCGCCATCTCCGCGCCCATGTAGCCCGTGGGCAGGATGTCGGTGAGGAAGAGTGAGTGCTCGTCCGACATGTCGGCCGGCACGTGAAACAGATTGGTGTCGGCAAAAGGCACGCGCGCGGCCTCGGCCTGGCCGCCGGGGAGCGCGGTCGAGAAGCCGAAGACGTTGCTCGCGCCGCCGCCGGCGGTCATCACCCTGCAGCCGCTGTACACGCCGCGGCGACACATCGCGCAGTTGCCGCAGCCGACCGTGCAGGACGTGAGCACGCGGTCGCCCTTCTTCACGCCGTGCACGCCGCGCCCGACTTCCTCGACCACGCCCATGAACTCGTGACCGACCGCGAAGCCGGCCGAAGCGCCGATCCCGTCCGGCAGCCCGCCGTGCCAGAGGTGCAAGTCCGAGCCACAAATGGCGGTCTTCGAAACGCGCACGATCGCGTCGGTGTCGTGCTCGAGTCGCGGGTCCGGGGTCTGTTCGTACCGGAAGTCGCCCTTGCCGTGGTAAACGATCGCTTTCATGACCACGATTCTGAACGAGCGGGAGCGCGGGATCCAGCGATCGACTTGCTAGTCTTGGCGCGCGTGAGCGCGGAACAGAACGACGGGGGCGCGCCGAAGGCGGGGATCTTCTCGCAGCTCGCGCGCCTCGGCTTCCACACGCTCGTGCCGATCTCGGTCTGGCGGAGCGATCGGCCGTGGACCATCCGCAGCGTCCAGTGGTTTCTGTTCTTCACCCTGTTCCCGCTGTTTCTCGTGGGCTGGATCGGTGTCGCCCACTCCGACTTTCGCGACGTGACTTACCTGTTCGCGATCTACTTCTCGATGACCTGGGGCCTGGTGATCTGGCTCTTCGTGCGGCCGGAGCGCATTGGCCTGGTCGACATCGTGCGCGTGTCTCTCTTCACGTCGATCACGGGCGTGTTCCTCGTCTCGCTGTTGTCGCGGCTGCCCGGTCTGCGCGAGCTCGCGGGCGCGGCGCAGGCTGGCGAGTTTCTGGAGCGACTCGCGGGCGCGATCTTCGGCATCGGCGTGTCCGAGGAGCTCGTGAAGGCGATCCCGCTCCTCTGGATCTTCGTTCGCAACCGAGAGCCGGGGACGGTGCGCGAGATCACGTATCTCGGCTGTGTCTCGGGCTTCGCGTTCGGCGTTTCGGAAGCGGTGTTCTACTCGATCTCGTACGCGCAGACGGTCGTGCGCGGCGACATGCCGCTCGGGGTGTACGTCGTCGTGCAACTCACTCGGCTGATCACCCTGCCGCTGCTGCACGCGGTGTTCTCGGGGATCGCGGCTCAGTTCATCGCGCTCGGCGTCGAAACCCCGCGGCTGCGCCGCGCGCTGATCTTCGCGGGCATCGCCATCGCCGCGCTGCTGCACGGCTTCTACGACGCGCTCGCGAACACCCCCTTCGGCTTCGTGCTCGCCGTGCTGGCGGTGCTCCTGTTCATCGCGTACGTGCGCAGCATCGAAGCGATGCGGAGCGCGGTGCGCGCGGCCGCCGCGGACGCGTAAGGGGGGCTGCAAGCCGTAGGCGCGCAGCGAGGCGCAGCCGAGCGTAAGCGGGCGCGCGTGGCCGCCCACGCGCGGTAACCCGCTAAGACGCGATCAGCGCCCTTTGAAGTCGGGCGCGCGCTTCTCGAGGAATGCGCGCACGCCTTCGCGGTGGTCGTCCGTCTGGAACAGGACGCCGAGGGTCTGACTCACCCAGGCGCCGAGCTCGTGCGGGTCGGCGCTCTGCGCGCGGCGCAGGCCTTCCTTCATGTAGCGCAGCGCGAGGGGCGGGTTGGCGGCGATCTTCGCGGCCAGCGCGCGCGCGGTCGGCAAGAGTGACTCGTGCGGGACCACTTGAGACACCAGGCCGATGCGCTCGGCTTCCTTGGCGTCGATCACGTCGCCGGTGAAGAGCAGCTCCGCGGCCTTCGACGGGCCGACGATGCGCGGCAGGCGGTAGAGGCCGCCGATGTCGGAGACGAGTCCGCGCTTGATGAACAGCTCGCCGAACTTCGCGCGCTCGGACGCGATGCGGATATCACAGAAGAGTGTCAGGTCCATGCCCCAGCCGACGGCGGCGCCGTTCACGGCCGCGACCACGGGGCGATCACACTCGAGCACGGCGATCGCGGCGGGGGTCGCGCGCGGCCGCACCTGGCGCAGCATCGCGACGGTCTTGTCGCGCCCCGGCCCGGCCATGATCTCCTTCACGTCGTCGCCGCTGCAGAACGCGGGGTCGACGCCGGTGAGCAGCACGCAGCGCACCTCGGGGTCGGACTGCGCGGCGCGGAAGGCGGCCTCGAGCTGGCGGTAGGCCTCGGGATTGAGCGCGTTGCGGCTCTCGGGACGCGCGAGCGTCACTTCCGCCACGTGCTCGCGTAACTCGAAGCGGACCAGCTCGTCGGACACGTCGACCTCCCCAACATCTTGCGGCGCCCAAGTCTACACCCAGCGATACCGATGCGCGGAGCGAGGCCGACGGATGCACGCATTCACCGCGCTCCAGCTGCTCGATCTTTGCGCGCTGCTCGTGTGCGCCACCACGATCCTTGCGCGTGATCCCGCGGATCGCGGCAACCGCACCGCCGCGCTCTTGCTCTACGCCGGCTCGATCTGGGCGGGCTGTCAGTTGCTCTGGAACACGACGGAGGACGCGAGGTTCGCATTGACCCTTGCGCGCTTGTCCGCGCCGGGTTGCGCCGCGCTCGGCCCGCTGATCGCGCGCTTCATCCTCGACGTCACCGGCGCGCCCGCGCCGCGCCTGCGGCGCGCGCTGCCCCTCTTCTTCTCGCTGTCGTTCCTCGTCATCGCGCTCGACTGGTGTACGCCGTGGGTACACCGAAGTGTGACGCGCACGGCCTGGGGCTGGACATTCCAATTCGGGCCCCTGTTTCCGGTGATCTTTGCAGTCACCGTGACGTGCTTCGTCTGGGGACTCGCCGTGGCGACGAGCGTGTATCGCGCGAGCACACTCGAGAGCGAACGCACCCAGGGCCTCTGGATCGCGGCCGGAATCACGCAGCTCCTCGCGGTCGGCGCAATCATGGACGGCCTTCTGCCGTTGCTCGGCTGGCAGGGCCCGCAGCTCGCGACGACCGCGTACGCGCTCATGGGCATCATGTTCGCCTGGAGCCTGAACCGCTTCGGTTACTCGATCCTCTCGCCGGGTACGTTCGCGGCGCAGATCAACGAGACGATGAGCGAGGGCCTCGCGCTCCTGCGCCTCGACGGGCGCATCCGCTCCGTGAACGCGGGCCTGGTGCGCATGCTCGGCCAGTCGCGCGAAGCGCTGGAGTCGCGGCGCATCGCCGAAGTCCTGTCATTGCGCCTCGTCGAGCCCACGACCGAAGTCAGCGACGCGCGCGCCTGGCTCCTCGGCCCCGCGCTGCAACGCATTCCGGTGTCGGTCACCGCGACCTTGCTGCGCGACGGGCGCGGCGTCGAGTCCGGGCTCGCGGTGGTCGTGCGCGACCTGCGCGAGATCGAGGCGCTGCAGCAGCGGCTCGTGCTCTCGGGACGCATGGTCGCGGTCGGGCAGCTCGCCGCGGGCGTCGCGCACGAGGTGAACAACCCGACCGCGTACGTGCGCTCGAACATGCTGCTCCTGCGCGAGTACTGGGCGAACGCCGGGAAGCTCCTCTCGGACGGGCAGGGCGACGGCGAGACGGGCCAGGTCTTCGCCGGCGGCGCGGAGCTCATCGACGAGTCACTCGAGGGCATCGAGCGCATCGCGTCGATCGTCCAGCAGATCGGCCGCTTTACGCACGCGGACGTCGGCGCGCGCGAGCTCGCCGACCTGGGCATGATTCTCGACGCCGCGCAGCGCATGGCGCGACCGCGCCTGCGCGCGGGCATTCAGCTCGAGCGCGCGTCGGGCGGCGTGCCGCCGATCGAGTGCGCGCCGCGCGAGCTCGAGCAGGTCTTCTTGAATCTGCTCGTGAACGCGGCGGACGCGATCGGCGACACGGGCACGATCCGCATCTCGACGTCGGTCGACGGCGAGCGCGCGCGCGTCGACGTCGCCGACGACGGCGGCGGCATCGCGCCCGCGAACCTCGCGCGCGTGTTCGATCCGTTCTTCACCACCAAGCCGGTCGGCAAGGGGACGGGGCTCGGCCTCGCGATCTGTTACGAGATCGTCCAGCGGCACGGCGGCGAGATCGAGGTGCGCTCCGAGCTCGGCCGCGGGACCGTCTTCTCCGTTCGGCTGCCGCTCGCCCCTAGTACTTGAAGCTCATGTCCGCCTGCAGCCGGACCCGATTCGCCTGTGAGTCGGTACCCGTCGAGATGTTGAAGGGACCGTTTCCGAGGCCGCTCGCGGTGGTCTTGATCGGGTGCCCGTCCCAGAGCGAGAGACGTAGTTCGGTGTTGGTCGCGACCTCGCGGTAGCCGTAGAGCGCAAAGCCCTGGCGATTCGTCTTCTCGTCGAACACGTCGCTGTCCGTGTATTGCGCGGACACCGCGTTCGCCTCGATGTGCTGCCAGGCCACGCCGAGGCGCAGAATCTTCTTCGCGTCGCCCGCTTCGGCGCCGAAGCCCCAGGCCGTGTTGTTGTCGCCGACGTAAACGCCCTTCACGAACGCGGCGTTGGCGGCGATGTTTTGCGCCCAGGTGGCCCACACGAGGACCGGCCAGTCGTCGACGCCGGCCCAGTTCACGTACGTGCTGCTCTCGACGATCTGCATGTCGGGACCGAAGGCCGACGGCAGGTTCCCATTCGACTCGCTGCGTGCGAAGAAGCCCGTGTGCGCGGGCGACGCGGTGTTCGCGTCGTTCGCGAGATGGATGAAGTCGTAGTAACTCGCGCGCAGACCCGCCTCGACGCTCTCCGCCAGCTTGACCGAGCCGCCGAGCTGATACGCGTAGATTCGCGGGTCCGTGGTGGTCGCGTTCTGGAGCTCGACGTAGTACGCGAGGTTCGTCCAGAGCTTCGAGTTCTCCGTGGGCGAGTAGCTCGAGTAGAGCGCCACGCCTTCGGGGGCGATGTCGTCGTCCCAGATCATCTTGTCGAGCCCGTTCTTCCAGATGAACGGGTTCGCCATCTTGCCCGCGGTCAAGGTCGTCTTCAGCCCGATGTCACCCGGATCGGGAAGCAGGAATTGCGCGTAGAGGCGGTCGAAGAAGACACTGTCGTAGCTGAAGTCGGAGTTCTGGCCCGCACTCACGTTGGTGCTGTTGAAGTCACTCGTGTCCGAGACGAGACGCACGCCGACTAGCGCCCAGCGATTCACTTGCTTCGTAAAGCCGAAGCGCGCGCGGTAGCGGAAGCGATTGTTGTCGTCGGCGCCGGGGGTGCCGAGCCCGTGGTCGTACCAGAACTGTTCGTCGCGCAGGCGCAGATCGCCGCTGAAGATGAAGCCGTCGAGGAGACCCTGCCCGACCGGCGGAGTCGCCTTTTCGGGCTGCGTCGCCTCGCTCTTTGCCTGCTTCGCGAGAATCTCGTCGCCGGTCGCTTCGTCGATCAAGCCCTTCTGGCGCAGAATCGAGACGATCTGATCGACAGCCGTGCCGTCGTCGGCACGCGCAGCGGCGACGAAGAGCGTGAACAAGCCAGTGACTCCCGCGCATACCAGCGCGCGGGCGGCAATCCGCCTAGGTCGGAACATGGAGGGTCCCCCTCAAGTGATGGTGAGGGGATCCTAAAGGGAGGGCGGTGAGGAATCATGGCGCGAAGGTGACGGACGCGTGAAGAAGCCCTGAGTCAGGGGTCCGCCGCCGGCAAGCTGAAGCTGAAGGTAGAGCCTTCGCCGGGCGTGCTCTCCACCCAGATCTCGCCGCCGCTCGCTTGCACGAGGTGCTTCACGATCGCGAGCCCGAGGCCCGTGCCGCCCTGCTCGCGCGAGCGGCCGCGATCGACCCGGTAGAAGCGCTCGAAGATGCGCGCGCGATCCGCTTCCGGAATGCCCGGCCCGCGGTCGGCGACGTCGACGCGCACGCTCGGACCGCTGGCTCGGACGCGCACGTCGATGCGCTTGCCCGAATCGGAGTATTTCAGCGCGTTGTCGAGCAGGTTCTGGAGGATCTGTTCGACGGCGCGCGGATCGGCGAACGCGCGCGTCGTGTCCTCGCCGTGGACGCACACGTCGAAGCCGCGCTCGCGAATGCGTGGCTCGAGCTCCTCGCAGAGCCGGGTGGCGAGCGCCGCGACATCGAGCGCGCTCGGCGTGAGCTTGTGACTCCCGCTCTCGAGCCGCGACAGCTCGAGCAGATCCTCGACCAGCTGCGACAGTCGCTCCGAGTGATTCAAGATGATCTGCAGGTAGTTGCGCGTCTCGCGCTCGGGAAGCGCGGCGCCGAGCAGCGTCTCGGCGAAGCCGCGGATCGCCGTGAGCGGCGTCTTGATCTCGTGCGAGGCGTTGGCGACGAAGTCGCGGCGCACCGTCTCGAGGCGCCGCACCTCGGTCATGTCGTGAAAGACGGCGACGGCGCCCTTGGCGCCCGCGATCGAGAAGCTCGCCGCCTGGACGCCGAGCACGCGCCGCTCCGCGCCACCGAGGACGAGCTCGCGCCGCACGGGCGCTTGGCTCGCGAGCGCTTCGGCGAGCAGGTCGTGCACGTCGGCGCTGCGGATCGCCTCGAGCGGTCGGCGGCCCTCGAGCTCGGCGCGCGTGCCCAACAGCTCGCGCACGCGCGGGTTGGCGAGCACGATGCGCAGCTCGTCGTCGACGACGAGGACACCCTCGACCATCACGCGCAACACCGTTTCGAGTCGGTCGCGCTCCCCCGAGATCTCGCCGTGCGACTGCTCGAGGTCGGCGGCCATGCGGTCGATCGCGCGCGCGACCTGGCCGAGCTCGTCGTTCGAGCGCCAGCGCACGCGCGCGCCCAGATCGCCGCCCGAGATCTGGATGAGCGCCGCGTGGATCGCGCGCAGCGACCGAGTCAGCGCCTGTGACAGTACGAGAGAGAGCACCAGCGCGGCGCCGAGCGCCAGCGCGCCTCCGACGGCGAGCGCGCGGCGCAGCTCGGCGATCGCGGCGTCCACGCTGCCGAGATCCGCTGCCACTCGCACGACGCCGCCGTCCGGGTCTCCGTGCGGCACGGCGAGATACAAGAGAGGCCGGCCCACGGTCTCGCTGCGGCGTATGGCTACGCCCACTTCGCCCGTGAGCGCCTTCGCGACCTCTTCGCGCGAGGCGTGATTGGCGACGTTCGCGAGCTCGTCCGCGCGCAGCTCCGAGTCGGCGACGACCGTGCCGTCGCGCGCGATCAGAGTCACGCGCGCGCCCGCCGCCGAGCCCGCTCGGGCCGCGAGCGCCGAGAGCTCGAGCGAGCTCGCGCGCGTGAACGGGACGCCGCGCACGAGCTCTGCGACCAAGTGCGCGTTCGCGTCGAGCGCGTGCTCGATGCGCGTGAGCTCGCGCGCGCGCAAGGTGCGCTCGACGAGAACGCCGAACAGGAGCGAGATCGCGACGGCGAGTCCGGCCAGCGCCGCCGCGAGCCTGAGCTGGATTTTCGGCATGTCCTCCGTCCGCGGAGCTATTCCGCGAAACGGTAGCCGACGCCGCGCACGGTCTCGATCAAATCGCCGGCCACGCCGAGCTTCTCGCGCAGGCGTTTCAGATGGGTGTCGATGGTGCGCGAGGTGACCGTGATGTCCGAGCCCCAGACTTCGTCGAGCAGGCGCTCGCGGGTCATCACGCGCCCCGGGCGGCTCATGAGCGCGACGAGCAGCTGGAACTCTTTCGCGGTGAGCGTGAGCTCGCGGCCCTCGACGCTCGCGCGGTGTGAGTCGGGGTCGACGCGCAGCGCGCCGTGCTCGAACACGCGCGCCTCCTCGCTCGAGGGCGCGCGCCGGCGCAACACCGCGCGCACGCGCAGCGAGAGCTCGCGCGGGCTGAAGGGCTTGGTCACGTAGTCGTCCGCGCCGAGCTCGAGCCCGACCACGCGATCGATCTCTTCTGACTTCGCGGTCAGCATGATGATCGGCAGCCCCGTGAGTCGCTGGTCCGCGCGCACGCGCGCGCACAGCTCCGTACCGGAGATGTCGGGCAGCATCAGGTCGAGGACCATCACGTCGGGCGGCGCGCGGCGCAGCGAGGCGAGCGCCTCGCTGCCCGAGACGGCGGTCTCCACCGTGTAACCCGAATGCGCGAGGTTCACGCGCACGAGCTCGAGGAGATCCGGCTCGTCGTCGACGACTAGGACGCGCGCGCCCATCTCACCGCTCCCGCGCATATCTTGCCAGCTTCTCGGCGTGTTTCACGTTGCGCGCTTCCGTGACCAGGATGACTTCCTCGGCGACGTTGGTCGCGTGATCGCCGATGCGCTCGAGGCTCTCGGCGATGAAGATCACGTCGACCGCTTGCGCGGAGGTCGTGGAGTCGCGCTCGATGCGCTCGATCAGCTCGCGCACCAGGTTGTCCTGCAGGCGGTCGAGGCGGTCGTCGCCGTCGAGTACCGCTTGGGCGCCCACCACGTTCAACTCTTGAAACGCATCCAGCGCGGCCGAGAGCTGGCCGCGCGCTTCGCGCTCGAGTGGCTCCAGGCGCATCGGCAGATCGGTGCGCGGCCGCTCGGCCAGGCGCGCGCCGCTCTTCGCGATGTTGCGCGCGATGTCGCCCACGCGCTCGAGGTCCGTGGCCATGGTCTTGATCGCGATCACTAGGCGCAGATCCTCGGCCACCGGTGACTGCAGCGCGAGCGCGCGCAGCACCGCGTCGTCGATCTCGATGTCGAGTTTGTCGAGCTCCAAGTCATCGCGCTGTACCTCGGCGGCGAGCCGCCCGTCGCGCTCGTGAACGACGCGCAGCGCCTTGGCGAAGATTGCCTCCGCCAGCGCACCCATGCGCAGGACCAGCTCCCGCAAGCCCTCGATCGTGGCCTCGGACTTCGCCTTCATCGCGGGCGCAAGGATAGCCCTCGACCTTCGATCCCGTGTGTCATTTCGGTGACGCGGAGCGCGCGATTCCGGGAAGACGTTTCGTCACGGAAACGTCACGCCCGCGACGTTCCGGCGACACTGCCGCACACGAATCTTGCCGCCAACCTACTGCCGAGCGAGGCTCGAATGCGATCGGGAAGACTGGCTCTCGTGCTCGTGTGCACTGCGTACCTGCCGGCGGCGGTCGCCGCCGCTTCGGAAGCGCAGGTCGACGCGGGAATCGCCGCGTATCAGAAGACGAGCGGCGTCGCGGGCAACCTGTCCGCGATCGGCTCCGACACGCTGAACAACGTGATGACCATGTGGGCGGAGTCCTTCCGCAAGGTCTATCCGTCGGTGCAGGTGCAGGTCGAAGGCAAAGGCTCGGGCACCGCGCCGCCCGCGCTGATCGCCGGCACGGCGCAAATCGGCCCAATGAGTCGCGAGATGAAGGCGGACGAGCTCGACGCCTTCGAGAAGAAGTTCGGCTACCCGCCGACACAGATTCGCGTCGCCATCGATGCGCTCGCCGTGTACGTCCAGAAGGACAATCCGCTCGAGAAGGCGACGCTCGTGCAGGTGGACGCGGTGTTCTCGAAGTCGCGCCGCTGCGGCGGCCCGGTGTCGATCGAGACCTGGAGCGACCTCGGCGTGAAGGGCGCGCTCGCGACGCAGCCGATCCGCCTCTACGGCCGCAACTCCGCGTCCGGCACTTACGGCTACTTCAAGGAAGTGGCGCTCTGCGGCGGTGACTACCGCGACACCGTGAAGGAACAGCCGGGCTCGGCCGCGGTCGTGCAGGGCGTGACCGAGGACAAGCAGGGCATCGGCTACAGCGGCATCGGGTACAAGACGTCGGGCGTGAAGGCGATCGTGATCGCGAAGGACGCGAGCAGCCCGTACTCGAGCACCGAGCCCGAACAAGTCTACGCAGGCAAGTACCCGCTCTCGCGCTTCCTGTACGTGTACGTGAACCGCGCGCCCGGCAAGCCACTGGATGCGCTCTCGAACGAGTTCCTGAAGTTCGCGCTCTCGCACGAGGGTCAGGAGGTCGTGAAGAAGGACGGCTATCAGCCGCTCCATGCGGCGACCGTCCTGCAGGAGCTGGCGAAGCTCCGCTAGCGATGGAGCCGGCGCCCCGCCTCGAACCGCATCTCGAGTCACCGTCCCGCGCACCTCCCGCCGAGCTGGTGACTTCGCGCGCTCGTCTGTGGGTCGACCGAGCGGCCAAGGGGGTGGTCGCCGCCGGCGGGATCGCCGTCGTCGCGAGTCTCGTCGCGATTCTGGTCTTTCTCGTCGCACAGACCGCGCCGCTGCTGCGCGGCGCGCTCGTCGCGCCAGGACGCGTGCTGCCGGTCGCGGCCCCGGCCGCGGAGGCGCTCGCGGTCGAGCCGCACGCCCTGCAGCTCGCGGCTGTCGCCGCCGACGGACACATTCGTGTGTACGCGCTCGGCAGCGGCGCGCTCACGCTCGACGTCGCGCCCGGGCCGACCCGAGCGCTCGGCGTCGCGCACGCACCGGGTGACTCGGCGTTCGCGCTGTTGGGCGACGATGGCTGCATACGCGTGCAGGCGATCGACTGGAAGGTCTCGTACGCGGACGGGTACCGCGCGGTCATCCCGGAGGCGTCGCCGGTGGACGAGCTCGCGCTCGGCGTGGACTCGAGTCAGGTGCGCGCGTTCAGCGCGCGCGCCGCGCCGACTCACTCGACCGCGGTGGCCGCACTCGCCGACGGCTCGCTCGTCGTCGTTCAGAAGACCGTTCAGGTGAACGACTTCAGCGGCGAGCGCGACGAGAAGCGCGTGCGCCGTGTCGTTCCCGGAGCCGAGGGCGTCGCGCTTCTGGAGATCGACCCGGAGCAGCGCGTGCTCTACGCCGCGGACGCCCGCGGGCGCTTGTTCGCTTGGGAGCTCGGCGCCGACGGCGTACACGGCCCGGACGTCGCCGACGGCGACGTGCCGGTGACCGCGCTTTCGCTGCTCGTGGGCGGCCGCAGCCTGGTCGCGGGTCACGCCGACGGCAGTCTCTCGGTGTGGTTCCGCGTGCGCACGGGTCGGGCGCGCACCGAGCTGGTGCGCGCTCACCGCTTCGACTCACAGGGCGCCGCGATCCGTGCGCTCGCGCCCTCCGGCCGCGGCCGCTCGTTCCTCGCGCTCGGCGCCGACGGCGCGCTGGGCCTGTATCACTCGACCTCGGAGCGCGTGCTGTGGCGCGGCGCAGCGGGGGTCCCGGACGGGCGAGCGCTCGCGTTCGCGACGCGCGGCGACGCGGCGTTCGTCGCCGGGACCGGCGAGGTTCGCGAGCTCACGGTCGCGAGCTTGCACCCGGAAGTCTCTCTCTCGAGTCTGTTCGGCCGCGTCTGGTACGAGGACTACCCGGAGCCGGCGCGCGTCTGGCAATCCACCGGCGGATCCGAGGAGTCGGAGCCCAAGCTGTCGCTCGCGCCGCTCGCGTTCGGAACGCTGAAGGGCACGTTCTACGCGCTCTTTTTCGCGATCCCGCTGGGCGTGCTCGGCGCGCTGTACACGTCGCAGGTCATGGATCCGCGCCTGCAGCGCTCCGTGAAGCCCGCGGTCGAGATCATGGCGTCACTGCCCAGTGTCGTGCTCGGTTTCCTTGCCGGGCTGTGGCTCGCGCCGCGCCTCGAGAACGTGTTCCCGGGATTCCTCGCGGCCGTCGTCGCGGGACCGGTCCTCGCCCTGGCCGCGGGCGCGCTGTACGCCGCGCTGCCCGCGCGCTTCACGCGCCGCCTGCCGGTCGGCACGGAGGTCGCGCTCTCCGCGGCATTTCTCTTCGGCGGAGCGGTGCTGTGTTTCAAGCTGTCGCCGCTGCTCGAGCGCGCGTTCTTCGGCGGCGATTTCTCGGCCTGGCTGCGCGAGGCGACTGGCGCGACCTACGATCCTCGCAACGCGATCGTCGCGGGCGTGGCGATGGCGTTCGCGGTGATTCCGATCGTGTTCGCGATCGCCGAGGAGTCACTCTCGAACGTGCCGCGCACGCTCACGGCGGCGTCGTTGGCGCTGGGCGCGACGCGCTGGCAGACGATTGCGCGCGTGGTGTTGCCCGCGGCGAGTCCGGGTCTCTTCGCCGCGATCATGATCGGCTTCGGGCGCGCGGTCGGCGAGACGATGATCGTGCTGATGGCGACGGGAAACACGCCGCTCATCGACCTCAGTCCCTTCAACGGCTTCCGCACCTTGTCGGCGAACATCGCGGTCGAGATCCCCGAAGCGCCGCAGGGCGCGACCTTGTACCGCGTACTGTTCCTGTCGGCGCTGCTCCTGTTTGTCGTCACGTTCGTAGCCAACGGGCTGGCCGATGTCGTGCGCGAGCGCCTTCGCCGGCGCTACTCGGGGACGTGATGACGGCGAGCGGAGCATCCATGCGGCGCGCTCCCGCGCCGACTCAGTCGGCGCGCCGCAGTCTGGGCGCGGCCATGCTGTGGCTCTCGGCGGGCGCGCTCGCGACGAGTCTCTTGCTCGTGACTGGGCTCGTGGCGCTCGTCGCCTGGAACGGGCTCGGCTACTTCTGGCAGGCGCCGGTCGTCCAACTGGAGCTCGCCGACGGAAGTCACGTGCTCGGCGAGGTCGTCGACCGCGACGAAACCGAGCTGCGCATCCGCTTCGGCAACCGCGACCTCGGCGGCGCCGACTTCCGCTGGATCCCGACGGCCGACGTCCGCGCGGAGACGCAGCCCGCGGACGCGCTCGTGCTCGAGCGCGAGGAGTGGGGTCGCTTCTTCGGCTATCCCGTCGCGATTCGCCGCGGCGAGACAGTCACCGCGGACGGCTCCGACGCCGTCTTCGCGGCGCTGCCCGCGCAGCTCGCGGCGAAGCGTGCCGAGCGCGCCGCCCAGCTCGACCCGCTTCAGGCAGTGATCCGCGCGCAGAACCGCGGGCTCGAACGCGAAGGCCGCGAGAAGCGCGACAGCTCCGAGCTGCAGGCGCGCTACGACGCCTCGGCCGCGGAGCTCGCGGCGCGCGAGGCACGCTATCTCGCGGACGTGCTCGTGGTGCGCGCGGCCGACGGCCGAGAGCAGAGCATCGCGCTCGCGAACGTGGTGCGCGCGGTGCGCGCGAATACGCTCGGGCTCGGCGGGAAGCTCGCGCTCTACGCTTCGCGCCTCGGCGAATTCCTGTTCGGGGAGCCGCGTGAGTCGAACACGGAGGGCGGCATCTTTCCAGCCATATTCGGCACCGTCCTGCTCGTGCTCTTGACCAGCGTCGCGGTGTCACCGCTCGGTGTGCTGACGGCGCTGTATCTGCGCGAGTACGCGCGCGAGGGCTGGCTGGTGCGCAGCGTGCGCATCGCCGTGAACAGTCTGGCGGGCGTGCCGTCGATCGTCTTCGGCGTCTTCGGCCTGGGTTTCTTCGTCTACGGCGTCGGTGGCGCGATCGACGCGCTGTTCTTCGCGGACCGACTGCCGACGCCGACCTTCGGCACGGGCGGTTTGCTGTGGGCGAGCTTGACTCTCGCCCTGCTCACCTTGCCCGTCGTCGTCGTCGCGACCGAGGAGGGTCTCGCCGCGGTGCCGCGCGTGGTGCGCGAGGGATCACTCGCGCTCGGCGCGACGAAGATCGAGACACTCTGGCGCGTCGTCCTGCCGGCCGCGCTCCCGGGCGCCCTCACCGGGCTGATCCTCGCGATGGCGCGCGCTGCAGGCGAAGTCGCGCCGCTCATGATCGTCGGCATGGTCAAGCTCGCGCCGAGCTTGCCGCTCGACGGCGAGTTCCCGTTCTTTCACTTCGAGCGCAAGTTCATGCACTTGGGCTTTCACATCTACGATGTCGGGTTCCAGAGCCCGAACGTCGAAGCCGTGCGGCCGCTGGTCTTCGCGACCGCGCTCTTGCTCATCATCGTGGTTCTGTGCACCAATCTCACCGCGATCCTGGTCCGCAATCACTTGCGCCGAAAGTACGCCGGGAGCGGAGTCTAGTCGTGCAACCGGCGTGGAGCCCCGACTTGGCGAGACGACCCGAGTTCGAGAAGGCGGCTCTGCGCGTGCGCGGCCTCTCGCTGTGGTACGGCGAGACTCAGGCGCTGCACGACATCGACCTCGACGTTCCGGAGCGGAAGATCACCGCGCTGATCGGGCCCTCGGGCTGCGGAAAGTCGACGTTGTTGCGCTGCATCAACCGCATGCAGGACCTGATCGACGGCGTGCGCATCTCTGGCGAGATCCTCTTCCACGACAAGAACGTCTTCGGGCCGGACGTCGACGTATTCGCGCTGCGCCGCCGGATCGGCATGGTGTTCCAGAAGTCGAACCCGTTCCCGAAGTCGATCTACGAGAACGTGGCGTACGGCTCGCGCATCCACGGAACGCGCAAGCGCGCGCAGCTCGACGAGATCGTCGAGAAGAGTCTCGGGCGCGCGGGTCTGTTCGACGAGGTGAAGGATCGGCTGCACGAGAGCGCGCTCGGGCTTTCGGGCGGCCAACAGCAGCGCCTGTGCATCGCGCGTGCGATCGCCGTCGAGCCCGAGGTCATTCTGCTCGACGAGCCGTGCTCCGCCCTCGACCCAATCGCGACGCAGAAGATCGAGGAGCTCATGCAGGAGCTGAAAGAGCGCTACACGATCGTGATCGTGACTCACAACATGCAGCAGGCGGCGCGCGCGTCCGACTACACCGCCTTCATGTATCTGGGCAAGCTCATCGAGTTCGGCGAGACCGGCGAGATCTTCGTCAAACCGCGCGTGCGCGCGACCGAGGACTACATCCGCGGCCGCTTCGGCTGACGAAGCGCGGATAGGGTGCCCGCACGTTCACGAGTCAGGCGCTCGCCTTCTCGCGCACCGTGAGTACCGGGACTTCCGCCGTGCGCACGATCTTCTCGGCGACGCTGCCGAGCAGAAGGTGCGCGATCCCGCGCCGGCCGTGCGTGCCCATCGCGATGAGGCCCACCTTCTTCTCCCGGGCGACCTCGAGAATCACTTTCTCCGGCACGCCCGCGCGCGCGACGTACTCGGACGAGATGCCCGCGTCCTGCAGCGACGTGAGGATCGCTTCCAGGTCCTTCGTGACTCCCTTCGACAGCCGCTCGAAGAACGGATCGCCGTGCGTGATGAGATACTGCTCGAGCTCGACGGGAACGTAGTAGGCGTGGACGAGGACCAGGTGCGAGGGCCCAGCGGACTTCGCGAGCGACTTCGCGAGCTCGAGGGCGCGCTGCGCTGCGGGCGAGAAGTCCATCGGCACGAGGATCGTGCGCAGGCTGAGCTCGCCGCTCGAGGTCTTCACCGTCAGCACCGGACACGACGCGCCGCGCACCGTGCGCTCCGCGACCGAACCCAGCAGGGCGTGCTTCACGCCCGTCAGGCCGCGGCTGCCCATCACGATCAGATCGGCGTGGATCCGCTCGGCCGCGCCCGGAATCGCGAATCCGGGCAGGTCCTCGATCACTTCGACCTCGCAGCGCAGGCCGTCGGCCTCCAGCCTCTTCTTGATCGGCGCGAGGCGCGCCTGCGCATGCTCGCGGAGCTCCTGCCAGAAAGTGACTGGTATTGCAGGCGCTTCGGGACTCGTCGCGAGCAGCGGAAGCTGCACGACGTGCAGCAGGTGCAGCGACGCGCCGAAGGGCCGCGCCAGCTTCACCGCCGACCCCAACGCGTGTTCCGCGTGCTCCGAGAAATCCGTCGGGACCAGGATCTTCTTGATCTGCACGTTCAGTTCTCCTCCGTGAGTCGCTGTTGGGAAGCGCGCGCCTGCGCGTCGTTGCGTCGGTACAGGGTTCGGCGGTTGATGCCGAGGATGCGCGCCGCGCGCACCTTGTTGCCGTGTACCAGCTCGAGGATCCGCTCCGTGTAGAGCGACACCAGCTCGTGTAGGCTGAGTTGGCGTTCGACGGCGCTCTCGAGCAGATCCGAAGCACCCCCCCCCGCCGGCTGCGCCGATCGTGGCGCGGGCTTCGAGTCGAACGGAAGGTCGTCGGGACCGATCTCGTTCCCCGGCGCCAGCAAGAGAGCGCGCTCGAGCGCGTTCTCGAGCTCGCGCGCATTGCCCTCCCACGGCTGGCGGCGCAGCAGCGCGAGCGCCTCGCTCGAGAGCGAGATCTTCCGCTCCGGGGCGTGCCGCTCCAAGAACGCCTGGGCGAGCAGCGGAATGTCTTCCGGCCGCTCGCGCAGCGGCGGGATGTGAATCGCGATCACGTTCAGGCGGTAGTACAGATCCTGGCGGAAGCGCCCGGCCGCGACGTCCGCGCGCAGATCCTTGTTCGTCGCGGCGATGACTCGCACGTCGACGCGCACCGCCTTGTTGCCACCGACCGGCCGGATCTCGTGGTCCTGAAGGACGCGCAGCAGCTTGCTCTGCAGCGCGGTGCTCATGTCGCCGATCTCGTCGAGGAAGATCGTCCCGCCGGTCGCCTCCTCGAAGAGGCCGCGTTTGGTCGCGTGCGCGCCGGTGAATGCCCCGCGCACGTGGCCGAAGAGCTCGCTTTCGAGCAGACCTTCGGGCATCGCCGTGCAGTTGATCGGAACGAACGGCGCCTGCGCCCGCGCGCCGGTGAAGTGAATCGTGCGCGCGACGACTTCCTTGCCCGTGCCGCTCTCGCCGGTCACGAGCACGTTCGAGCGGCTGCTCGAGATCTTGCGGATCAGCGCGAAGATCTCGTGCATCGCCGCGCTCGCGCCGATCAAGTCGCCGAACGAGCTGGTGCGGTCGAGAGCGCGGCGCAGGCGCCGGTTCTCCTGCTCCAGGGCGCGGCGCTCGAATGCACGTTCGAGCGATGCCAGGACAGAGCCGCGCTTGAAGGGCTTGGTGATGTAGTCGAACGCGCCGTCGCGCATCGCTTCGACGGCCGAGTCGATGCTGCCGAAGGCGGTCATCAGGATCACCGGCGTCTCCGGGCGCGCCTCACGGAGCTCCGCGAGCAGCGTGACTCCATCCTTCTCCGGCATTCGGATGTCGGAGATCACGGCGTCGAAGTCGGCCTCGCGGGACAGCGCGAGCGCCTCCCGCGCGGAGCCCGCCGGCTGAGCATTGATCCCCGACTCGTCGAGCAGCGAGACCAGCATCTCGCGCATCGCGGGCTCGTCGTCGACCACCAGAACAGTTCGTGGCTCGGCCATACCCACCTCTGATAGCAGGCGCCGTGCCCGCGCCAGAGAGGGCGCGAGGGTCGCGGGAGCGGCTCTCGCTCTATTGGATCGAGGCATGATGCCGCATTGTGGCATTAAGTCTCATCGTATCCCAACGTTCAGTCGCCCGGCCTGCCGAATGGCGGAACGAGTTGTGCAAATCACTCCGCCATGGCCTGGGAAAACGCGACTCGTACCGCGGCCTCGTTGCCCAATGAAATCGTGGCCTCGTTGATGCGCGCCAACTTCATCAGCGCCGCGCCCGAGGACAGCCTGCTCGAGGCCGATCGCATCATGCGACTGGCGCGCATCCGTCATTTGCCCGTGGTGAGCAAGGGCGTCTTGGTGGGTCTGATCTCGCACCGCGACGTGCTCTCCGCGTCAATCGCGAGGCTCGAGAAGGCCGAGCCGGCCGAGCGCCTGGACTACCTGCGGAGTATCTCGA
Source organism: bacterium (assembly GCA_041498295.1). Lineage (GTDB taxonomy): Bacteria > Myxococcota_A > UBA9160 > SZUA-336 > SZUA-336 > VGRW01. The sequence continues at coordinate 12,552 of JBGQIB010000038.1, read as the reverse complement.
TCGGCGAGGTGATGCAGCGCGAGCTCGAGACCGCGCTCGAGTCGACGACGCTGGCCGCCGCCGCGCGCCGTATGCTGCGGCTCAAGATCGGCTGCCTTCCCGTGGTACGGGTCGGACCCGGCGGGCCCTTGCTCGTGGGCATCGTCACCGAGAGTGACTTGCTGCGCGCGGCCTACGCGCCCGAGTTCTACGGCGCCTCCGACTGAAGCTCGAGCCGCGGGAAGGTGAGAGTGAAGGCGGTGCCACGCCCGAGCGAGCTCGACACTTCGATCGAGCCGCCGTGATCCGAGACGATTCCCTGCGCGACCACGAGCCCGAGTCCGCTGCCGCGCCCCGGCGCCTTCGTGCTGTAGAAGGGCTCGAAGATACGCGCCGCGGTCTCCGGCGCCATTCCATGGCCGGAGTCGCGGATCACGATTTCGATGCGGTCCGCGCCGAGCTCGCGCACGAGCACGGCGAGCTTTCCCCCGTTGGGCATCGCGTCGATCGCATTCATCACGAGGTTGATGAAGAGCTGCTGCAGCTTGTCGGCGCTGCCGCGTAGCGTCGCTCGCGCGGGCAGCTCGAGGGAGGTCTCGATCGCGTTGGCGCGCAGCTTCTCGGCCAGGAACGCGAGCGTCTCGCGCAGCAGGCTCACCAGATCGACCGCGGCGTCGTCGCGCTTCGTCGGGCGCGCCATGTTGAGCAGCGTCTGGATGATGTGAGAGATGCGGTCGATCTGTTCGCGAATCGTGTGCAGGCGGAGCCTGCCCCGGTCGTCCGAAACCGAGGACTCGAGCAGCTCCGCGTGCCCGCGGATGACACCCATCGGTGTACCGATCTCGTGCGCGAGCGCCGCGACGAGCGTGGCGAGCGAGACGAGCTCCTCCGCGGCGCGCGCGCGGGCGGTGGCCGCGCGCGTGCGCTCGTGCTCGGCCTCCCAGCGCCGCTCCAGCTCTTGCGACGTCGTCGAGAGCTCCTCGTTCAAGAACGTGAGGCGCTCCTCGCGGCGCGCGATGTACGAGTCGAACGCGACCGCGGCATCGAGCATGAGGAGCTTCTCCAGCGACACGATGATGCGCTCGGCCATCGGCAAGTCGCGCTGCCAGTGCTCGAGAATCGCGGGGATCAAGAGCCGGAGATAGAGCGAGTACGCGCCCAGGTAGTAGCGCGGCTCCAGGCCGACCCGAACGTGCGTCTGACCGATGGCGCGGCGCTGCGCGAAATAGCTTTCGTCGAGGCCGGGCTTCGACAGAGAGAGCAGATAGTCGCGCTGCTTCACGAGCAGCCGGTCCTTCACGCCGGGCTCCGCGAGCAAGGCGCGCGGCACTTCGAAGCTGAGCAGGTGGCGGTAGAACGCCGCGACGAACGCGTCGGCGTGCTTCTCGAGCAGCGGCTGCAACTTCGCGAGATTCGCGCGGTCGGCGTCGCCGAGCTCGAAGAACGCGAGTCGGATTTCTCGATCGGCCCGGGTCGGCATTTCAGCGCACTCTGGACGCCGGCGCGCACCTGTCAACTGGCGCGCTGTGACAGGCCGACGCGCGGCGTCAGATCACACTGCGCCGTGTAGGCACAGCGAGCGGAGCACAGGACCCGGCGGCTCGGCCGCGACCACGGTACGGGCCTTGCTCCTTCGTCAGCGCGAGTCATCGACTCATCGAAGGAGATCAAAATGGCAGACGAAGCGACCGGTAAGTCCGTCAGACGCTGGAATCCGTTCCGCGACGATCTTTCGCTGCCCGAGATCCTGCTGCGCGATTGGGAGTTCCCGCTTGGACGGATCGCGCGCCGGCCGGAGGAAGCGGGCCGCGGGCGAGTCGCGCCGCTCTCGCCGGCGGTCGACCTCAGCGAGGACGAGAAGAGCTATCTCGTCAGCGCGGAGCTCCCGGGCGTGCGCAGGGAAGACGTGACCGTCGAGCTGCACGAGGACGTGCTCACGATTCGCGGCGAGAAGCGCAGCGAACGCGAAGAGAAAAAAGACCGCTCGCACTGGGTCGAGCGAAGCTACGGGTCGTTCTCCCGCTCGTTCACGCTCCCGCCGAACGCGGTCGCGGACGAGCTGAAGGCGAGCTTCAAGGACGGAGTGCTCAGTATCGAGATCCCAAAGAAGGAAGCCGTGAAGGCGCGCCAGATCTTGATCAAGTGACCGAGGGGCGCAGGCGCGGCCCCAGCTTCCCCCCTCGCGCGCGCCTGCGTCTCGCCGTTCCTACGGCACACGACTCCATCGAGAGGAGGCACGCATGACTCGCGTGGAAGACATGATGCAGAAGGACGTGCGCGCTTGCCGAGCGAGCGATTCCATGAGCGAGGCGGCGCGAATCATGTGGGAGCGCGACTGCGGTTTCGCGCCCGTCGTCGCGAGCGACGGCAGCGGGAGCGTCGTCGGAGTGATTACGGATCGCGACCTGTGCATGGCCGCATACATCCACGGCAAGTCACTCCTCGACCTGTGCGTGTCCGAGGCGATGTCGACGAACGTGCGCACCTGCGCGCCCGACGACTCGATCGCGGCTGCGGAGGCCGAGATGCGAGAAGGGAGGGTGCGGCGCTTGCCCGTCGTCGACGCAGCCGGTCAACTGCTCGGCGTGCTGTCGCTGGCGGACTTGGCGCGAGCGCTCGCAGGCTCACGCCCACGGGGTAAGGCGCGCATCACGGCCAGCGAGCTGGCGGACGTACTCGACGCCGTCTCGGCGCCGCGACTCGCGCCAGCGAGTGAGTCCAACCTAACGCGACCAGCGAACGCGGAGTAACTCGCCTTTTTCGGTCCAGGGCGCCTGCAGCTCGCCCTTGAACGCAGCGTGAAGCGCGACGCCGATGGCGTGCGCGACGTGCACGTCGGTCGTGGTGATGACGATCTCGTCTGCCTCGTCCCGCACCTCGATGATGCGTTGCAGGGGATGCTCGGTCTTCTCGCGCTGCTCGACGTGCCGCGCGCGCGCGAGCACTTCGTCGCGGTGCGCGAGCGCGAACGCGCCCGAGATCCGCACTTCGCCCGCGGGCTGCTTGTCGCGGATCCGCTCGCACGCGGGACACAGCGTGGGCTGGCCGGTCGGGTCCGCGACGTCGGCCCAGAGCCAGCGGCCTTCTTCGTAGATCGCCTTGCAACCCGTGCAGACCGTTGGCTCGGCCAGCTTGGTCTCGACACGCTTGTTCCGGTGCCGGTAGGGATCGCGCTTCCCCTGCTCCAGACGAGTCGCCTGCGGACGGCCGCCGCGTTGTCCCGCCTTCTCCTTCTTGGGCTGCTTGCTCTTCATCGCGCTGCCTCCGCTTCACGCCGATCGCCCGACGCGCAGCGTATGCACTGAGTCGCGCCCGGGAGCGCGCGCAGACGCGCGATCGGAATCTCGCGTCCGCAATCTTCGCACACGCCGAGGCGACCTCGCTGCGCGCGCGAGAGCGCGTGGTCGAGCGCGCCGAGCCGGCTCGCCGCGAGCGCGGCGAGCGGCTCGTCGACCGCGATCTCCGTGAGCAGGCGCGCCCGCTCGGCGCGGTCCATTGCCGGGTCGCGCTGACCTTCGGAGAACTCGCCCTCCGCAGCCCGCAGGTCTTCGAGCTGCTTTCCGATGCGCTCGCGCTCGGCGCGCAGCTCGGAGGCCAGGAGCTCGAGCTCGAGGATGCGCATGCTCGGCGCGCCTCGCTTCGCGGGCTCGCCGTCCACGAGCGCGCGCAGCGCATCGGTCTCGCTGAAGATTCCGATCAGCTGTCCGGCGCCGTCGACGACCGGCAGACAGCCGATGTGGAAGCGCGCCAGCAGGTCGGCGGCCTCGGACAGCGTCGTGTCGGCGCGAGCCGTCAGCGGCCCGTGCGTCATCACCTCTCCGACCGCGCAGCCGAGCGCGCTCTCGCGCTCCGAGACACTAGGTGGGCGAGTCAGTGAGGCGGAGAACGGGAACGCGGCGCGCAGGTCGTCGAGTGACACCACTCCGCGCAGCCGGTCGCGCCGGTCGACGACGGGCAGGTGTCGAATCCCCTGGTCGATCATCAGATCCAGGGCCGCGACGGCCGCGACGTCCGGCTCGACGCTGACCGGATCGAGAGTCATGAGGTCTCCGACTTTGAGCATTTCTTCCTCCGTGGATCGCGACTCCGCTGGAGCAAGCGGCGTTCCCACCGCGTTCAGCGAATTTCGCGTCGCGGCGCGCCCGTGGATGTGGCTGCGGACCACATGTGAGACAGTTCGTCCGCCTCCCGGAGGTCTCACGCGGCCCGCGATCCAGCGCGCGCGGCATGGCCGTTGCTCACGTGCTCACGGGAAGGACGAGATGGACCCAGAGCTGGCGCTTCATCTGGCGGTCGCGCTGGCGCTCGGCCTCGTCGTCGGGGTGGAGCGCGGTTGGCGCACGCGCGACGTGGAGTCGGGAGTGCGCAGCCTCGGAATGCGGACCTTCGGCCTCGTCGGGCTGCTGGGCGGAGTCGTGGGGTCACTCGACCGCGACGCGGGCTGGGTGCTCGGCTTCGCTTTCGTCGGCGTCGCCGGCTTCGCGGCACTCACCTACTACCTGACCGCGCGCACGACTGGAGACTACGGTGCGACGACCGAGGTCGCCCTGCTCGTGACCTTTTCGCTGGGCGCGCTCGCGGCGACGGGGCGCGAGCTGGAGGCGGCGGGCGCCGCGGTCGGCACGGCGCTGCTGCTCAGCTCGAAGACGCGGCTGCACGCGTTCGTCGCCGCGCTCGACGAGCGCGAGCTGACCGCGGCGCTTCAGCTCTTGTTGGTCGCGACGGTCGTGATTCCCTGGCTGCCGGACCGCGCGCTCGGCCCCTATCAGGCGGTCAATCCGCGTGCGGTCGGCTGGCTCGTGCTCCTCATCTCGGGTGTCTCGTTCGCGGGATACCTCGCGGTGAAGCTGCTCGGCGCACGGCGTGGAACGCTCGTGACCGCGCTGCTCGGGGGGCTCACATCGTCGACGGCGGTCACGCTCGCGTTCGGGCGCGCCGCGCGCAGCGATCCGCGGAACGCTCCGCTTCTCGGCGCGGGCATCGGCCTCGCCGCGGCGATGATGGCGCTGCGCGTCGCTGTGCTGGTCTCGGTCGTCGCGCCGGAGCTGCTGCGGTCGCTTGCACTGCCGCTCGCTGCGCTCAGCGCCGTACCCGTCGCTGCGGCTCTACTCGTACGCGCGCGCGCGGACGGCGCAGCGGAGCGCGACTCACTCCCCTTGCGCAACCCGCTCCAGCTCGACGTTGCGCTGGCCTGGGCCGCGCTGCTCGCGCTGCTCTCCGTGCTGTCGCGCGCGCTCCACGCCTGGCTCGGCGAGCCCGGCCTCTACCTGCTCGCGGCGACCTCCGGGCTGGCGGACGTCGATGCGATCTCGCTGTCACTCGCGCGTCTGGTCCCCGAGCCTCTCGCTCCAGCGCTGGCGGCGCACGCGATCCTCCTCTCGGCGCTCTCCAACACGCTCGCGAAGGCGGTTCTCGCGTGCGCCGTGGGTGGCCCGAGGCTCGCTCGCTACGGTGGAGGCATCCTGCTGGCAACGCTGGCGGCGGGCGCGCTCGCCGCAGCGCTCGGCTGACTCACTCCGCCTCGAAGTCCTCGTCGGATTCGCGCTCGGGCCAAATCACCAGAAACGCGGGCGGCCCCGAGCGCGCGATGCGATTCACCACGGGTCCCGGGCTTCCGTCGATTCGGTTGCGCTCGGCGCCCAACACCAGCAGGTGTACCCCGAGCTCGCGCGCGGCCGAGGCGATCTCGTGGCCGGCCTCGCCGCTGCGCACGATCACCCGCGCGGGAACCGTCGGATCGATGCGAGCGAGCAGCGCCGACAAGCGCGCCGGCGCGCGCTGCGGCTCGAGCTCGATGTGATGAGAGTCGCTGAGGTAGCCGCGGGGCGGGAGCACGTGCAGCAGCGTGACCTCCGAGCGCTCGTCGTGCGCGAGCCGGAGCCCGATCTCGAGCCACGGCGAAGCGACGCGCGGGTTCTCCTGGGCGATCAGAATCTTCTTGAACTCGCCCGCCGCCGGCGCCTCGGCGACCAGCAGCAGCGGACATCCCGAATGCCCGAGCATCTTCCCGGCGACGCTGCCGAGAATGAAGCGGCGCATGCTGCGCAAGCATCCGGCGCCGAGCGCGACGAGGTCGAAGTCGAGGCGGTCTCTCATCGCGACGAGCTCGGAGACCGCCTCACCCTCGACGACGTGGACCTGTGTGAGCTCCGGCGCGACGCGCCCTGCGAGCGCGCCGAGGCGAGTCAGCGCGGCTGCGCGCGCTTCGGGCGCGTTGCGAAACAAGAGCACGTCCAGCGGCTCGTAGCCGATCACCCCCTCGGAATGTGCCGGCATCACGTGCAGCAGATCGAGCTTCGCCCCGACGCGGCGGGCGAGGGCGGCGGCCGCGCGAAGCGCGGCCTCGGAGCTCTCGGAGAAGTCGCTGCCCACGAGGATGCGGCGAGGAGGCCAGCTCATGGCCTCGGCGGCTGCAACACGCGTACCTAGACGGCCGGCGACGGCTCTGCGCCGCGACGCCCGGGCGAGGCGCTCGGACACATCAGTGAGTCATTGTGCCCCGCCAGCGACAAGCTCTGCTGCACCCGGCGTTCGCCGCACTGGAGCGACGCTTGCACTCGGCGGCAGAGTGGCCAAAGGGGATGCGCAGACGCGCGCGCTCGACTCGTTCTTCGCGGACCGCCATGCGGATCGCAGCGCGCTCCGGGTTTGCGAGGGAACCTCGTGCGCGCTCGCAGGCGCGGTTCTGCTCCGCGCAGCGCTCGAGCAGGAGGGGCCCTGCCGGCGGATCTACTGCGCCGGCCATTGCGATCGCTCGCCGGTCGCGCTCGAGCCGAACGGCCGCCCGGTCGCGCTGCGGCGTACGGTGGGGGGAATCGCGCGCCGCGAGCTCGAGTCACTCCCGGAGATCCGGGTTCGGTCGCGCGTCGCGATCGTGACCGAGCGCATCGGACGCGGAGACTTCAGCGCGCTGCCCGTCGCGCACTCGGGCGGGGCGTGGCTCGGGTTCGAGCGCGCGCTCCGGGGCACACCCGAGAGCGTGCTTCGCGCGTTGGAAGCCTCGGGTGAGCGCGGTCGGGGCGGGGGCGCCTTTCCCACGGGCGCCAAGTGGCGCGCCGCGGCCCAGGCGTCGGGCCCAGAGAAGTTCGCGATCGCGAACGGCGACGAAGGTGATCCGGGGTCGTTCATCGATCGCGTCCTGCTGGAAGCCGATCCGCATGCCGTGCTCGAGGGCTTGGCCCTCTGCGGCTTCGCGATCGGCGCCCGACACGGAATCGTGTACGTGCGCTCCGAGTACCCGCGCGCCGCCGAGCGCGTGGAGCGGGCGATCACGGACGCCGCGAGCGCCGGCCTCCTCGGCCGGGCCATTCGCGGAAGCCAGTTCGATTTCGACGTGCGCGTCGTCCGCGGCGAAGGCAGCTACGTGTGCGGCGAAGAGACCGCCCTACTCGAGGCGCTCGAGGGGAGGCGCGGCGAACCGAGACTGCGCCCGCCGTACCCGACGTCGCACGGCTTGCGCGGCTGCCCGACGGTCGTGAACAACGTGGAGACACTTGTGACCGCGGCTTGGATCACGCGCGCGGGACCCGACGCTCACCGCGCCCTCGGTACGCGCGCGTCGCCCGGCACCAAAGCGCTCAGTCTGAACGCGGGCTTCGAGCGGCCGGGCATCGTAGAGGTCGAGTTCGGGACCTCGCTCGCGCACGTCGTCGAGGGCGCAGCGGGCGCGAAGCGGCCGGCTGCGGTAGCGCTCGGAGGTCCGATGGGCTCGATCCTCCTCCGCGGCGAGTGGGACGTGCCGATCTGCTGGGATTCCATGCGCGCGCGCGGCGTCGAGCTCGGGCACGGCGGGCTGGTCGCATTGCCGGAGGAAACCGACTTCCGCGCGCTGGCTCTCGGGTGGCTCGAGTTCATGGCGGAAGAGTCTTGCGGCAAGTGTGTGCCGTGCCGCATGGGCTCACGGCGCGCGCTCGCGCTCGCGCGCGCTGGAGAGCGCGCGCGCACGCTCGAGTTACTCGACGTGATCTCCGCCGCGAGCCTGTGTCCATTCGGACAGAACATTCCGGGCCCGATCCGGAGGATCATGCTCGCGCTCGATCCGGCCCGCGCCGCGAGATGAGCGGCGCGACCGCCGAGATCGACGGACGCAGCCTCCAGCCCACGCCGGACGAGACGATCCTGTCCGCGGCACGGCGCCTCGGGATCGAGATACCGACCGTCTGTCATCTCCCGGGTCATGCGCCCGACGGCGGCTGCCGCGTCTGCCTGGTCGACGTCCAGGGCGCGCCACGCCCGGTCGCGGCTTGCCATACGGTGCTCGGCGACGGCATGCGCGTACGCACGTCGAACGAGTCACTCGAGCGCCTGCGCGCGGCGGTTCGTGAGCTCGCCAGCTCGAGCCCGCGCGACGCCGCGCCGCGGACGAGTCATCCGTATTTGCGCTTCAGCGCCGCGTTGTGCATCGCGTGTCGCCGCTGCCTCCACGTGTGCGAAGACGTGCAGGGAGCGAACGTCTACGCGATCGCGGCGCGCGGCGCAGACACGGAGCTCGTGTTCGGGACGGACGAGCGTTTCGAGACCAGCCCGTGCACTTCGTGCGGCGCGTGCGTCGAGGTGTGTCCGACCGGCGCGCTCTTCGACGTCGACCGAGCGGCAGCTCGCGGCGAGACCCGCAGCGTCCGCTCGACCTGCGGCTACTGCGGCGTGGGCTGCCAGGTGGAGATCGAGTCCGAGGCGGGCGCGGTGCGCCGCATCCGCGGCGTCCCCGACGCGGCGGTGAACGCGGGCCACCTGTGCGCGAAGGGCCGCTACGCGCACGGTTGGCGCGAGTCCGGGGAGCGACTCACTCGGCCGCTCCTGCGCGTCGGAGGCCGGCTGGAGCCGATCTCGTGGGCCGAAGCCATCGCGCTCGCGGCGGACCGCCTCGAGGCGATTCGCGCCGAGCACGGGGCCGACGCCCTCGGCGCGCTCACGTCGTCGCGCTCCACGAACGAGGCCGCGTATCTCCTGCAGAAGCTGTTCCGCAGCCGAATCGGCACGAACAACGTCGACTGCTGCGCGCGCGTCTGTCACGCGTCGACGGCGCGTGCCCTGCACGACGCGCTCGGCGTCGGCGCGGCGACGGCCTGCTACGACGACATCGAATGCGCGCGACTCATCGCGGTCGTGGGCGCGAACCCTTCGGAGGCGCACCCGGTGATCGGCGCGCGCATCGTCCAGGCAGTGCGGCGCGGCGCGCGCTTGCTGGTGATCGACCCGCGCCGGATCGATCTGGCCGAGCTCGCCGACGTCTTCCTGCCGGTCCGCCCCGGGGCCAACGTCGCCGTGCTCAACGCGCTGTCCGGCCTCCTGCTCTCGGCCGGCTCCGTCGACCGCGAGTATCTCGCGATCCGAACTGAAGGTCTCGAGTCACTCGCCGCGGGGGTCCTGCCGCCGGCGCTCGAGAGCGCGAGTCGGGTTTCCGGTGTCTCGGTCGCCGCGCTTGCTGCCGCAGCCAAGCTGATCGCCGCCGCAGGGCCGACGCTGTTCGTCTCGGGTCTCGGCACCTCGGAGCTCACGCAGGGAACCGCGTCGGTGCGCGCGCTCTGCAACCTCGCGCTCCTCACGGGCAGCGTGGGCCGCGCCGGCGCTGGCCTCCTGCCGCTGCGCGGCCAGAACAACGTCCAAGGAAACGCCGACATGGGCGGTGCGCCGGACTCGTTTCCAGGCTACCAGCCGCTCGACGCCGGCGACGTGCGTGCGCACTTCGGAGCTCTCTGGGGCGGCCTGCCGCCAGTGACACGGGGCCGGACGATCCCCGAGATGCTCGAGGACGCTCGGGCCGGCTCGCTGCGTGCGCTCTGGATTCAAGGCGAGGACATCGCGCAGAGCGATCCAGACCAACGGCGCGTGGAGGAGGCGCTCTCGAAGCTCGAGTTTCTCGTCGTTCAGGAGATCTTTCCATCCGAGACGACGGCCTTCGCGGAGCTCGTGTTGCCGGCCGCGGGCTGGCTCGAGCAGGAGGGCACCTTCACGAACGCGGAGCGCCGCATCCAGCGCGTGCGCGCGGCCGTGGCGCCGCCCGGCGAGGCGCGCGCGGACTGGGAAGTGATTCGCGACGTCGCGAACGCGCTCGGCTGCGGCTGGGACTACGCGACACCCGAGTGTGTCATGGAGGAAGTCGCGCGCGCGGCGCCGGATCTGTTCGGGGGTGTCTCATACCGGCGACTGGAGGGCGGCGGGCTCCAGTGGCCCTGCCCGAGCTCGGAGCATCCCGGCACGCCGCGGCTCCACGAGCGAGGGTTCGCGCGCGGTCGAGCGCGTCTCGGCTACGCGGACTTCGCTCCGAGCCCCGAGAGCGACGTCGCCGGCTTCCCGTATCGGCTGATCACGGGCCGCGTGCTCCAGCACTACAACGTGGGGACGATGACACGCCGCACGGCGAGTCTCGAACTCGCGCCTCGCGATTGGCTCGAGATCCACCCCGCCGACGCCCGGCGCGAGGGAGTTCGCGAAGCAGCCGACGTCGAAATCGAGAGCCGTTGGGGGAGCTGCCGGGCGCGCGCTCTTCTCAGCGAGCGCATGACTCCCGGAACGCTCTTCCTCTCGTTTCATTTCCCGGAGACTCATGCGAATCGCGTGACCGGGCCGTGGCGCGACCCGGACTCTCACTGCCCCGAGTACAAGCTCACCGCGGTGCGCCTGCGTCTGTGACTCGCCGCCCCGCCGCACGAGCTCGTGCGGCGGAACGCCACGCCGCCGGAGCGTCCGGAGTCGCGCGAGCGCAGGCACGTGCGTTGCACATCGTGAGCGCCGTCGAAGGGGAGACGCTGCAATGGATCGAAGGACAACACCGCTCCGCGCCGCCGGCGTCGTGCTGGCGCTGGCGTTCGCCGGGGCACCTCTCGCCGCCGGCGAAGAATCGACGGAAGCCCAGGCGGGTCACAACCTGTACGAGCAGTACTGCATGGTCTGTCACGGTATCCGCGGCCATGGAGACGGCGCGCTCGCGGAAGAGCTGCGTGTGGCGCCCGCCGATCTGACGACGATCGCGATGCGCCGCGGCGGCGTCTTCCCCGAGGCCGAGATGCGCGAGGTGATCGACGGGCGGCGCCGAGTCCGCGCGCACGGACCAGCGAACATGCCGCTCTGGGGCCACGTCTTCTCGACCGAGAGCGCCGGCGCGCAACACGAGATCGAGGTTCGCGACAAGCTGGCGTCGCTGGTGACTTATCTGAAGTCGATCCAAAAGCAGGCGCCGTCGGCTCCCACGAAGCGTTGAGGAAGTCATGAACGTCGGAGGCTTGATTCAGCGAAAACCAGAGACGATCGAGCCGAGCGCGACCTGCGCGGAAGCCGCTCGACTGATGCGTGACTCGGGCGTGGGCGCCGTGATCGTCACGGAGGAACGGCGGCCGCTTGGAGTGCTGACCGACCGCGACTTGGTCGTGCGAGTGATTGCGGCGGGATCGGACCCGGACGAGCTCAGCGTCACCGAAGCGATGTCGGATCAGCCGATCTTCGTGGCGGAGTCCTGCGACGCGATCGCCGCGCTCGGTCTCATGCGCGATCTCGCGATTCGCCGTGTGGCGGTCGTCAACGAGCAGCGTGAGCTCGTCGGCGTCATCTCGCTGGACGATGTGATCCTCGCTCTCGCGCAGGATCTCGACGCGATCGCCGAGCTGGTCAGCAAGGCGAAGTGAGCTCGGCTAGGACGCGCGTTCGCGCGCGCGCTCGAGCAACTCCTTAGAGGTGCGCGCCAGCGCTACTCCCGCGCGCGCGAACATCCCGTCCAGCTCGATATTACCGCTCGCGAGCGCGATGACGGGCTTCGCAGCGGAGACACTCGCGGCGATGCGCTCGAACTTGAGCCGATTTCCGACGCTGCCGACGGCCAGCGCGATCGAGCGCGTCTCCGCGTCGTCCTGCCAGAACTGCAGGAGATCGTTCGCCGAGACGTCCGCGCGCCGCCCGAGTGACACGTAGCTCGACAGTCCGACGCCGGCGGAGAGCGCCTCCGCGAGTGCGTCGTGACCCGTGGCCGAGGCGTCGCACGCGAGCGCGACTCCGCCGCGCGCCGGCGCAGCAACGCCGCGTGTGGCGACGAGCGAGACCGCCGGGTCCGTGTTGATGACCCCTTGCGACGCCGGGCCGATCAGACGCATCCCGCTGTGGCGCACCGCGACGCGCAGCTCTCGATCGAACACGGCGAGCTCCGCACCCTGGGGTTCCTCGGCGAGCCTGCCAACGACGAGCGCGTGCGCGCCCGAAGCGGCGAGGGATGCGACGAGCGGCGGGAGCTCGGCGGCACGCCCGGCGTAGAGGACGAGATCGACGTCGTTCGGCGCCCCACGCAGATCCGTGTAGAGCGCGCCCGCGAAGCGACTGAGGCGCTCGGGATCGGCCGCGAGCTCGCCGGCGATGAGCACGCTCCTCGGCGCCAGAATTCGTGCGATCGAGCGCGCTTCCGCGTGGTGCTCGCGAAGCTCGTGCGCGAGCTCGGCGCGCGGCGTCTCGCCGACCGGGAAGCGCACGTGGACCACGCCGGCCTCCGCATCTCGCTCGAGCTCGAAGCCGGCATCGGCGAAGACGCGGAGCATCGCTCGGTTGCCGAAGAGCGTGTCGGCGACGAAGCGAGTCACTCCGCGCTCGCGG
>JBGQIB010000037.1:0-34252 GCA_041498295.1 bacterium | reverse complement strand
CTGCTCCTCGACGCGATCTGTGACGTCAGTCGCGGCGGCCGAGCGCTCGGTCACCGGCGCCTGTTCGCCCGCGACGGACGCCTTTTGGCTTCCGTGACCCACGCCGGCTTGGTCGCGATTCGCTAACTCGAGCTCTTACGGCGCGTCGAGCACCGGGCGAGGCGAGGGCCGCCCCGAGCCGAGCCCGCAAGCGCCGTAGGCGCGCGCAGTGAGCCGCAGGCGAACGTAGTCAGTAAGACCAGACCGAGCGCCGCGAGCGAATAGGAGCGGCTGATGCGTGCCGCGATTGCGTCGCTCGAGGCGCTCGGCGCAACCTTGGTCCTAGTTCCCTTCGCTCTCGAAGCCGGTCATCGCGAACCACTTGTCCTCGGAGCCCGCAAGCACCATCACGATCGGCGCGACGCAGGGGTTCGGCAGAACGACGCGCGCGTTGATGAACGAGTCTCCGCGCGTGTTCGCGGGGAAGCCCTGAGTCACTACGTTCGACTCGACGACCGAGCTGCCGTCTTCGGTCAGGCAGCTCACGAGCCCGCGGAACTCGGTCTCGTCGTTCGTGCCGCGAATTTCCGCGGGCACCGACGGATCGTCCTTGAAGACCAGGCCCTTCACGGCGATGACGAGATGCCCCGAGGTCGTGAGAAACCCCTTCGCGGACCTCGCGACTGCCCAGGGGAGCTCGTCTCCCTGTACGCCACGGACCTTGTTCGCGTCGCCGACGAACGGTCCATCGACGCCGTACATCGACCCGAACGCGACGAGGAGTCGCGGCTCGTGGTTCTGGTGGTGGTCGTCCTTGCCGCCCATGCCCGAGCCCATGCCGGCGCCGGCGGACGTCGTCAGGAGCGCGGCGAGCGTGAGACAGAGCGAAGTCGCGGTGATGCTGCGCATGGGTCCTCCTCCGCGGTCACGCCGCGGGACGAGAGAGCTACGACGCGGCCGAGTGCGCGGATTCGGCATGACCGAGCGCGGCGAGGACCGCCCCGAGCCGCGTGAAGTCAATCTGGTAGAGTCGGTCGATGCTGATCCCCGGTGACGACGCGCCGTACAACGCGGGCGTCGAGCTGCTCGCGGCGGCCGCGCGACGAGGCATCGAGCCGGTGATCCGCTGCGGCGGTGTCGTGACGAGTGGTGAGTCGCTCGTCGCGAGCGCGTTGGCGGTTCAAGCAAATCTAGAAGCGGCTGGAATCTCAGTCTGTGAGCGCGTCCTCATCATGGCGCGCGACACACCGTGCTTCATCGCTGCGTTCACTGGGGCGCTTCGCGGTGGTTTCGTGCCGGTCCCGATCTCGACTCTGCTTCCGCCGGCCGACGTCGCGTTCATCGCGCGCGACGCGGCCGTTCGCGCCGTTGTCGTCGACCGCGCGCTGCCTGCGGAGCTCGCGGACGCGGATCTCTATCCCGAGGGTGCGCATCGGATCGCCGCGAACGAATCGAGCTTCGAGGGCGTCGAGCTCGGCGCCGAGCCGGAGTCTGCGCGCACTCGGGCGAGCGAGCCTGCGTTCTATCTGTACACGTCGGGCACGACTGGCGAGCCGAAGGGCGTCGTGCATCGACACGTCGACCTGGCCGTCACCGCCGAGTGTTACGCGCGCGGGGTGCTCGGGCTCGGGCCGGGCGATCGCCTCCTCTCGGCCGCGAAGCTCTACTTCGCCTACGGACTCGGCAACTCGCTCACGTTCCCGCTCGCGCTCGGCGCCGAAGTCGTGCTCTTGCCCGAGCGCGCGACCCCGGAAGCGGTCTTCGCGCTGCTCGCGCGAGAGCAGCCTACCTTGTTCTTCGGCGTGCCGACGCTGTACGCGGCGATGCTCGCGCATCCCGCGCTGCCCACGAGCCTGGGCCGAGTGCGCGTCTGTGTCTCTGCCGGCGAGGCGCTGCCGGCCGCGCTCTACGAGCGCTGGCTGACACGCTTTGGTGTCGAGATCCTCGACGGCCTGGGCAGTACGGAGATGCTGCACATCTTCCTGTCGAACCGCGCCGGTGCGGCGCGCGCGGGCTCGAGCGGACTGCCGGTGCCCGGCTACGAAGCGCGCATCGTCGACGGCGAAGGGCGCGACGTCCCGGACGGGGAGATCGGCACGCTGCTCGCGCGCGGCGAGAGCGCGGCGCGCGCGTATCACGCGCGGCCCGAGGAGACCGCGCGCACCATGTTCGCGCCCGGTTGGCTGCGCACCGGCGACAGCTATCGCCGCGACGCAGACGGATTCTACTGGCACGTGGGGCGCAGCGACGACCTCATGAAGGTGAGTGGCCTCTACGTCTCGCCGGTCGAGGTCGAAGCCGTGCTCGCCGCGCACCCCGCCGTGCTCGAGGCCGCAGTCGTCGGGCAGGTCGACGAGCACGGGCTCACCAAGGCGCGCGCCTTCGTCGTCCTTGCCGCCGGCGCGCAGCCGAGCGACCGGCTCGCGCGCGAGCTCCAGGACTTCGTGAAGGCAAAGAGCGCGCCGCACAAGTATCCTCGGCGCGTGGATTTCGTCGACGAGCTGCCGAAGACCGCGACGGGCAAGATCCGCCGTCACCTGCTGCGCGAGAAGGCGCCGTGAGCGGGACGAACGACGGCGTGCCGCGCACGCTCGAGACGTCGCCGGAGCACTATCGCCACTGGCGGCTCGCAGTGGATGGCGCTGTCGCGCGGCTCGTGCTCGCCGTCGACGAGAACGGCGCACTCTTCGACGGAGTGACACTGAAACGCAACAGCTACGACTTGGGAGTGGACCTCGAGTTGCGCGACGCGGTCACGCGCCTGCGCTTCGAGCATCCCGAGGTGCGCTGCGTGGTGTTGGAGAGCGCGCTCGCCGACGTGTTTTGCGCGGGCGCGAACATCGCGATGCTCGCGCGTTCGTCGCACCCGCTGAAGGTGAACTTCTGCAAGCTCACGAACGAGACGCGGCTCGAGATCGAAGACGCGACCCGCGCGGGCCAGCGCTGGATCGCGGCGCTCGCGGGCACGGCGAGCGGCGGCGGTTATGAGCTCGCGCTCGCCTGCGAACGCATCCTGCTCGTGGACGACCGGCGCGCGGCCGTGAGCTTACCGGAGCTCCCGCTGCTCGCGGTCCTGCCCGGCACCGGCGGACTCACTCGGCTCGTCGACAAGCGCGGCGTGCGCCGAGACCAGGCCGACGTGTTCTGCACCCTCGAAGAGGGCGTGCGCGCGCCGCGCGCGCTCGAGTGGGGATTGATCGACGCGACCGCCGTACCGAGTGAGTTCCGTGCGCTCGTCGAGCGAGAGATTGCGAGCGCGCTCGCCGGCGCGCCGGTGAACGGCGCCGTGCGCGGCGTCCGCCTCGAGTCACTCGATCCAGACGTGACGGCGCGAGAGATTCGATACCGGCATGTCCACGTGAGCCTCGACCCGGAGCGGCGCGTGGCGGAGATCCGGTTGCTGACTCCGGACGGGGGTCTTCTCGAGATGCTGCGGCTGGCGCGTGAGCTCGACGACGCGCTCCTGCGCCTGCGCTTCCACCACACCGAGCTCGGCCTCTGGCTGCTGCGCGCGCAGGGCGACGCCGAGCATGCGCGCGCGCTCGACCGCGCGCTCGCGAGCGACGGCTGGCTGGCGCGCGAAGTGCGCGCGGCCTGGGCACGCGTGCTGAAGCGGCTCGAGAACTCCGCGCGCTCGAGCTTCGCGCTGGCCGACGCAGGCGCATGTCTCGTCGGCCCACTTCTCGAGCTCGCGCTCGCGGCCGATCGCATCTATCTCCTGCGCGACGCAGACCCGTCCCCCGTCCTCGAGCTCACGCACGCGAACTTCGGCGCCTACCGCATGGGCAACGGACTGACTCGGCTCGAGACGCGCTTCCTGCGCGCGCCCGAGAGGATCGAGAAGCTGCGCGCCGCGACCGGCCCGCTCGACGCCGAGTGCGCGCTCGAGCTCGGCCTCGTCACCGAGGTGCTGGACGCGATCGACTGGGACGACTCACTGCGCGTCGTGATCGAGGAGCGCGCCAGCTTCTCGCCCGACGCGCTCACCGGACTCGAGGCGAGCCTGCGCTACGCGGGACCCGAGACGCTCGAGACCAAGATCTTCGCGCGCCTCTCCGCCTGGCAGAACTGGATCTTCCAGCGCCCCAACGCCGCCGGCCCCGACGGCGCGCTGAAGGCGTACGGCCGGCCGGAGCGCGCGAAGTTCGATTGGAACCGCACATGACGATCGACCTCGACGCGCGCATCCCGAACAACGTCGACCTGGCGAGCGACACCAAATTGCGTCGCGCCCTCGAGAGCTGGCAGCCGGCTTTCCTGCGCTGGTGGGAAGAACGCGGCCCCGACGGCCTGCAGCGCGACCAGATCTACCTGCGCACCGCGGTCGGCGTCGATCGCGAGGGCTGGGCGCACTACGACTACGTGCGCATGCCGGAGTACCGCTGGGGCATCTTCCTCGCGCCGGCGGAGCCGGGCCGCGCGATCTCGTTCGGCGACGCGGCGGGCCGGCCCGCGTGGCAGCAAGTGCCCGGCGAGCACCGCGCCGCGCTGCGCCGCCTGATCGTGACTCAGGGCGACACGGAGCCCGCGAGCGTCGAGCAACAGCGCCTGCTCGGCGCGCGCGCTCCTTCGCTCTACGACCTGCGCAACCTGCTTCAGGTGAACGTCGAGGAGGCGCGGCACCTCTGGGCGATGGTGTATCTTCTCTTCAGTCACTTCGGCCGTGATGGTCGCGAAGAGGCCGAGGCGCTGCTCGCGCGCCAGAGCGGCGAGCCCGACCACCCGCGCATCCTCGGAGCGTTCAATCGCCCGATCGCGACGTGGCTCGACTTCTTCTGCTTCGCGACGTTCACCGATCGCGACGGCAAGTATCAGCTCGCCTCGCTCGCCGAGTCGGGCTTCGATCCGCTCTCGCGCACCTGCCGCTTCATGTTGACGGAGGAGGCGCACCATCTCTCGGTCGGCGAGGGCGGAATTCGCCGAATCGTCGCGCGCACCGCCGAGCTCATGAAGCGCGACCCGAACGAGGACGCGCGCGCGCAAGGCGGCATCGAGCTCCCGCTCTTGCAGCGCTTCATCAATCACTGGTACAGCGAGAGCCTCGACCTGTTCGGCAGCCCCGACTCGTCGAATGCGGCGACTTACTTCGCCAACGGCTTGAAGGGCCGCTATCAGGAGTCGAAGGCCGGCGTCTACGACGACCACAGCCTGCTGGACGGAGCGTACGGCGTCGAGCGCCCGAGACCCGACGGGGAAGTCGAGCTCCAGGACGTGCCCGCGCGCCGCGCGATCAACGCGCTCCTGCAGGACGCCTACACGCGCGAGTGTGAGAAATCGCTGGGTCACTGGAATCAGGCGCTCGCGAGCGCGGGCTTGTCCTACCGATTGTCGCTTCCGAGCCCGCGCTTCAACCGGAAGATCGGGCCATTCGCCGACTCACCCTGGCTGCCCGATGGGCGGCGGGCGGTGACGGCGTCCGCGGTCTCGGCACATCTTCCGGGAGTGACCGACTTAGCGTGGCTCGAAGCGCTTCAGGACGGTCCCATCCTCGCGCGCGGCCAGTGCGCGAACTGGCTCGCCGCGCCGACACACAAGATCGACGGCCAGCCGCTCGACTTCGAATACGTGCGCAACGTGTAGCAGTGATTTCACTCTATCACTGAGTCACTCGACTTCCGTTGCCTGCTCCCGATTGTGCAGCTGAAAAGCTAAAGGGTGGAGCCGCCTTGCTCGAATGAGTGAGTATGGCGATCGACTCGGGCAGCGAGCACGTGCTGGTCTGCCGCAGTCGCGGCATCCAGATCGCGCTGCCGCTCGAGCACGTCGTCGAGACCATGCGTCCGCTGCCCATCGAGCCCATCGGGAGCGCGCCGCTGTTCGTGCTCGGCCTCGCGCTCGTGCGCGGCGAGCCGATTCCCGTCGTCGACGCGGCGCGGCTCATCGGCGGGACCGCATCCGAGGCAACGCGCTTCGTGACCCTGCGCGCCGGCGCGCGAAGCGTCGCGCTCGCGGTCGATGCGGTGCTCGTCGTGCGCGCGCTTTCTCGGGCGGCGCTGAACGCGCTGCCGTCGCTCCTGTCCGAGATCGACGAAGGCCTGATCTCCGCGGTCGGTCGCCTCGACGCGGAGCTTCTCGTCGTGTTGCGGAGCGCCCAGATCGTGAGTGACAGCGTCGGGGTCGGCGCTTGAGTCCTGCTCTCGCTCACGACGACGTGCTCGGTTTTCGCGCTGCGGTGGCGCGGCGGATGGGTCTCTGGTTCGACGACGCGAAGCTCGGGACGCTCGGTGAAGCGCTCGCCCGCAGGCTCGACGCGTGCCGCTGCGGCGCGGGGGTATATCTCGCGCGCCTCGAGAGCCAGAGTGAGCGCGACGAAGTCGCGGCGTTGGCGCGCGAGCTGACCGTCGGCGAGACATATTTCTTTCGCAACGTCGAGCAGTTTCACGCGCTGCGCGAGCTCATCCTGCCAGAGCGACTCGCGGCGCGCGGCGGCCGAGCCCCGGTCCGGATCCTCTCGGCGGGCTGCGCGTCCGGCGAGGAGCCGTATTCGGTCTCGATGCTCGTACGCGACGCCGGGATCGTGCCGACGCGCGTCGTCATCCGCGGCGTCGATCTCAATCCGGGCGCGCTCGGACGTGCGCGGAAGGGGCGCTTCACGCGCTGGGCGCTGCGCGAGACACCGCCGGAAGCGCAGGAGAAGTGGTTCAAGCAGGTTGACCTCGAGGCCGTCCTCGACGAGTCCGTCCGCCGCTCCGTGCAGTTCGACGAGCGGAATCTCGCCGCCGACGACACCGAGCTGTGGCAGAGCGAGAGCTACGACGTGGTGTTCTTTCGGAACGTCCTCATGTACTTCACGCCGGAGGCCGCGATCGCCGCGGTCGAGCGTGCGAGTCGCGCGCTCGTACCCGGCGGATACCTCTTCCTCGGCCACGCCGAAAACCTGCGCGGGCTGTCGCGCGATTTCCACCTCCGCCACACGCACGGCACGTTCTACTATCAGCGCCGTGACGCGCTCGATCGTTGCCCGCCTGCGCTGGCGCGCGCAACGGCGTCCGTGGCTTCGGTCGAGCCGCTCGCGGCGATCGCCGGGGCGTCGGACAGCTGGGTCGACGCGATCCACCGCGCCTCGGAGCGCGTTCGCAGTCTGGCCGCCGCGCCGCGCCTGACACCTGCCGGTGTCACGGCGAATACGCCGGCTCGCGCGGACGTCGGGCGCGCGGTCGAGTTCCTGCGCAGCGAGCGCTACGGCGATGCGCTCGCGCTAGTGGATGCGCTGCCGCCCGAGTTCGCGCGTGATCCGGACGCGCTTCTCCTGCGCGCGGTGCTGCTCACGCACAGCGGCGCGGTCTCCGCCGCCGAAAAGGCTTGTCTCGAGCTACTCGCCGTCGACGACCTCTCCGCGGGCGCTCACTACCTGCTCGCGCTCTGCCGCGAGGGAGTTGCCGATCGCTCGGGCGCGCTCGAGCACGACCGCATCGCGGTGTATCTCGATCCCGGCTTCGCGATGCCGCGCCTGCATCTCGGCCTGCTCGCGCGCCGGCACGGTGATCGCGACGGCGCGCGCCGAGAGCTCGGGCAGGCGCTGATTCTCCTGCGGCGGGAGGACGCTTCGCGCATGCTGCTCTTCGGCGGCGGCTTCAGCCGCGATGCGCTCGTCGCCCTGTGTCGCTCGGAGCTCGTGGCCAGCGGCGGTCGGCCATGAGCACTACGGCCGGCGCACTGCGCCGCGATTTCGACCGCGCCTTCGCCGAGCCGTTCCGCGCGCGTTCGAGCGAGGACGTCGCGCTCCTCGCGGTGCGCGCCGCCCGAGAGCCGTACCTGCTGCCGCTCCGCGAGCTCGCGGGTCTGGTCGCGGATGCGCGCATCGTCGCCGTTCCGACCGCGCTCTCCGAGTTGCTCGGAGTCACTGGCATCCGGGGCGTCGTCGTCCCCGTGTACGACCTCGGCGCGATCTTGCACCGAGGCAGCGGGACGCGCGCAAGCTGGATCGTGCTGGCCGCGCGCGGCCGGATCGGGCTCGCGTTCGATGCGTTCGACGGGCAGCGACGCGTGTCGAGCGGCGAGCTGCACGGCCCCACGAGCGAGTCCGCGCGCGCGTGCGTGCGCGGCGCAGTACAGCTCGGTGAGACACTGGTTACCGTCGTCGACATACCCGCGGTAGTCGACGCGATCGAGCGGCGCGTCCGTGAAGTGACGCGCCGCGAGGAGCGCTGAGATGTGGACGTTCGGAAGAAAGTTGGCCGCCGGGTTCGCGCTGTCGTGGATCTTGCTGGTCGTCGTGGGCGCCGCGTCGTACCGGGCGATCCAGTCTCTCCTGGAGGCGAACCAATGGGTGACTCACACCCATGACGTTCTGAACTCCAGCGCGCGAATCCTCAACCTCGTCACGGAAGCCGAGAGCGAGCAGCGCGTCTACATGATCACCGGAGACCCGCGCGGGCTCGAGTCCTACACGGGAGTCGAATCTCACGTTGCCGCCGAGGTCTCCGAGTTGCGGCGGCTCACGTCGGACAATCCGAGGCAGCAGGATCGGATCGCGGAAGTCGAGCAAAGCATCGCGCAGAAGCTCGCGTCGATGGACAACAACGTGACGACGCGGCGCGACTCGGGCTTCGAAGCCGCCGCGAAGCTCGTTCGTGGCGGCGAAGGCCGGCGCCTGATGAACGAGGTGCGGCGCGTCTTCGCGAGCATTGAGCAGGAGGAGCGCGACCTCTTGGCGGTGCGCGCTCAGGAGATGACGGAGGCCTCGAGTGTGGCGCGGGCGACGATCACCGTCGGCACACTTGTGTGTCTGGTCCTGGTCAGCGTTGCCGGGATCCTGATTACGCGCGGCGTCACCCGGGAGGTGGGCTCGGCGATCCAGAGCATGGAGGGCTCGTCCGCCGAGCTTCAGGCTGCGGCGAATCAGCAGGTGACCGGCGCGAGGGAGCAGGTCACCGCGATGAACCAGATCAGCACGACCATCAGCGAGTTTCTCGCGACCTCGCGCCAGATCGCCGAGAGCTCGCAGCGCGTCGCGGGCATCGCGGACGAGACGTCACGCTCGGCGGGCGTGGGTGAGACGACCGTCAACGGCGCGCACGCGTCGATCACCGCGATTCGCGAGCAGGTCGACCTGGTCGTCGAGCACATGCTCGATCTCGGCAAGAAGTCGCAGCAGATCGGCGCGGTGCTCGACATCGTCTCTGAGCTCGCGGAACAGACGAACATCCTCGCGATCAACGCGACCATCGAAGCGGTGGGTGCGGGCGAGGCGGGCGCGCGCTTCGCCGTCGTCGCGGACGAGATCCGCAAGCTCGCCGATCGCGTGGCCGGCTCCACGAAGGAGATCCGAGCGCTGATCGAGGACGTGCGCAGCGCGGTGAACACGACGGTGATGGCGACGGAGGGCGGGTCGAAGGCCGTCGACGTGGGCTCGCGACAATTCAGCGACGTGGCGAGGGCGTTCAAACAGATCGCCGGCCTCGTGGTCACCACGACGGAAGCTGCGCGCGAGATCGAGCTCTCGACCAAGCAACAGTCCAGCGCGGCGGAGCAGGTGAATCTCGCGATTGCGAGCGTGGCGCAGGCCACGCGCGAGAACGAAATGAGCTCGGGCGCGGTGCTCCAGACCGCGTCGCAGATCGCGCGCCTCTCGAAGGCTCTCTTGCGGCTGATCCAGCCCAGCGCCGCGGCGTGAGATGACCCGCGACCCGTACAGGTATTTCCGCGTCGAGGCGCGCGAGCTCTGTGAGCAGCTAGGACAGGGCGCTCTCGATCTCGAGCGCGAGCCCCTACCCGACGACCTCGTTCCCAAGCTGTTGCGGCTCGCGCATACCCTGAAGGGCGCGGCGCGGGTGGTGAGGCAGCCCGGGATCGCCGAGCTCGCGCACGGGGTCGAGGACGCCCTCGCGCCCCTGCGTGAGCAGAAGTCGGGCGCGCCGCGGGAGCTCGTCGACGCGATCCTGCAGCAAGTGGATCAGATCGGCGCGTGCGTCGCCCAGCTCCCGCCGCCGGACGAGGCCGACTCGAGTCCGAGCGCGAAACGCGCGCACCCGGACGAGTCACTTCACGCTCCGCGCCCCGAGGTCGCGGAGCTCGAGGCCTTGCAGAACGGCATCGCTGAGGCGAGCGTGCAGCTCGGGCGCGTGCGCGGCTCGATCGGCTCGCTCGAGCGAGCGCGGCGCATCGTCGATCTCATCGCGGACCATCTCCCCGCGCGCTCCGGCGCCGAGAAGCGCGGCTGGCCCGGCTCGTCGCCTTCGAAGGCGCAGTCACTCGCCGCGGAGCTGCGCGAAGTCCTCGGCGTGTTCGAGCGCGTGCTCTCAGGAAGCGTCGACCAGATGGAGCGCGACATGGACGCGGCGAGGGAAGCCGCCGAGCGGCTGCGCCTCGTGCCGGTGAGTGCGCTGTTCGCGCCGCTGGCGCGCGTCGCGCGCGACAGTGCGCAGCTCGCAGGCCGACGCGTCGAGCTCGACGTGCGCGGCGGCGACGTGCGCCTCGACGCGCAGCTGCTCGCCGGCGTCCAGGGCGCGCTCGTGCAGCTCGTGCGCAACGCGGTCGCCCACGGCATCGAGCCGGAGTCCGAGCGAGTCGCGCACGGCAAGCCGGCGGTCGGCCGCGTGTCGATCGAAGTCGCGCGCCGCGGGACCCTCGTCACGTTCCTGTGTCGCGACGACGGTCGCGGAGTCGATCTCGACGCGGTGCGGCGTGTCGCCGAGAGGAAGGGTCTGTTCGAGCCCGCGGAACGCGAGCATGGCGCAGAGGAGCTGATCCGCCTGTTGCTGCGCGGCGGGCTCACCACTTCGCGCGAGGTGACCGAAGCCGCAGGCCGCGGCGTCGGGCTCGACGTGGTGCGGGACGCCGCAGCCCGGCTCGCGGGCGCGGTCGCTCTACGCACAGAGGCCGGGAAGGGCACGACCGTCGAGCTGTCGGTGCCCGTCTCGCTCGCCTCGCTCGACGCGCTGCTCGTCGACACGGACGGCATCGTGGTCGCGATCCCGCTCGACGCGGTGCGCGCGACGCGCCGCCTGGGTCTCGGTGACGTCGCGCGCATGGGAAGCGGCGAGGCGATCGTTCACGAAGGGCGCGCGATCGGATTCGCGCCGCTCTCGCGCTGCCTACGCCGCGAGGCGAAAGGCGAGCGCACAGCGACGTCCGCCGTCCTGGTCGCGAGCGGCGCCGCGTTGGCGGCATTCGGGATCGATCGGCTGCTCGGCACGGCCAAACTCTTGGTGCGCCCGCTGCCCGAGCTCGCGCCGGCGGACGCCGTCGTCGCAGGCGCCTCGCTGGACGCCGCGGGCCGCCCACAGCTCGTGCTCGACCCCGCGAATCTGGTCGCCGCCGTGAGTCGCCTCGAGTCACCTTCTATTTCGGCGGCGCCGCGCGCGCGCGCGTCGATCCTGGTCGTCGACGACTCACTCACGACGCGCATGCTCGAGCGCAGCATCCTCGAGTCCGCGGGCTACGAAGTCGAACTCGCCACCTCGGCCGAGGAAGCGCTCGTGCTCGCGCGCGCCAAGCGCTACGCGCTCTTTCTCGTCGACGTCGAGATGCCGGGCATGAGCGGCTTCGAGTACATCGAGTGCATCCGCGCGGACCCGGAGCTGCGCGAGATCCCGGCCATCCTCGTCACATCGCGCGCGACCGCCGACGACCGCGAGCGCGGGCGCGCGGCCGGCGCGGAGGGCTACATCGTGAAGAGCGAGTTCGATCAACGCGAGCTCCTCGAGCGCATCGAGCGGCTGCTCGAGCGGAGCCAGGCATGACCCAGGTCCGAGTCCTGGTCGCCGAAGACTCGCTGACCGTGCGCCGCCACCTGTGCGGCATCGTGTCGGCGGATCCCGGGCTGACGCTCGTCGGCGAGGCCGAGAACGGGAAGCGCGCGGTCGAGCTCTGCCACCGCTTCCGCCCCGACGTGATCAGCATGGACTTGCTGATGCCCGTGATGTCCGGGTTCTTGGCGACGGAATACATCATGGCGCACTGCCCGACACCGATCCTGGTCGTGTCGTCGTCGCAGAAACGCGGCGAAGTGTTCCGGACCTTCGATGCGCTTGCGGCGGGCGCAGTCGACGTGCTCGACAAGCCGGAGGGCGGCGAGCTGCCGGGCGGTTGGGAGCAGAAGTACGCCGCTGCGCTGAAGCTGGTCTCGCGCATCCGCGTGGTCACACGCGCCGGGCGCGCGCGTCGCGGGCTCGTGGGGGCACCCGTTCAGGAGGCGGTGCCGCGCCCGCCCGCACGCCGGGCCGAGCTCGTCGCGATCGGGGCGTCGACGGGCGGCCCCGCGGCGATTCTCGAGATCCTGTGCGCGCTGCCCGCGCACTTCCGCCTGCCGGTCCTGGTCGTGCTCCACATCGACGCTCCATTCGCCGCGTCGTTCGCCGACTGGCTCGACCGCCAGACCGGACGGCGCGCTGCGTGCGCGGAGGGCGGCGAGTCACTCGAATCGCTCGCGGGTCGCATCGCGCTCGCGCCGCCGGACCGGCACATGGTGCTCCGAGACGGCCGGCTGGCACTCACTCGCGACCCTGCGCGCCACTCCTGCCGGCCCTCGGTCGACGCGCTCTTCGAGTCGATCGCGCGCTCGTGCGGCGCCAACTCGGTCGCGTGTCTCTTGACCGGCATGGGCAGCGACGGCGCGGCGGGTCTGCTCGAGATCCGCGCGGCCGGCGGGCTCACGATCGCGCAAGACGCCGGGACTTCGGTGATCTACGGCATGCCGCGCGCCGCGGCGATGATCGGCGCGGCCGAGCGCGAGCTGCCGCTCAGTCAGATCGGCCCAGCGCTCGCGGGGCTCGCAGAGAAGGACCCGGAGGCGCCTGCATGACTGCTCGGGTCGCGATAGTCGACGACAGCCTGACGGTGCGCATGGACCTCGCCGAAGCATTCCAGGCCGCGGGCTTCGAGACCGAGCTCTGCGGCACGGCGGCGGAAGCGCGCGCGCGTTTCGCGGCCGCGCGTCCCGACGTGGTCGTCCTCGACCTGCGCCTGCCCGACGGCGACGGCATCGAGCTCCTCGCCGAGCTGCGCTCCGCGGAGGGCGGCGACAACCCCGTGGTGCTCGTGCTCTCGAGCGAGACCGAGGTCCGAGATCGGATCCGCGGCCTGCGCACCGGCGCCGACGAGTACGTCGGCAAGCCTTACGACTCGGGTTACGTGGTCGCGAGAGCTCGCGAGCTGCTGCGCGCCCGGCAGGCCGCCCCGAATCTCGGCCGCCCGACCGTGCTCGTGATCGATGACAGTCCGACCTTCCGCGCCGAGCTGACTCGAGCGCTCGAGTCACAGGGCTACGAATGCCTCAACGCCTCCTCGGGCGAGGAGGGATTGCGCCTCGCGGCGGACCGCCTGCCGAACGCGATCGTGGTGGACGGCGTGCTTCCCGGCATCGACGGCGCGACCACGATCCGGCGGCTGCGGCTCGACGTGGCGCTGCGCTCCATCCCGTGTCTGCTGCTCACGGCCTCGGGCGTCCCCGGCGCCGAGCTGGCCGCGCTAGAGGCGGGCGCCGACGGATTCGTCCGCAAGGACGAAGACGTCGAGGTGATCCTCGCGCGCCTCGGCGTGATCCTGCGTGGACGCCGCGACACCCCGCGTCAGGACGCGAAGAGCTCGCTCGGCCCGCGGAAGATCCTCGCCGTCGACGACAGTCGCACCTATCTCGAAGAGCTGTCAGCGCTCCTGCGCGGCGAAGGCTACGACGTCGTGCTCGCGCCGTCGGGCGAGCAGGCGCTCGAGCTGCTCTCGTTTCAGGAGGTCGATTGCATTCTGCTCGACCTCATGATGCCGGGAATCGGCGGACAAGAGACCTGCCGGCGCATCAAGGCCGCGCCCGGCGTACGCGACATTCCGCTGATCCTTCTCACCGCGGTGGAGGGGCGCGATGCGATGCTCGAGGGCCTCGCCGCGGGCGCCGACGACTACATCTCGAAGTCGGGCGAGTTCGACGTGCTGCGCGCGCGCGTGCGCACCCAGATCCGCCGTCGCCAGTCGGAGAGCGAGAACCGGCGCATCCGCGAGGAGCTGATACAGCGCGAGGCCGACGGGACGGAGGCGCGCTCAGCCAAGGAGCTCGCGGAGACGCGCACCCAACTCGTCGACGAGCTCGAGCGCAAGAACGAGGAGCTGGAAGCGTTCAGTTACTCAGTGTCACACGATCTGCGCGCGCCACTGCGTGCGATCGACGGCTTCAGTCTGGCGATTCTCGAGGACTACGGGAGCCGGCTCGACGACGTGTGCCGCGACCACTTGCAGCGCGTGCGCAGCGCCACGCGGCGCATGGGTGAGCTGATCGACGACTTGCTCCGCCTCGCGCGCATCAGTGCCGCGGAGCTCGTGCGGCGCGACACCGACCTGTCCGCGATCGCGCGCGAGATCACCGCCGAGTTGCAGGCGCGCGAGCCCGAACGCGATGTGGACGTGCGCATCGAGGCCGGCATGCGCGCGTCCGCCGACGGCAACCTCGTGCGCATCGCGCTCCAGAACCTGCTCGACAACGCGTGGAAGTTCACAGGAAAGCTAGAGCGCGCGACGATCGAGGTCGGCGCCGAGCCGGCGCCCGCGGGTACGACTTATTTCGTGCGCGACGACGGCGCGGGCTTCGACGCGAAGGCGGCGGCGCACTTGTTCCGCCCGTTCAAGCGCATGCACGCCGCTTCCGAGTTTTCCGGCACCGGCATCGGCCTCGCGACCGCGCGACGCATCATCGACCGCCACGGCGGGCGCATCTGGGTGGAGAGCGATCCAGGCAAGGGCGCGACGTTCTACTTCACGTTGGCGCGAAGACCGCTCACCGCGAAATGATCGTGTAGCAGGCACCTGACTCGATCGCGCACGAGCGCGGCGCCGCGGCCCGCCGCGTGTCCCACCCCGCGCTCGCCTCGCTGGCGCCAACAGGATGGGGGAAGCCAGCGTGTGACTCCTTGCGTCGCAGTCGGGCCAGGTCAAGGGCGCCCCGGCGGCGGCCGATCGAGCAAGCGTATCTGTCGTAGCCGTGGAGTTCATCGCGTGGCGATAAAGACGCTCTTCAGCATCGAAGGGACGATTTCGGTCGACTTTCACCCCGCGGAGCGCGCGCTCGTCGGCGGCTGGCAATCGCTGTGCACGCCGAGGTTCCGCGAAGCACTCGAGAAGGCGATGGGCGAAGCCGGCCGCGTGGGCGCGGTTACCTGGATCGTCGATCTGACTCGGAACCCGGGCGTCCCCTCGCAGGCCGATCTTGCCTGGATCGCGTCCACGGCCGTCAACCTCGCCAAGCGCAACGGCGTGCGCGCGATCGTGAACGTGCACGGCGGAAGCCAGCTCGCTTCGATGGGCTCGAAGCGCTGGTCGAAGAGCGCGTCCGATGGCGGTATGTCGACGTACGACTGCGCGAGTCTTGCCGACGCGCTGCAGCTCGCCGCCGACGTCGCGAGCGGCAAAGCGGCATAGGTTTGGGCTAGGCACGCCGTAGGCGTGCCGTGCGGGCAGCGCGGCTTCGCCGCGCGTTAACCCGCTAAAGCACGCTCGCGGTAGACTCGCGCGCATGAAACCCGAAGGCTTCTGCGCGCCCGAGTTCGAGCCCGTGCGCGACGCGTTCATCGCCAACTTCGCCGCTGGAAGCGAGGTCGGCGCGAGCGTCGCCGTGACTAAGGACGGTGTACCCGTCGTCGACCTCTGGGCCGGCGAGGCGGTGAAGGGTGCCGCGGCCTGGCAGCGTGACACCATCGTGAACGTGTACTCGACCACGAAGACGATGGCCGCGACGTGCGTGCTGGTGCTCGCGGATCGCGGCGCCGTCGATCTGAACGCGCCGGTCGCGCGCTACTGGCCTGAGTTCGCGCAGAATGGGAAGCAAGACGTGCTCGTGCGGCACGTGATGAGTCACAGCGCGGGTCTGTCGGGCTTCGATCCGGCGCTGCCCAGCGTGACCGATCTGTACGACTGGGACGGCATCGCGGGCCGACTCGCGGCGCAGAAGCCGTGGTGGACGCCGGGCGAGGGCTCCGGCTATCACGCGATCACGCAGGGGTATCTGCAGGGCGAGATCGTCCGGCGAGTCACCGGCAAGAGCATCGGCACGTTCTTCCGCGATGAGATCGCGCGGCCGCTCGGCGCGGACTTCCACATCGGCCTGCCCGCCGAACACGATGTGCGCGTCGCGGAGCTCGTGCCGCCGCCCGTCGGCCTCGGCGGGATGCCGGGCGATCCCGAGTCGATCGGCGTGCGCACGATGAAGAGCTGCTCGCTCGAAGGCAGCGAGCCGCGCACCAGCGGTTGGCGGCGAGCGGAGATTCCCGCGGCCGGCGGCGTGGGCAACGCGCGCTCGGTCGCGCGCGTGCACTCGGCGCTCGCCTGCGGCGGCAGCGTCGACGGCGTGCGACTCCTGTCGGAAGCGGGCGTGCGACGCGTGCTCGAGGAGCAGACGAACGGCATCGACCGCGTGTTGAACGGCCCGATCCGGTTCGGCATGGGCTTCGGCCTGCCGCATCCGAGCATGCCGCTCAGCCCCAACCCGAACGTCTTCTTCTGGGGCGGGTGGGGCGGCTCGCTCGCGATCATCGATCTCGATGCGCGCGTCTCCATCGCCTACGTCATGAACCGGATGGCGCCCGACATGATGGGCGACGTACGCGGCGGCATGATCGTGCTCGCGACTTACAAGTCACTGGCGGGCTGAGCTGAGGCCGCTCCGGCTCTATCTGCTCGGCACGAGCTCGTGGTTTCTCGCCTTCGGAATCCACTCGGTGCTGTTCTCGTGGCTCGTGACGATCGTGCTGCACGAGTCACCTCGCATGGTCGGCGTCGCGCAGATGGCGATGCTAGTTCCCGCGACCTTGCTCATCCTCGTGGGCGGAAGCCTGGCCGACCACTTCGGCGGGCGACGCATCGCGGTGTCGGCCCAGGCCTTCGCGGTCGCACCGCCGCTGCTGCTCGCCGCGCTGGTCGCGAGCGGCGGGCTGCGCTTCGCCGCGATGCTCGGCTACGCGGTCGCGATGGGGCTCGCGCAGGCGTTCGTGACTCCGTCGCGCGACGCGCTCTTGAACGACGTCGCCGAGACGGGCATCCAGCACACCGTCGTGCGCGCGAGCTTCGTGCAGTTCGGCGCGCAGATCGCCGGCTTTCTCGTCGCGTCGCGCGCGGACGCCTTCGGGCCGCTGCCGATCTTCGCGCTGCAGATCGCCGCGCTCGGCCTCGGCGCCGTCGCGCTCTCGCGCATTCGCACCGTGCCGCACCCGCGCGCAGACGACGCGCACTGGCTGCGCGACATGGTCGCGTCGGTGGCGGAGGGGGCGCGCACGGTGTTCGCTTCGCGCGAGATGCGGCTCGTCGTGCTGCAGAACGCCGCGATGGGTTTGTGCTTCATGGGCTCGTACATCGTCACGGTGCCGCTCTTGATCCGCGAGGTGTATCACGGCTCCGCGGCGGACCTCGGCTTCGCGAACGCCGCCAACTCACTCGGACTGCTCACGACCGTGTTCGTGCTGATGCGCTTCGGGGACGTGCGGCGCCGCTTCCGCGCGCTCTTGCTCGCGCAGGCGATCGGCGCCGTCGTCCTCGCGCTGATCGGCGCCGGCCTCGGCTTCCCGGCGACGCTCGCGCTGATCTTCGTGTGGGGCATGTGCGGCGGCCTCGCGATGAGCATGGCGCGCACGATCATGCAGCAGGACGCGCCGCCCGGTCAGGCGGGCCGCGTGATGAGCTTCTTCTCGTTCTCACTGATCGGCGCCGGTCCGGTCGGCGCGATCGCGTGCGGATTGCTCGTGAATTGGCTCGGACCCGATCGCGCGCTGCTGGTCGCGGCGGCCGCGATGGGAGTCATGGTGTGCTCCGTGGCCGCGTGGTCGGTCGGACAGCGCGCGGGCACGCTGGCCGCGCCATGAGTGAGCCCGCGCAGCGAGCGTCCATTGTTCGCGCGCTCGGGCTATGCTCAGCGTGACTTTCAGGATCGCGCCCATCCGGCGCAGAGGAGAGGGAGATGCTCGGTCGAATCGTGAAGGGCTTCGTAGTCCTGGTCATCGTGCTCATCGTCGTGGTCACCGGGGTGGTCGAGATCGCGCGCTTCCATGACGGGCCGCTCGGGATGATTCCCGGCGGGCCGCTCGTGGCGGGTGAGCTCGTCGCGGTGGCGCCGGCCGATTGGAACTTCGCCACGGGCGTGCAAGAGATCGAGATGCAGCTCGACTACGAGAAGACCTCGCGCACGACCTGGGTGCTGGTGAAGGACGGCGTCGCGTACATCCCGTGCAGCCTGTCCTTCCCGCCCGGCAAGCGCTGGCACAAGGCCGCTGACCAGAACGGCGAGGCCACCGTGCGCATCGGCGGCAAGCGCTACCCGGTGACACTGACGCGTGTCAAAGACGAGGCGCTCGCGACCGAGATCGGCAAGGTCGCCCTCGCGAAGTATCCGGCCGCGGCCCGCACCAGCGCCGGCGGCGCTTGGTTTTTCAAGATCGAGCCGCGCGCGATCGCCGGGTAAAGTCGCGCGAGGAGGCGGTGGCATGCCGCAGCTGAAGGGCAAGGTCGCGCTCGTGACGGGCGGCTCGCGCGGAATCGGCGCGGCGATCGCGAAGCGACTCGCGCGTGAGGGCGCGAACGTGGCCATCACCTACGCGAACGCGCAGTCGAAGGCCGACGAAGTGATTCGCGCCGTGCAAGCGGCGGGTGGACGAGCGCTCGCGCTGCGCGCCGACAGCGGCGACGCGAAGGCCGTGCAGGCGGCGGTCACGGAGACGGTGCGCGTGCTCGGCCGCCTCGACGTCTTGGTCAACAACGCGGGAATCGCGCTGATGGGGCCGCTCGAGAAGTTCTCGCTCGACGACTTCGACCGCATGGTGGCCGTGAACGTGCGCGCCGTCTTCGCCGCGGCGCAACAGGCGGCGCGTCACATGAGCGACGGTGGGCGAATCATCACGATCGGCAGCGTGAACGCCGAGCGCATGCCCTTCGAGGGTGGCAGCGTCTACGCGATGACGAAGGCGGCGGTCGCCGGACTCACTCGCGGAATGGCGCGGGATCTCGGTCCGCGCGGCATCACCGTCAACACGATTCAGCCCGGCCCGATCGCGACCGACATGAACCCACCGGAGGGTGATTTTGCGGAGTCACTCAAGAGCCTGATGGCGCTCAAGCGCTACGGAAAGGGCGACGACATCGCCGGCATGGTCGTGTATCTCGCCGGGCCCGACGCCGGCTTCGTCACGGGCGCCAGCCTCACCGTCGACGGCGGTTTCCTGACCTGAGGGCGCGCGACGTCGACGTCGCCGGCTTCGCCGGCCTGAAGCTCGAGAACGACGCGCTCGAGCTCGTCGTCGTGCCCGAGCTAGGCGGCAAGGTGACGAGCCTCGTGAGTCGCGCGACCGGGCGCGAGTGGTTGTGGCGCAATCCCAATCTTCCGTATCGACGCGCGGCGCCCGGTGACTCGTATGTCGCGCTCCACGATACCGGCGGGATCGACGAGTGTTTCCCGACGGTCGCGGCGTCGCTAGGCTTCCCGGATCACGGCGAGCTCTACGCGCAGCCGTGGACGGTCGAGGAGCTCGGCGACCAGCGGCTCGCGCTCGGCGCGCGCGGGGTCCGCACACCCTATCGCTTCCGCCGCACGCTTCAGCTCGCGCGCGCCGGGCCGCGCCTCGAGCTCGACTACGAGGTCGCGAACCTGTCCGAGCGCGAGCTGCCGTTCGTCTGGTGCCTGCATCCGCTCTTCGCGATCGAGCCGGGCATGACGATCGAGCTGCCCGAGGCGATACCGATGCGTGTTCCCGATCCGCGGCGCCCGGACTTCACGCGGTCGGCGACGAAGCGCTTCGTCGGCCCGCTGCGCCGCGGAGAGGTCGCTCTGCGCGCCGCCGACGCGGGCGAGGCGCTTCGCCTCCGCTTCGACGTCGCGGAGATCCCGTTCGTCGGTCTGTGGCTGAACTATGCGGGCTGGTCGGGCGCCGACACCGCGCCGTACTTCAACCTCGCGCTCGAGCCCTCGATCGGCGACTCGGACAACCTCGAGGAGGCGCGTGCCCGAGGCACGGCGGGGCTGCTCGGGCCCGGCGCGCGTCGCACGTGGCGCATAGCGCTCGAGCTCGCGGGGTGAGGGAACGCGACCCGCGTCTCGCGTAGACTTGCCGAGGAGGTACTCGAAAATGAAGGTCGGTCTGATCCCGGTGAACATCGGCGTGACGAGCGTCGAGCCCATGCTGGCGCTGGCCGAGAAGGCCGAGCAAGTCGGCATCGAGTCACTCTGGACGTTCGAGCACGTCGTCGTACCGGTCGACTACAAGTCGAAGTACCCGTACAGCCCGGACGGAAAGATGGGCGTCACGCCGGATACGAACTTCGTCGACCCGCTGGTCGCCCTTGCCGCGATCGCGGCGCGCACCAAGCGCGTGCGCCTCGGCACCGGGGTCAACATCCTCTCGCAGACGAACCCATTGTATCTCGCGAAGCAGGCCGCGAGCCTCGACTTCGTGTCGAAGGGCCGGCTCATGCTGGGCCTCGGCATCGGCTGGCTGCGCGAGGAGTTCGACGCGCTCGGCGTTCCGTTCGAGCGCCGCGGCGAGCGCTTCGACGACTACGTCGTCGCGCTGCGCAAGGCGTGGTCGGGGGACGTCGTCGAGCACAAGAGTGACTTCGTGAAGTGGAGCGGCTTCAAGACGTTCCCGATCCCGGTGCAGCGGCCCGGCGTGCCGATCGTGATCGGTGGCTCGAAGGGCAAGGCCTTCCAGCGAATCGCGAAGCTCGGCGACGGTTGGTACGCGCCGACCTCGAACATCGCCCAGCTCGAGCCGATGCTGAAAGAGCTGCGCGCCGAGTGCGCGAAGATCGGCCGCGACCCCAAGACGGTCGAGATCTCGTGCATGTGGATTCCCGCCGTCGAGGGCATCGATACGGTAAAGCGTTACGCCGAGCTCGGTGTCTCGCGCTTGATCATCCCCGTCATGGCGCTCGGCGCGCCGCCCGTAGAAGCGGTGGAGCGCTTCGCGAACGAGTGGATGGCGAAGCTGGCCTAGCTAGCGGGCGAGCCGCTGCGCGCGTAGTAGCGGCGCAGCAGCGACACCGACGCCGCCACACCCAAGCACCCGAGCGCGATGACTGCGGACAGCGACACGCCGTGGGCGACGAGCGCCGCGGCGATGAGACACCCGGATCCGCAGCCGACGTCCCAGCCTCCTTCGGCGGCGATGTGGAAGCGAAGCGCGCAGGGCGACGCTTTGGCGAGGTTGTAGACCGGGGTCATGAGCGCCAGCGCTTGCAGGCCCCCGGCGAGCGCGCCGAGCGCGTTGGCGCCGACCGCAAGCCACGGCGTGCCGAGACTCGAGGCGCGCAGGATCACGGTCACGGCGACCACGGCGTAGGCGATGACGACGCCACGCCACCCATGGCCCGCATCGATGTGGCGTCCGAGCAGCATGCCACTCACCGCGCCGACGAGCGCTGCGAACGCCATCGCGCCGCCATACGCGGAGAGGCTCTCGCCGAGCGACAGGAACAGCCCGATCTGCCAGACGAAGAGGTACATCACGGAGAGCCAGCCATCGGCCACGGCGAACCCGATGCCCGAGAGCGCCGAGCGGTATGCGCCGCGCGCCGTGCGCTCCACCATGACGTTCGGCGTGGCGAAGAGCGGGACGGTCGCGAGCGCCTGGACCAGACCCACGGCGCCGAAGGCCAGGCGCGGACCTGCGGTAACGAGCGCCCACGCGCCCATCAGCGGCGCCACGATCCCCACGATCGCCACCAGCGCTTCGCGCGCGCCGATCTGATGGCCGCGATGCTCGCTGTCACCGAGCAACGCGAAATACGCGTGGTAAGACGGCCAGTAGAAACTGTCTCCCAGCGCCGAGATCAGACAGTACGCGAGGAGTGACTGGCCGACACCGTGCACCTCCGCGAGGACCGGGTATTGCAGCGCGATGACGAGGTTGCCGACGATGACCATCGGCCTCAGTCCCCAGCGCTTGGCCAATGGGAGGACCGCGGGGCGAGTGACAAGTCGCCCCGCGAAGATCAGCGCCATCGCGTACAAGGCCGCGGGGATGGACACGCCGGCGCGCAGCAGGAACACGAGAACGAACACGCCGCCCATGCCCTGTGCCAGAGCCTGGATGCCGGAGTGCAGATTGATCCAGTTGACCGAGCGATTGCGCAGGAATGCCATTGGAGCCGCCGTAGATGTGAGGATGTGCGGGGGCCCGGCCCTTCAAGCGGCCGAGCGGGCTTCAGCAGAGTGCTTCAGCTGCGGACTTTTTCCGTGCACATCAACGGCGATCCTCGATCTGTACGCGCATTGTTTCCCGGGATCGTCGGGAATGCAACGCGTCAGCCCTTCACGCACACGACCTGGCGGAGCTCGTGGACGATCTCGACGAGATCCTTCTGCGCGGCCATGACCGCGTCGATCGACTTGTAGGCGGCAGGCGTCTCGTCGATCACCTCCGCGTCCTTGCGGCACTCGACGCCGGCGGTTGCGGCGGCGTGATCCGCGAGACTGAAGCGGCGCTTCGCCTCGCTGCGCGACATCGCGCGACCCGCCCCGTGACTGCAGCTCGTGAAGCTCTCCGGATTCCCCTTGCCGCGCACGATGTACGAGCGCGCGCCCATGCTGCCCGGAATGATGCCGAGATCGCCGAGCCGTGCGCGCACCGCGCCCTTGCGCGTCACGAACACGTCCTTCCCCAAGTGTCTCTCGCGCGCGACGTAATTGTGGTGACAGTTCACGGCCAGGTCGGTCGTTTCGAACGGGCGAATCCCGGCTGAGCGGCGCAATGCGTCGAGAGCGTGAGTCATCATGAGCTGGCGGTTGGTCAGCGCGAAGTCCTGCGCCCAGCTGACCGCCTCGACGTAGTCGTCGAAATGGGCGGCGCCCTCCGACAGGTAGGCGAGGTTCGCGTCCGGCAACTTCACGAGCTGCCGCTGCATCTCCTTCTTCGCGAGCTCGATGAAGCGGCGCCCGATCGCGTTGCCCACGCCGCGGGAGCCCGAGTGCAGCATCACCCAAACGCGGTCTTCCGTGTCGAGGCAGACCTCGATGAAGTGATTCCCCGAGCCGAGCGTCCCGAGGTGCACGCGCTGATTCGACTTGCGGAGCGACCGCTGCTTCTCGACGATGCGCTCGAAGCCCGGCGCGAGCCGCGCCCACTCCGTGTCGACGTCGCGCGGCACGTCGCCCCAGGAACCCTTGTCGCGTCCGCCGCGCGAGCGGTAGAGGCCGTGTGGCACCGCACGCTCGATCGCGCTGCGCAGCGGCCGCAGGCTATCTGGCAAGTCACTCGCCGTGAGGCTCGTGCGCACGGCCATCATCCCGCAGCCGATGTCGACGCCGACGGCCGCGGGCACGATCGCGCGGTGAGTCGCGATCACGCTGCCGACGGTCGCGCCGATCCCCCAGTGCACGTCGGGCATCGCGGCCACCCAGCCGTGGATGAACGGCAGGCGCGAGATGTTCTCGAGCTGCTTTCTCGCCTCGGCCTCGAACGGCACGCCGCGCGTCCACGCCTTCACCGGCACGCCGCCCGCGGGTTGGAACATCTCGTAGCTGCGCTCGCCGGCCACGTGGAAATAGTAGCGCGCCGACGCCTGCGACAGACTCGCTAGCGGCGACTCCTCGCGGGGAAAGCGAGCGGCGCCAGCGCGAGCAGGAACAGACCGAGGAGCTCCGGCTCCGGCACGGCCTGCAGGATCCCGCGGATCTCGCCGCCGGGATTGGCCGCCGTGTGGATGTTGAAGTACGTACTTCCGCCGGCCAGCCCGAGCAGCAGCGCGTTCAGTGCGCCGCCGAGCGTGCCCTCGGCCGTGATGAACGCCGGGTTGTAGCTCGAAGAAAGAGCGAGATCGAAGGTCTGGTCGTAGCTGCCGGAAGTCACGCCGAGCGGGAAGCCCGGGAACGTCGGCACCGGTGTCGCGACGCCGACATTCAGCGGGCCACCGTCCACCAGGCAGCAGTGGATGTGCGCCGCCGCCGAAGTTCCGCTGAGACCCGAGAAGGTGGTCTCGACGTGCATCGACAGCACGTCGAGATCGACGGTGATCCGCACGAATCCCGTGCCGAGCGAGCCGTTCGCGGGCGACTCGTTCGCGCCCGAGAGGGTGGTCTCATACACCACTTCGTGTGCGGCGGCGGGCAACGCCAGCGCCGCTGCCAATAGCCCCACGCAGAGGGCCGGAATGACTCTCACGCCGAGTGTCTCCGCACGCGCAAGCCGAGCATGCCCAGGCCCAGCGCGAGCAGTGCAAGCGCCTGCGGCTCGGGTACCGGCACGAAGTAGCCGCGGATCTCCCCGCCGGGGAACAGCGTCGAGTGAATGTTGAAGTACGCGGCCGTGCCGCTGTCGATGCCGGCGAGCAGCGCGGTCTTCGCATTGGCGAGCGATCCCTGCGCGGTGACGAACGCCGGATTGTACGTCGACGCGAGGTTGAGGTCGAACGTCTGGTCGTACGAGCCCGAAGTCACTCCGAGCGGGAACGAGGTGAAGGTCGGGAGCATGGTCGCGACACCTACGTTCACGCCGGTCCCGGTGAGGTCGCAGCAGTGGATGTGCGCGGCCGTGCTGGTGCCGCTGAGACCGCTGAAGGTCGCCTGGACATGCAGGCTCGACAGACCGGAATCGATGGTCAGCAGCACCGAGCCCGTTCCCGGCGAGAGGTTCGCCGGGTTCTCGCTCGCGCCCGAGAGCGTTGCGGAATAGGTCAGCGCTCGCGCCGTGGGCGACACGGCCAGCGCCAAGGCGACCAGACACACACCGAGAATCGAGCTCCGCTTCATGATCCGCTTCTCCTTCGTGGATGGGTCCAACTTCCAACATGCGCATACGTCACGGGACTCGAACACGGATTGGCGTCGAGCGTCAATGCCCGGCTCGGCGGCCCCTCAATCCTGCTTCGGGCGTTCGGGCAGCTCGCCGAGCCAGCCGCTCCTGCGGAAGTACACCAACAGCCCGACGACGACGCCGAGCATGAGGCCCCAGGCCAGGAGATATCCGAAGCGCCAATGCAGCTCCGGCATGTGCTCGAAGTTCATGCCGTACACGCCGACGATGAAGGTCAGCGGGATGAAGATGCTCGACAGGATCGTGAGCACCTTGATGATCTCGTTCGTGCGGTGAGAGAGGCTCGAGTGGTAGACCTCCATCAAGCCGAGCGCGAGCTCGTGGAAGGTGTCGAGCACGTCGCTGATCTGCAGCGCGTGGTCCAGCGAATCACGCAGATAGACGCGCACCGCGTCACCGACCAGTGGGTGGTCCGCGCGCATCATCGCGCCGACCGCGTCGCGCTGCTGGTGCACGACGCGCACGAACGTCAGGAGCTCGCGCCGCACGCGGTGGGTCTCGCCGAGCAGCGCCTGGGTGGGCCGCGCGATCAGACGGTCCTCGAGTGACTCGAGTTTCTCGCCCATCGCCTCGACCACCGGGTAGTAGCCGTCGACGAGCACGTCGACGAGCGCGTAGGCGAGATAGTCCACGCCCATGGAGCGCACGCCGCCGCCGCGGCGGATGCGCTCGCGCATCGGATCGAAGACGTCGCGCTCGCCCTCGTGAAACGTCAGGACGGTCTCGCGCCCGAGCACTAGGCTCAGCTGCTCGAGGTCGAATTCGTGCGCGGCGCGCGGACAGGCCACGCGGCAGATCACGAGCTCGAAGTCGGAGTAGGCCTCCGCCTTCGGGCGCTGTCCGATGTTCACGATGTCGGCGAGCGCGAGCGGGTGGATCTTGAACAGCTCCGCGATGCGCCGCAGCACCGCTTCGTCGGCGAGCCCTTCGACTTCGACCCAGTTCACCTGGCCGGGGACGATGAGCGCCGGCAGCTCGTCGATGCCAACGCCCGTGCGCTCGAAGAGCTGCTCTTTGTCGTAGCGGATGACGTTGAGGCGCGTCGTCCCCTGCGGGAAGACGATCGTGCCCGGCGCGGCGCCGACCGGCGGCCGCCGGTGTGAGCCCTGTGTGCGCCGTCGCTCGCGCTGCTTGGCCGAGGTCGTGTCCTCCCCCTTGGCCAGCGTATCATCGCGGCCATGAGCACGAACGACCTTTCGAGTCACCTCGAGCGCATCGAGCGCGACGGCTACACGATCGTGGAGGACGCCTTCCCGGCGAGCGAGGCCGACGCGCTGCTCGCCGAGCTCGCGCGCCTCGAACGCGAGCTCGCGATCGACTTTGCGAGCAACACGTTCGAGGGCCAGCGGACCAAGCGCGTCTACAACCTGTTAGCGTACGGACCGCGTTTCGAGGCGATCCCCGTGCACCCGCGCGTGCTGCCGGTCGTCGAGGGCGTGCTCGACTCGGGCTGCCTCGTCTCGTCGCTCTCGTCGATTGCGATTTACCCCGGTGAGACCGCGCAGCCGATCCACGCCGACGATCAGCTCCTGCCGCTCGCGAAGCCGCACGTCGCGACGGTTTGCAACTCGATGTGGGCGCTCACCGACTTCAGCGAGGAGAACGGCGCGACGCGCATCATCCCCGGCACGCACAAGCACGATCACAGTCCGGTGTATGGCTCGGAGCACGCGTCGATTTCCGCCGAGATGCGCCGCGGCAGCGTGCTCGTCTGGCACGGGAGTCTCTGGCACGGCGGCGGCGCGAACCGCAGCCGCGGGATTCGCGTCGGCATCGCGATGAACTACTGCGCCGGCTGGATCCGCCAGCAGGAGAACCAGCAGCTCGGTATCTCGCTCGAAATCGCGCGCGGCTTCTCGCCGCGCCTGCGCGAGCTCGTCGGCTACGGCGTCTACCGCGGCCTGATCGGTCACATCGACAAACACAGCCCGATCGAGTTATTGGGTGAGTCGAGCGAGAAGCGGGTGTTCGACTTCTGATGGCCGCGTCCGCTGCGCGACTCACTCTCGTCGTGTGCGTCTGCGCGGCGCTCCTCTCCTGCGCACCCCGGGGGCCGCTTCGTCCCGACGCTCCGCCGATCGGGCTCGACGAGGGCTCGGTCGGATTCTTCACCCTGCGCGTGGACATCTCGCACGCCCCGTACTTCGATTTCCCGCCCACGGTCGAGCTGTGGGTGGAAAAAGCTCCCGGCGGCATCGGCTTCGGCAAGCGTCGTCGGTTCTCGATCGGCGATCCGTATTCGAGCCTCAACCTGAGCTCGGACTACCTGATCAGCTTCCAGCTGCCGGAGGGGGACTACGTGCTCAAGTCGGTCGCCTTTCAGGACGCCCTCGGGCAAGCCGTTTCCTCCATTCCGCTGCCGTTCGGGTTTCACTTGCCGCCGGGGGAAGTCATCTACTTCGGTCACATCGACGCATATCTGGGCGGACGGACCTCCCCGCTCGACGAGAGGGACGCCGGACTCTTCCTGCTCGGGCTGACACGAGGGTCGATCGCGTTCGAAACCGAGGACCGCTTCGCGACCGACGTCGATCTGGCCAGAGAGAAGTTCGGCCTCCCGGCGACCGCGGAGGTGCTGAACGCGACCCTACGGATCAACCCGGCGCCGGATTCACCCTAGCCATCGCAGTCACTCACTCACTCGGCGGCAGCTCCCTCGGCGCGAGCTCGGTGAGCGCGCCGCCGCCGACGGCGGACTCCTCGGCGATCTTCTCGAGCAGCGCGTCGCCGCCGGCGTCCTTGAACAGCTGCTTCATCACGGCGGGCACGTTGTAGCCGGCGGGCATCTTCGGTGAGTTGCGCTGCTTGCGCGCGAGCGCGGCGTCGACGACGGGCGCGAGGCGCGCGGCCTTCTCGTCGCGCTGCTTCTGATCGCGGTCCTTGAACTCGGGCAGGATCTCGCGGCCGAAGAGCTCGAGCGCCTCCATGATGTGCTCGTGCCGGTTCTTCCCGGCCTGCAACACGAAGATGAGTTGGTCGACGCCGGCCGCTTCGAAGCGGCGCAGGTAGCCGCGCATCTGCTCGGGGGTGCCGACCGCGCCGCGCAGCGCCGATGACTGGCCCTGCGCGACCTTCGCGCCGAGCTCCTGCCGCTCGGCGATCGCGAGCTCGGAGTTGTAGCCGCGCTCGTGACGCTTGTGCTGGAAGTCCTTCCACAGGTCCGTCGTGCCCGGAACGTGATTTCCGAACGCCGCGTAGAACGCGAGTGAGTAGCCGAAGAAGTTCCCGCCCTCGAGGCCGCGCCGAATGGCTTCCTTCTCGTCGCGGTGCACCATCATCGGAGTCACGCACGCGACGTCCGTGTTCACGAGCTCGCCGATCGGCGTGCACTTCGCGAGCCGCTTCTCGTGCGCCTCGGTCCAGCCGCGCGCTTCCTCAGGATCGATGAACGCGAACGTGAGTGACCCGAGCCCGAGCTCCGCGGCCATCATGATCGTGTCTCGGCGCGAGCACGCGACCCAGAGCGGCGGGTGCGGGCGCTGGAACGGCTTCGGCACCACGTTGCGCGGCGGCATCTTGACCCACTTGCCGTCGACGCCGCCGAATGGTGTCTCCGTGAGACAGCGAATCGCGACCTCGAGCCCCTCGCGCCACTGCTCGCGCTTCAGGAACGGGTCGACGTTGAAGCCGCCCATCTCGCCGGTCGTCGCCGACTCACCGGAGCCGAACTCGACGCGCCCGCCCGAGACGAGGTCGAGCGTCGCGACGCGCTCCGCCGTGCGCGCGGGGTGGTTGTAGAGCGGGGAGGTCTGGATGATTCCGTGGCCGAGGCGGATGTTCTTCGTGCGCTGACTCGCCGCGGCGAGAAACACCTCGGGCGCGCTCGAATGCGAGTACTCCTCGAGGAAGTGGTGCTCGACTTCCCACACGTACTCGATGCCCAGCTTGTCCGCGAGCTCGACCTGCTCGAGCGCGTTCTGCAGCAAGCGGAACTCGTCGTCCTCCGCCCACGGCCGCGGCAGTTGGTGCTCGTAGAAAATTCCGAAGCGCATCTCGGCTCTCCCTCGCGATCATCCCGCGCGGCTATCATACCCGAACATTCGGAGCGGTTTCTCAGGCGGGGTCGGGCGTCGACTTGACTTCGAGCTGTGAGTCGAACCCCAGGTAGAACCCGACGAAGTCGCGGAAGCGCGACGTCTCGGAGAACCACACGCGATTGCGCCGCCCGTACTGCCAGATGAGCAACCGATCGATCAGCATGTAAAGGCGGAAGCGCTCGCGCGCGCCCGCGCGCAGCGGCCGAAGCGCGCGGTAGGCGTCGAGGAAGGCGGCCACGAGCGGCGGGTCGGTGAGCGCGAGGACCGAGATCGGGCGCGCGAGGTCTCGCTCGCCGTCACCGAGCTCGCACGTCATCAAGTCGAAGATCCCGGACACGCGCCACGCGCCAGCCGCGCGCTCGACGTTCACGTTGCCGTGGTGGTAGTCGAGGTGGACGCAGCACGGCCCCGCCGGCACGTCGAGCGCCGCGTCCGCGTCGCGCACGCTCGCGTCGATCAGGGCGACGTCCTCTCGGTCGAGGATCGGCGGCTCCGCGCGCGACTTGCCCAGCACGTCTTCGAGCGCGCGCAAGGCGGAGCTACGCAGAGATGTGTCGGGCCGGATGGCGTCGAGCTCGGGGTCGTAGTCGCCCGACGCGGGACCGCGCAGCCGATGCAGCTCGGCGAGCGCGGCGCCCAACGCGCGCGCGATCGCCCGCCGATCGTCGAGCGGCAGTGACTTCGCCACGTCCTCGGCGCGCTCGCCCGGCAGCCGCGGCATGAGCGCGTAGGCCCAACCGAAGAGGTCACCCGAAGTCTCGACGAGATAGGGCCACGGCGCCGGCGCCGAAGTCTCCGCGTGGATGCGTTCCGCGAACCAGCGCTCCTTCGCGAACTGCCAGGTCGCGTGCGGCTTGCCGCGGAACCAGTGCGGCGCGCCGCGAAACACCCACTCGCCCGATTCCGAGCTGAGAAACACGTTCTGGCCGAATAGCCCGCCGGCCGGCGCGCGCGCATCGATCAGCTTTCCCAGCGCGAAGCGGTCGAGCGCTGCTTGGAGCTGGGCGCGGGAGAGCGTGCCGAGTCGCTCGGAGAACTGCATGGAGTCTTCTTGCACGGGATCCCTCGGTCGGCCGCGCTGGCGAAGGCGGCCCAAGGCGTCGCTCCTGCCCCGATCGCGACGCGGCGCGGAATGTGCGGCGCAGTGCGATTCGTTTCAACATTCTCCCCGTCTGCCCATGAGCGACCGATGGAAGGACATGCACACGGGAGCACCGCCCAAGCACGACGTGATGGGTCCGGTCACGCGCGCGCTCGAAGCGGGCTCGATCGCGGCTGCGGTCGCGCTCGTGCTGCTGAATCTGATCCGCTTCGCGGGCGAACCGCGGCTGCTGGCGTGGTGGCTGCCGCTCGCGCTCGCCGCAGGCGCGGTTGCGGCGGACTTCGTGTCCGGGCTCGTTCACTGGGCCGCCGACACGTGGGGGCGCGAGTCACTCCCCTTCCTCGGGCCCCGCTTCCTCCGGCCGTTCCGCATTCACCACTTGAATCCCGAGGACATCCTCGAGCGCGACTTCATCGACTGCAACGGCGACGTCGCGCTGCTCGCTTGCCCGGTGCTGCTCGGCGCCGCGCTGGCTCCCCTCTCCGAGGAGCTCTGCTGCGCGGCCAGCGTGTTTCTCGCGGCGTTCGGAACCGTCTCGCTGCCCACGAACCTGGTGCACCAGTGGGCGCATCGGGTCGAGTCGCCGCGGGTCGTCGCATGGCTGCAGCGGCGCGGCCTGATCCTGTCGCGCGCGGTCCACGCCGGGCACCATACGGCGCCGCATACGACGCGCTACTGCATCGCCACCGGCTGGTGTAACGGGGCGCTCGAGGCGATCGGCTTCTTTCCCGCGCTCGAGCGCGCAATCTCCGCGCTCACCGGCCTGCGCCCGCGCAGCGACGAGACGTACGCGTGAAGGCGCCGCTGCGCGCCATCGCGGTGCTCTCCGTGGTCGCGGGAATCGCGCTCGCCGCGGCGTTCGTCGCCGTCGCGCTGAACTTCCGCACGTTCGCGCGACTCACGTTCGAACAGCCCGTCGCGACGGTCGAGTTCGAGGACCAGGGCCCACAGCGCTTTCTCGCGGTTCTGACTCGGCGGCCGAGCGGCGTGGAGCAGACCTTCGAGCTCGCGGGCGACGAGTGGCAGGTCGACGCGCGCGTGCTGAAGTGGAGCGGTTGGGCGAACGTGCTCGGTCTGGACGCGCGCTACCGCTTGGAGCGAATCAGCGGGCGCTACCGCGACGTCGACCAGGAGAAGACCGCTCCGCGCAGCGTATACGCGCTGCACGAGGAGCCGGTGATCGACCTCTGGAGCTTCGCCCAGGCGCACGCCGATTGGATCCCGTTCGTCGACGGCTACTACGGCAGCGCGACCTATCTGCCGATGGCCGCGGGCGCGCGCTACGAGATCCACATGAGTCAGTCCGGGCTCGTCGCGCGCCCGGACAACGACGTCGCGAGGACCGTGAGTCGCGCTTGGCGCTGAGTCAGACCCGCTTCCAATAGATCACTGTCGCGCATGGCTCGCCGTTCGGGAGGAGCGCGAAGCCGGGAATCTCGCCGACCCGGTTCCAGCCGGTGGCCTCGTAGAGTCGCGCGGCCTCGTCCGTGGCGGTGTCGAGCACGAGGAGCGTCCTTCCGGCGCGCGCGGCGCGTGACTCAGCGTTCGCCATGAGCTGGCGCCCGATGCCGCGACGGC
This sequence comes from bacterium, assembly GCA_041498295.1. Classification (GTDB taxonomy): domain Bacteria; phylum Myxococcota_A; class UBA9160; order SZUA-336; family SZUA-336; genus VGRW01. The sequence goes on along the minus strand of JBGQIB010000037.1, from coordinate 2,843 downwards.
GGTGAGACGGGGCGACCAGGAGCTTCTGCAGGTCCGCACGGTGCGGCTGATTCTCTGGCGTGGCGAAAGCGAGAGTCACGGTACCGACGAGCACACCGCCGTCGCGCGCGCCCAGGACGATGCGCCGGCCGGCCGCGACCTCCGAGAGCGACGCGTGCCAGAATGCCACGGCCCTCTCCGGAGCGAGCGGGTGCAGGAAGCCCACGGAGGCGCCGTGCGCCGTTGCCTCGACGAGAAGCGCGGCGAGGGCTGCGGCGTTCTCGGCCGAATTCGCAAGTGACTCGATCACTGCCGCACCAACGCGACGACGTAGCGGCACGCCGCCTTAGATTCGTTGGCGAAGCTCGAGTCCGCTGGCGCGCCGAATTCGAGGCAGTCGCCCGTGCGCAGCTCGTGCCGCTCGCCGCCCTCTTGAATCGCGAGGCGGCCGCGCGTGACCCAGACGAGCTGGCGAATGAACGCGTACGACCCCGCGGGGAACGAGACCTTCTTGCCGGCGGGCAGCTCGATCTCGACGAGCTCGAGCGGGCTGCGCGGACGCGCGAAGATCTGGCGCCGTAGGTACTTCGTTTCCGGATCGCGCCAGCGCGGCTGGTCATTCGCGCGTACCAAGCGCCCGTCGTCGCTCTCCGCGCGCGCGAGCAAGGTCGCGAGCGTGAGTTGGAACGCGGCCGAGAGGCGGCCGAGGATCGCCGCGGTCGGGCTCGACTCCTCGCGCTCGACTTTGCTGATCATCGCCTTCGAGACACCGGAGCGCGCCGCCAGGTCGGAGAGCGACCAGCCGCGTGACTCTCGCTCGCCGCGCAGCCGGCGCGCGATGCGCGGGGTCGGGTCGTCGTCTTGCCTCGTACGCTCGTCTACTATAGTTGACACTCGACCATTATATAGGACAAGATCCCCTCGGGAGGCAAGCATGCGCGTCCGCCCCGCCGAGCGCTCGGATCTGCCGGGGATTCTCGCGATCTACAACGAGGTCGTCGCGAACTCCACCGCGATCTACGCCTACGACCCCTCGACCCTCGAAGAGCGCGGCGAGTGGTTCGAGTCACGCCGCCGCCAGGCCTACCCTGTCCTGGTCGCGGCCGAAGACACCGAGATCCTCGGCTTCGCATCCTTCGCTGACTGGCGCGCTTGGCCCGGCTACGCGTCGACCGTCGAGCATTCGGTTCACGTTCGCGCAGAGCGGCGGCGCGGCGGCGTTGGCCGCGCGCTCCTCACGGCGCTGCTCCCGCTCGCGCGCGACCTGGGCAAGCACGTCTCGATCGGCGCCATCGACGCGGACAACGAGGCCTCGCTCCGCCTTCACGAGACACTCGGCTTCGAGCGCGTGGCTCACTTCAAACAAGTGGCGCGCAAGTTCGACCGCTGGCTCGATCTGGTGTTCGTGCAGCGCGTCGTCTGAAGAGCGCAGGCGCCCATCACTCGGCGGAGTGAGTCGCCGCGCTCCCCGCCACCGCCTCGGGCGATGTCTCGCGCCGGCCACTGATCTCGGCGCCGGCGTCGCGCGGCAGCGGCGCGAAGAACAGCAGCGAGAGGAGGCTGATGCCGGCGATCGCGAAGTACGCGGGCGAGAAATCGGTCGGGCCGAGCTCGTCGCGGCCGTGGTACAAGAGGGTCGCGTGGAGCAGGAGCGCGCCCAGGCCGACGCCGAACGAGAGCGAGAGCTGCTGGCCGACGGCCGAGAGTGTCGTCGCGCGGCTCATGTGCAGCGGATCGATCTCGGCGTACGCCATCGTGTTCAAGCTCGTGAACTGCAGTGAGCGGAAGAAGCCGCCCACGAGCAGGATGCCGATGATCAGCGCGTGCGGCGTCGAGGGACGGAAGAGGCCGTAGGCCGCGATCGACACCGAACACACGATCGTGTTGACGAGCAGCACGGTGCGGAAGCCGAGGGCGCGCAGGATCGGCGCCGCAGTCATCTTCATCGTGATCGCGCCCGCGGCGCCCGAGAACGTGATCATGCCGGACTCGAACGGTGAGAGTCCGAAGCCGAGCTGCAGCATCAGCGGTGTCAGGAACGGCAGCGCGCCGATGCCGATGCGGAACACGAAGCCGCCGAGCACAGACGAGCGGAACGTACGCGCGCGAAACAGCCGAACGTCGAGAATCGGCGCCTCCACTCGGCGCCCGTGCCATGCGAAGAGCGCGAGGAACACGACGCCGCCACAAATCAGCGCGGCGACCGCGTCGTTCGCGAGGATCCCGCGCCCCACGTTCTCGAAGCCGAACATCGTCCCGGCGAGGCCGAGGCTCACGATCCCGAAGCCGAGCGCGTCGAGAGGCTCCTCGCGAGGCTCGCGCACGTTCGGGATGAAGCGCAGCGCGAGTGCGAAGCCGAGCATGCCGATCGGGATGTTGATCCAGAAGATCCAGCGCCACGAGAAGTAAGTCACGATGAATCCGCCGAGCGGTGGACCGATCACCGGCCCGATCAGCGCCGGCACGGTGAGATAGGCCATCGCCGACACGAGCTCCGCCTTCGGGATCGTGCGCAGCACCACGAGCCGACCGACCGGCACCATCATCGCGCCGCCCATGCCCTGCACGATGCGGGCGAGCACGAGCTGCCCGAGTGACTCGACCGTCGAGCAGCCGATCGAGCCGAGCGTGAACACCACGATCGCAGACACGAACACGGTGCGCGCGCCGAGCCGGTCCGCGAGCCAGCCCGAGAGCGGCAGGAAGATGCCGAGCGACAGCAGATAGCTCGTGATCGCCAGATTCAGCTTCAGCGGGCTCTCGCCGAAGCCGTGCGCGATCGTCGGCAGCGCCGTCGCGATCACCGTCGCGTCCATGTTCTCCATGAACAGCGCGCACGCGACGATCATCGGGACCAGGTAGCG
>JBGQIB010000036.1:0-34317 GCA_041498295.1 bacterium | reverse complement strand
TGACTGGGCGCGCGCTCCCACCTACAGTGCGCGCCCTTGGTCGGTCCCTTCGTCTAGAGGCCTAGGATATCAGGTTCTCACCCTGGAGACACGGGTTCGACTCCCGTAGGGACCACCAATAGTTAGCCCTTTCGAGTGACTCACTCGGGGGACTACTCGGGGGAGCGATCAAGCGCTCCCGAGCAGAGCGCCTGACTCACTTGCACTCGGGCGCGTCAGGCTCTCCGCGCGCAGTCGCCAAGAACGCCGCCGCTCGTGTGGCGATGCGCGACCTCCTCAGTCGGACCATCCAGTACGAGCTCGCCGCGCTCGAACAGGAGCGAGCGCTTGCAGAGCCGGCAGAGCTCGACGAGATCGTGAGAGACCAAGAGGGCTGTCCTTCCCTCGCTCACGAGCTTGCGCATCTTCCGCGCGCACCCGTCGCGGAACTCGTGATCGCCGGTCGCCCAGACCTCGTCGAGGAACAGTATGTCGGCCTCCAGGTGCGCCGCGACGGAGAACGCGAGGCGCACGGTCATCCCGGTCGAGTAGTGCTTGACGGGCTCGTCGAGAAAGTCGCGCGTTCCCGAGAACTCGATGATCTCGTCGAATCGCCTGTCGATCTCGCGGCGGGTCATACCCAGGATCGCCCCGGCGAGGAAGACGTTCTCTCGTCCGCTGAGCTCCGGATGGAAGCCCGTCCCGACTTCGAGCAGCGAGCCCACGCGCCCGCGCACCCACGCGCTGCCGGAGGTCGGATCTGTGATGCGCGAGAGGATGCGGAGGAGCACGCTCTTGCCCGCGCCGTTGGACCCGATGATGCCCACGACTTCCCCGCGGGCGACCTCGAACGAGACGTCGCGCAGCGCCCAGAAGGATTCCTCGCATGTCGACCGACCCGCGCGCTTGCGGCGGTAGCGCTTTCCGAGACCCTCGACGCAGATGATCGGCTCCACTGAGTCACTCCCTCGCGCAGCTAGCCATCGTCGACCAGCGTACCTTCGCGCGCGTTGAAGTAGATGACTCCGCTCACCAGAAGCCCGAGGGCCAGCCCGGTGCTGGCGCACAGCGCGGCGCCGGACGGAGCCGGCGCTCCGGGAACGATCGCGAAGCGGAAGCCCTCGAGAGCCCCCACCATGGGGTTCAGGAAGTAGAGCGCGCGGAACGCCGGCGGGACGCGCGCGAGCGGGTACACCACCGGCGAGGCGAACAACCAGATCTGAGTGAGAAACGAGAGCGCGTACCGGATGTCTCTGTAGGTCGCGTCGAGCGCGGTGAGCCAGAGCGCGATGCCCAGGCCGAGGACGACAGTCACCGCGACGAAGAGCGGCGCTGTGAGCAGAGGCCAGCCGGGCCACGCACCGTAGCCGACCATCAGCAGCACGAGGGCCGACGTGGCGACCCCGAAGTCGACGAGAGCCCCCGTCACGGCCGTGAGCGGCGCGATCAATCGCGAAAAGAAAACGCGCGACAGGAGCGGCTTGAATGAGTCGATGCTGCTGCCCCCGAGCGACAGGATCCGGGAAAGGAGCTGCCAGAGCAGGAGCCCCGGGAACAGGAAGAGCGGATAGGGAGCTGCGCCTTTGTCGCCCGCGCCGCCGACGACTCCAAAGACCAGGCTGAAGACCGCCAGATACCCGAGCGGCTGGAGGAGGTTCCACCCCGCGCCGATCGCAGTGTTCCGGTAGCGGAGCCGCAAGTCACGCCAGACGAACACGCGGAGCAGGTCGCGAAACTCCCAGAGCTCCCCGAGCGCTACACCGATGCTCTTGGGTCCGGGCCGGCACACGTAGCCCGGCGCATACGCGGCGCTCGGCCGTGCGCGCCGAATCGGACGGGTGATTCGGATCGGTTGCGACATGACCTAGTCCTGCGAGTGACGCCGCAACGTGAAGCCGGTCGGCACAGTCTCGTTCGCGTGCCCTTCGTCGTGGATCTGATGGAGGACCTCCGCCTCCATGCAGATGAAGTCGTCGCCGAACTTCTCCGGGCCGTTGTAGACGCCCGTGTTGCTGTAGATCACACCGGAGGAGCGGCGGCAGTAGGGCATGTGCGCGCAGCTCCTGCATGCGGGGAAGTCGTCCGGACGTAGGTCGCGAATCCAGCGGAACTGCGGCGAGCTGACCCACACCTCGTGAAAGGACTGCTCGCGCAAGTTGCCCGAGTGCATCGGCGCGCCAATGCAGGGGTAGACGTCGCCGAAGGCCGTGACGCCACAGACAGAACGGGCGCACGCGCACTGGACCGACTTCCGGGTCGCGTCGCCTCCGGGCACCAGGTGTCGCAACGGTCCACGATGGAGCCGCTCGAGTGTGTCGCGGTCGACCGCGAGATCGAGAGAGGAGCGCGATCCGTCATAGCGGGTCGTGATCTGCAGGTCGAGGTTGCAGGAGACGCCCATCTCGGACGCCATCTCCAGCATGCGGCCCACCTCGTCCGCGTTGCTCCGCACCACCACAGCATTGAGCTTCACGGCTAAGCCCGCGTCGCGCGCCGTCCGGGCCCCCTCCAGAGTGCGCTTCCACGCGCCAGGGACCTTCACGAACGCGTCGTGAGTCTCCGGGGTCGAACCGTAGAGACTGAGATCGATGGCGGCCGCGCCTGCCTCTGCCACGCGGCGCACAGTCGCCGGTCGGAGTAGCGTACCGTTCGACTTGATCCTCACCGCCATCCCTGTCCCACTGGCGTGCCGGACGAAGTCGACGATTCCCGGGTGCATGAGCGCCTCGCCGCCCGTGAGTCCGAGATACAAGCATCCCTCTGCGCGCACCTCGTCGAGGATGCGGTGGATCTCGTCGTCCCCGAGCTCCTCTTCGCGACTCCGCTCCGGGAGGTAAGAGAGCTCGCGGTCGAAGTTGTAGCAGTGGACGCAGCGCAGGTTGCAGCGCAGCGTGATCTCGAGCGTGACGCTCAAGGGGATGCACTTCTCGAACGCGCGCTGCTGGATGCGCTCGTCGTGCGTGGTCACGCGCTAGGACTCTTCTCGGAGCTTTAGCGCATCGAGCCCGATCAGCTCCTCGACGAAGCGGGCCGTGTCGGCTTCCGCCACCTCCGGCGGCACGTCGAATTCCGCGGCGACGATCGCGGCGATCTGCTGGACCGCGCGCGTGCCGTCGGCGAGCTCCCAGATCCGCCGCGCGACTTCGTTCAGACCGAGCAGCTCGCGCGCGCGGACCCGCAGCAGCACCAGCTCCCCGTCGATGCTCTGCCAGGCGGTCGATCGCGAGCGCTCCAGCGGGCGGCTCGTCATGCCAATTCTCCGGCAGCATCGATCCGCTCCTCGAGGAACGGGACGAAGGCGTCGCCCTCGGGACAGGCCGCGGTCGCCACGGAAGTGCGCTCGCATATGCGACCGACGAGCTCGAGGATCACAGGCTCGATGCTCTCGAGCGCGAGGTAACGCACGACGTGGCGGGCCAGCGTTCGCGCAGCCGCTCCGCCCCGATGGTGCACGAGCCCCGGCTCGCGGCCCCGCACGAGACACAGGACCGAGTCACAGCGCCGGCGCAGCGGAGAGCCATGCCACCACGGAGTCGCGAGGAGCTCCACGCCGTCCCCGGCCGGGCGCAGGACGATCAGCTCATCACACGCCGCTCCCAGCGCTTGCGCCGCAGTGCTCTTCCCGGCTCCCGACGCTCCGCAGACCGCGACGGCACGCCCATCCGGCCGCACCAGCGCCGCGCCGTGCAGGAGCAGGCCGCCGCCGAGAGGAAGCGCGGCCGAGAGAGCCAGCCGCATCAGGCAGTCGACGGCGCCGACGTTCTCGGCGTCATCGACGCAGCCGCTTCGCGCAGCGACGGAGTACCTCCCGCTCACCGCGCCCTCGATCGCGATCTCTCCTGGCGCGGACTCGCGCACATGCACCGGATCCGGTCGCGCGGGGGCGCCCCAGAGGTGTCCCGGACGGTCCCGCACCACGAGCTCGATCCGCGCGTCGCTCGAACCGATCCCGGGAGCCGCGAAGCGGCCCAGCCAGTCGGGGAGCGCGCCGAGCGCTTCCGGGGACGCGACGATCGAGAGCTCCTCCCCACCGATGGCGAGGCGGAGGCCGGAATCCGTCTTCGGGTTCACCTCAGGTGCTTTGGAACCCGAGGCAGCCCGGGTTCCCGGGCTGCTTGGCGCAGGAGATCCCGAACGAGACGGGATCATAGGGCTCGCGCCAGACGATCTCCGGGCGCCCATAGGGGCGCCGCGGCTTCTCCTCGCGTTGTCCGGTGTCGACCTTCTCGGGGTCGGACTCGCTCATCTCTCCCTCCAAAGCCGCTTCAACAGGCGGCGGGATCGGTGCCACAAGCGGACGGCAGAGCTCTCCCTCCGCACCTCCGCCACTCGGCCGAGCAGTGACTCGATCGGGACCGGTGGATCATTGGCGCGACACGCATCGCCGCGGGTCACCGCAAGCTCTCCGCGGATCTCGAGGAGCCGGTGCGTGACGAGTCGGGATCCGAGCCTCGTCACGACCACTTCCCCCGGCCGCGGAGCGCGTCCGGCGCCGAGCGGCTCCACGCGGAGCCAGTCGCCCTCGCGCAGGGTCGGCCCCATGCTGCCTCCGCGGAGCGCGACCCAGGTCCCTTCCGGCTGTGCGCCGGAGCGCCAAATCCCCTCCAGCCAGCGGAGAGTCTGCGTCTCCATCCAGTTCGCTTATACGCCGTAACCCAGCGAGGATCAACCTGAAAGTGCTTCGAAAGGGGCCGCGAGCGTATGCTCGCGAGGGTGGACCTGATCCTCGCCTGCGCCCGCACTCGCTTCGGGGAAGGACAGCGCGACCGCATCGCCGCGCTGGCGGGCGCGGAGAGCGACTGGCCGGGCATAGTGCGGGCCGCACGGGACCACGGCGTCGCGCCGCTGCTGCATCGGGCGCTCGAGCGCGTCTGTCCCCGCGCGCTTCCTGATGGCGCTCGCGCGGAGCTCCGCGCCTGCTTCCAGGCGAGTCGTTACCGGAGCGCGGCGATGATCCGCGAGCTCCTGCGGGTGACCTCGATGCTCGAAGACCACGGGATTCCGGCCCTGGCGTTCAAAGGTCCCGCTCTGGCAGCACGAGTCTATTGCGACGCCGCCCTGCGGCAGCCCACAGACCTCGACATCCTCGTGCATGAGCAAGCCTTCCGGGCGTCGCAGGACCTCTTGCTGCGCAACGGGTACGGCCACGGGCAGGCGGGCGACAGTCGCGCGAGCGGCTATGCGCGAGACAGCGATCACGCGGTCTTGATGATCCCACCCGAGGGATCGGTGGCGATCGATCTGCATCGGAAGCTCATGCCGAGCTCGTTCGTCGGAAGCCTCGACGTCGAGCGAATCTGGCGACGACACGAGTGGCTCGACCTCTGCGGCACCAGGGTCCGCTGTCTCCGCGCCGAGGACGAGCTCGTCTATCTCTGCGTGCACGGCTCGAAGAGCTGGTGGCACCGCTTGAGCTGGGTGTGCGACGTCGCTGAGACACTCGAGTCTCACCGCCACCTCGATTGGGAGGACGTGACTTCGGTCGCCAGGAGCGCGCGGGCTTCGCGGATGCTCTGGCTCGGGGTACTCCTGGCTCACGAGATTCTGTCCGCGCCGGTTCCCGACGAGGTCCTGTCCACGGCGCGCATGGACCGCTCGATCCGAGCGCTGGCGACTCGAGTCAGCATCGGCATCCTGCCCGGCGCCTGGACGCGACACGACGACCTTGCGAGAGTCCGCTTCCATCTCGCGCTCGCGGACGGGCCCCGAGAACGCGTGCGTCACCTCTTCCACCTCGCTCGGCGCTACGCGCAGCCCAACGAGCTCGACCGGGCAGCCATCGCGCTCCCTCGAGCGCTTCATCCGCTCTACTACGGCGTGCGCGCCCTCCGGCTGACGACTCGGTACGCGTCGCGGCTTACTCACCCGCTCACTAGCCAGTCCCCGAAAAGCCCTCTCGCCCCTCCGGGCGTGTCGCGCCGCCGCTGGTGAGGTTCTGCGTATCCCGCGCCGCGGTAGCGAGCAGCCTCTCGTCGGCCTCGGGGTCGCGTGGGGAGGTGGTATCAGCGGTCTCCGGGCTCGGCAGTCCCGTCACTGATTGGTGTCGGGATCCTCTGAAAATCGGCCCTTGCCGGCAAGTGACGTGGACGCTAGGACCCCACAGTGATCATCGACGAGCCGGTTCGAGGAAGCGTTCCACCGCCGTGGTTCCCGGCGCTGCCCGGAGTCGAGCGGATCCGTGCGTTCAGCAACGGTTTGCTGCCCCTACCGCCGCTCTTTCGCCTTCTCGGAATCCGCCCCGCTCACGTGGGACTCGGAGCGGGAACCTGGACGATGCCGGCGAGTGACTGGTTGAACGGTGGTTTCGGCGGCCTCGAGATCTCAGCCTTCGTAGAGACGGTCCTCGTCGGCGTAGCGACCACCGTCTTGCCCGCGGGAGTCGAGGTCGATCCCCTCAGCTTGTCGATCAACTACTTCCGCCCCACCCGCGCCCAGCACGGGAACCTCGTGGCGCGCGGCCGAGTCGTCAACACGAGCAGCTTCTTCGCGTTCGCGGAAGTGGAGATCGAGGATCCGCAGGGGCGTCAGCTCGCCCACGCGGCGAGTCAGTTGGCGGTTCGATCGATCGAGCCTCCGCCACGTCCGCCTCCGTCCGAGCTGCGTCCGGTCGAGGAGCCTACCTACACGACCGCCGATCCGTGCCTGCGGCCGGTACCCTCGGCAGTACCCACGACAGAGACCTTCGAGCAAAACGACGGCCTCACAGTCGTGCGCATGATGACCGACCAACGGTCGCCGCATCAGGAGCTGCACGGACACCAACTGCTGGAAGTAGACGAGGGGCGGACTGTCGGCACCATACCCGCGAGTGAGTGGTTCTGCCGGTTCTCGCGGCACGTCGCACCTGGAATTGTTGCGTCGATCGCACAACAGCAACGCTCGCTCGCCACTGTCACGTGGCGTCGTCCGGGAGACGCGTTCGCCGGCCTCGAGCAACACATGCGCTTTTATCAGCCCGTTCGTGCAAATGGCCAACTCCTCCGCATCGAGGCAGAGGCGCGTCGGACCTACCGCGACGGCGGTGATTTGAGCGAAGCCACTGCCACGATCCACGATGCCGACGGAGCGGTTGTCGCTCGGGGTCACACCATCACGGCCTACGTCGACTCCTCGAAGCGGCAGCGATGCTCGAAGCCCGAGGTGAAGCGGATCCTTGCCACGCTCCTTTTCACCGACATCGTCGGCTCGACCGAGCACGCCGAGCGGCTCCGCGACGCGCGCTGGCGTGCGCTTCTCGAGGAGTATCGCGCGTTGGTCAGAACCGAGATCGCGCGATGCGAGGGGATCGAGATAGACACCGCGGGCGACGGCTTCTTCGCGCGCTTCGAATCTCCCGCGCGTGCGCTTCAGTGCGCGCGTGCCGCACGAGAGGCCGTGAAGCGCCTCGGGATCGGGATCCGCGCCGGAATTCACACCGGCGAGTGCGAGGTGCAGGGCCGCAACCTCACCGGGATAGCCGTCCACATCGCAGCACGCGTGCAGGCTGCCGCGACACCGGGAGAGATCCTCGCCACGGAGACCGTCAAGAGTATCGTGATCGGATCTGGAATTCGCTTCGAGGATCGGGGTGAGCACTCTCTCAAGGGCATTCCCGGCGAGTAGCGCTTGTACTCGGTCGTCGGCTAGCCAAGAGCGGACGGGCTTCCCAGTATGCACCGACCTCCACCGCTTCGCCCGCTGCGCGCCGCCCAACTGACTCACTCCACTCGGGGGACTTGTCGGGGGACGCTGTCCCCCCGGAGGCCGATCTCGGCCAGTCCACTCGCCGACCGATGCGATGCGCACTCGTGCTAGGCGCCTGACTTCCTTGATTTTCCTGGCTTTGCGTGCTCGCCGTCGGAATTCGAGAGCGGCTTCTCATCCTGGAGACACGGGTTCGACTCCCGTAGGGACCACCAATCGCTAGCGCCTTCGAGTGACTCACTCGGGGGACTACTCAGGGGAGCGACGAGCCGCGCGAGCAGATCCGCGGGGACCTCGCCCGGCTCGAGCCGCATCGGGTCGCGGTAGCCGTCGCCGCCCGCCCAGCGCGCATAGTGGCACACGGTGACTCCGAGATCGGCGCGGCCGAGCTGCACCGAGAGCAGATCCTTCACGCGCCGATGCCCGATCGCCGCGCGCTTCAGATGCGCCGGCACTCGACGCACCGGAACACGCTCGGGTCGCGCTCGGGCAGGACGAACGCCTCGAACTTCGGCGTCCACGAGATCAGCCCCTAGCTTCCTCCTCTGCTGGACGGCGCGCTCGCGCCGCTTCTGCTCGAGGCGCGCGGTCGACTCGAGGAGTCCCCCTCCGTGCGCTCATCGGCTGCCGCAGTCACTCGCCGACCCTCGTAGAGGTCGCCCGGAAGGGCAGCGCGTCTGAGCGTCTTGCGCGCCTAAACTTCCTCGCACTCATAAGTTAGGGGTAGGATGGGGCGGACGAAGTGCGGCCAAGGAGTCTTGGGGCGTCAAGACGGAGGTTCCGGTTGGAACGCAAGCTCACCGCCATACTCTGCGCCGATGTCCATGGCTACAGCCGGCTCATGGGAGCGGATGAGGAGGCGACCCTCCGCAGCCTGTCCTCGCACCGCAAAGTAATCGCCGGTCTCGTCGAGCAGCATCGCGGACGTTTCATCGACGCCACCGGCGACAGCGTCCTCGCCGAGTTCGCCAGCGTCGTGAACGCCGTCGAGTGCGCGATCGAGATCCAATCCACACTCAAGGCCGAGAACGCCAGTCTGCCCGCGGAGAGGCGGATGGAGTTCCGCATCGGCATAAATCTGGGCGACGTCATCGTCGAGGGCGAGCAGATCTACGGCGACGGTGTCAACGTCGCGGCACGTGTACAGAGCCTCGCCGAGCCCGGCGGGATCTGTGTCTCGGGCAACGTCCAGGAACAGATTGGCAACAAACTGGCCATAGACGTTTTTGATCTCGGCGACCAGGCCGTCAAGAACATCGCCAAGCCGGTACGGGTGTTTCGGGTGCTGACGGAGCCCGCAGATACCGCGGCGCGCAGCCGAGTGCGCACGCAGCTTGCGGGAAAGTATCTGCGACGAGCCGCATTCGCGGTCGCCGGACTGACGATCGTCGCCGGGGCGGTCGTGCTCGCGCCGCGTCTCTCCGTGCGCGCTCCAGCTGCCTCCGCTTCCGCTCAGTTACCGCTGACTGCGCCGCCCCCGCCGTTGCCGGACAAGCCCTCCATCGTGGTGCTTCCCTTCAACAACCTGAGCGGAGATCCGGAGCAGGAGTATCTGAGCGACGGCATCACGATTGACCTCATCACCGACCTCGCCAGATTCCCGGACCTGTTCGTCATCGATCGCAACTCCGCCTTCACTTACAAAGGCAAGACGGTCAAGGCAGGAGATGTGGGTCGGGAATTGGGGGTGAAGTACGTGCTCGAGGGCGGACTGCAGAAGGCAGGGGACCAGATACGGATCAGCACCCAGCTCGTGGATGCTACGACCGGTGATCAATTGTGGGCAGAACGGTACGAGTGCCCGCAGCGTGACTTCTTCGCGCGCCAGGACGAGATCGTCCGGAAGATCGTGACGACCATGAATCTCGCGGTCGATGTGTCGCAGCGGGTCAATTTTACCGGTTCAGGAGGACGCTCAAATAATCCGGACGCCTATGACGCGTATCTGAGCGGCAAGAAATACGCCGCGAGCATGACCAAGGAAGACTACCTGAAGGCGCAGCAGATGTTCGAGAAAGCGATCGAGCTGGACCCGAAGTACGCGGCAGCGTATGTCTCCCTGGGTTACACGCTGCGCTTCCAATGGCTGTGGCTGTGGAGCCAGGATCCCGATCCCCTGGGTCACGCCTTCGAACTCGCGCAGAAGGCGATCGCTCTCGATGACTCCCTCGGCTCAGCCCATGGGTTGTTGAGCTCCGTCTATATGGTGAGGTCGCAATTCGACCTGGCGACCGCCGAGGCGGAACGAGCCGTGTCACTCGACCCGAGCTCCGCTGACGTCTACAACGTGCTCGCATACGTTCTGAACTATGTTGGCAAGCCGACGGAGGCGATTGCTGCCGCGGAGACGGCGATGCGGCTCGATCCGCGGCATCGAGACCAGTACCTGATCTGGGTCGGCTTGGCCGAGACCCAGCTCGGGCAATACTCGGAAGCGATTCCCGTGATCAAGCAGTTCCAAGCCAGCTACAAGAACATTCTCGGCAGCGGCTTTTGCGTCACATACTTGACGGTCGACTATGTCGAGCTGGGGCAGGAGAACGAGGCGCAGGCGCAGGTCGCAACCCTTCGGCAGTTCAGTCCCGATTCGTCTCTCCAATCACTCATGCAAAGGCTTCCGTTCAAGGAGCAAACGACCTCGGACCTCTTCTCAGCCGACTTCCAGAAGGCGGGCTTGAAGTAGGGTCAACCCCGCGTGGAGCGGACCGATCCTCCCAGTCAGCGACAGACTCGCCCGACCGGAGGCGCGGACCGCTAGCGAAAATGATCTGGGATTCACCGGGCAAGCGGGGGCGTGCAAGTAGTCTGGCGAAATCGTGGCCGGTCTTGGGTTTGCACGGCGAGCCGCTCGAGTCGCCGTGCTCGAGCTCTTTCTCGTAGGAACGGGAGCGCCATTCGCCGCTGCCGAGGAGCCAGCTCCAGCTGCAGCTCCGGCTCCCGCGCCGGCCCCCGAGCCCGCTCCGGCCCCGACAACGGCCTCGGGACTCACCTCGGTTCCGGGAATCGTCGGCAGCCGACTCGCCTCCGACTTCCGCTGGTCGGTGAACAACCTGGTGGCGGACGGCGAGGACATCATCAAGTCACCCTGCCACGCCGGCGAGCTCCTCAAGAACCCTTCGTTCTACTGGACGACCCTCGCCGCGGGGGCGGCCCTAGGGGCCGGCTTCGCACTCGACGAGCCCGCGCGCTCGGAATTTCGCCACATCTCCCATAAGGATTCGAGCCGTCTACAGTCCTGGGGAAGTGCCGCCTTGTGGGGCTCCACGGGGGCGCTCTACCTGTACGGCCTCACGGTCGACGACGCGCGCGCGCGCGAGTACGCGCTCACGGGGCTCTTGTCGACGGGCGTCTCCGGCCTGCTCACCTCCGCGCTCAAGGTCACGTTCGGTCGCGAGCGCCCGGTTCAGAACAACGGGCATTGGCAGCGGGCACCACCGAGCTCTTCCTGCACATGCACGCGCTGCACGCCGCCGACCCGAGCCGCTATCGAGTGTTTCCGGTCGTCGTCAATCACGGCTTCGGCCTCGGCATGAGCGGGACGTTCTGAGCCGAGCCAGCGACAAATTTCTGTGTATGGTGACTCGTCGGGCGCTAAACAACGCATTGGTCGGGCTGTACCTCGGCAGCGTCGGGCACTTGGGCGGTATACTGTCGAAGAAGGAGGCGGCGATGGAGCGCGCCCATGACCTGGTGATCCGCGCTGGCCTGGTGGTCGACGGGACGGGAGCGGAGCCCGTCGAAGCGGATGTCGGCGTGAAGGACGGCGCGATCGCCGCGGTCGGACGGATCAGCGCGCGCGGCGCCGACGAGCTCGACGCGCGCGGCAAGCTCGTCACGCCCGGCTTCGTCGACGTGCACACGCATTACGACGGCCAGGCGACCTGGGACGAGCGCATGCAGCCCTCGTCCTGGCATGGCGTGACCACGGTCGTGATGGGCAATTGCGGCGTCGGCTTCGCGCCCTGCAAGCGCGACGACCACGAGCGTCTCATCAGGCTCATGGAGGGCGTCGAGGACATTCCCTTCCCCGTGCTCGCCGAAGGACTCCCGTGGAACTGGGAGAGCTTCCCCGAGTATCTCGACTCGCTGCAGCCGCGGCGTTTCGACGTCGACATCGGCACGCAGCTGCCGCACGCGGCGCTGCGCGTCTACGTGATGGGGCAGCGAGGCGCGGATCGCGAGCCCGCCGACACAGCGGACATCGCGGCCATGGCCGCGATCGCGCAGCGCGCGGTGGAAGCGGGCGCGCTCGGTTTCTCGACCTCGCGTACGCTCAATCACCGAACCTCGGACGGGCAGCCGACGCCGACGCTCACGGCCGGCGAGGACGAGCTCACTGGCATCGCGCTCGGCCTCCGCGCCGCCGACCGCGGCGTTCTGCAGGTCGTCTCCGATTTCGCCGACGCCGAAGCCGAGTTCGCGATGCTCCGGCGCATCGTCGAAAAATCGGGCCGACCGCTCTCGTTCTCACTGGTGCAGAGCCCGGTCGCGAAGCACGGTTGGAGACAACAGCTCGCCGCGCTCGAGCGCGCGAACGCGGCGGGCCTGCGCATGAAGGCCCAGGTCTGCGCCCGGCCGATCGGTCTCTTGTTCGGCTTCGAGCTCACGATGAATCCGTTCTCGCTGCATCCCACGTATCAGGCGATCGCGAAGCTGCCGCTCGCCGAGCGCGTCGCGCGCCTGCGCGATCCCGAGACACGTGCACGTCTCTTGCGCGAAGAGCCGAGGAACTCGAGCGGGCCGATGCGAGTGGCGACCTGGGATCGGCTGATCCTCGTGCAGGCCACGCCCGACTACGAACCGACGCCGGAACAGAGTGTCTCAGCCGAAGCCGCGCGCCGCGGCGTGTCACCCGGGGAGATCGCACTCGAGCATCTGCTCGCGAACGACGGGCGCGGCATGCTCTATCTGCCGTTCCTCAACTACGCGGAGGGCTCACTCGACCCGGCGTACGAGATGCTGCTGCACGAGCACACGATCCCCGGCCTGTCCGACGGCGGCGCGCACGTCGGCATGATCTGCGACGGCTCGTTCCCGACGTCGAACCTCACGCTGATGACTCGCGATCGCACGCGCGGGCCGAAGGTCGAGCTCGCGCAGATGGTCAAGATGCAGTCACGCGACACCGCCGCTGCCCTCGGCCT
The DNA here is from genome assembly GCA_041498295.1 of bacterium. Lineage (GTDB taxonomy): Bacteria > Myxococcota_A > UBA9160 > SZUA-336 > SZUA-336 > VGRW01. The sequence continues at coordinate 21,511 of JBGQIB010000036.1, read as the reverse complement.
CCACGATCGCGGCCTGATCAAGCTCGGCATGCGCGCCGACCTCAACGTCATCGACTACGACGAGCTCCGGCTCCACGCGCCGCAGGTCGCCTACGATCTGCCGGCCGGCGGGCGCCGGCTCATCCAGCGCGCCGACGGCTACGTGGCCACCGTGGTCGCGGGCCAGATCACCTATCGCGACGGCGAAGCGACCGGCGCGCTCCCCGGCCGCCTCATTCGCGGCGCGCAGCCCGCACCGTCCGCCGCCGACGCGAGCTAGGAGGAACCACATGCGGGTACTCGAGACACACTGCGAGTGGGCCGCCGACGACATGCGCGACCCCGCGCTCTGGACCGAGATCCTGACCCAGCCCGAGCTCGACGAGATCGATGCCGCGCTGCGCGTCGCGCAGGCGAAGTCCGAGGATCTGCTCGAGATCGGCGCCGCCGATTTCCCGCTACCGCGCGTGCACTTGCGCCTTGCGCGCATCGTGCGTGAACTCGTCGACGGTCGCGGGGTCGTGCGGCTGCGAGGCGTCGATCGCGCGCGCTACGACAACGACGAGATGTGTCTCATCTATTGGGGCGTCGGCGCGCATCTCGGCAAGCCGTGGGCACAGAACGCGAAGGGCCACGTGCTCGGCGACGTCACCGATCAAGGCAAGGCGCCCGATGACCCGACGGCGCGCGGCAACGAGATCGGCGGCGTGAAGCTGCCGTTCCACTGCGACGGATCGGATCTGGTCGGCCTGATGTGTCTAGATCCGGGCGCCGAGGACGGCCTCTCGCGTGTGGCCAACGCCGTGTCACTGCACAACATCCTGGTGCGCGAGCGCCCGGAGCTCGCCACGGCGCTCTACGAGCCGCTTCCTTACGACTATCGCGGCGAACAGATGGTGGGCGGCAAGCCCTTCTATCTCATGCCGGGCTTCACGGAATGGGGCGACCGACTCTTCATGCGACTCATTCCGCCTTACATCGCCGCGTCGCAGCGCCATCCCGAAGCGCCGCGCCTCAGCGACGCGCAGCGCGAAGCCATCGTGTGGATGAACGACATGGCCGAGAGCGGCCGCTTCAACGTGGAGATGGCGTTCGAGGCCGGCGACATCCAGTTCATCAACAACTACCACGTGCTGCACGGGCGCGCGGCCTACCAGGACCGGCCGGGCAAGGTGCGCCATCTGAAGCGGCTCTGGCTCGAGACGGACGCATACGAAACGCGCCCACCCTATTTCTCGAACAACGTCAGCACCGGCTGGAACGAGAAGCGCGTCATCAGCCGCTTGGATGCTGCGCGCGCCTAGTACGCATTTCGGTTGGATCTAGCGCTTCGGAATCATCACGGTCGTGTTGCCTCGGGCGCGCTCGGTGGCCTCCAGAGCCTGGAGCGCCTCGTTCTCGATCGCGAGGAAGAAAGCATTCTCGATCGGGGCGATCTCCTCGACGTGGCGGTCCGCGAGCTCGACCTCTATTTCGCGGGCACGCCGCCACAGACTGAGCAGAAGATCGCCGGCTCGCACGTGGGCCGTGGCGCTGCTGCCGGCCGAGCGCGCTTGGGCGAGGCTCTCCGGCAGCGAGTCGACGGCGCCGCACAAGCGAACCACGCGGCTGATGAGAGAGGCGGAGGCCAACAAGCCGAGCGACCCGGCGGTCGCTTCGAACACAGGGGTCGGAATGCGACGCTGACTCGAAGAGGGGCTCGACTCGACGACGTGACTCCGCTTCGCCTCCTCGTGAATCGCCCGCCGAATCAGGGTCATCTCTGCAGCGAGGGCCGCGCGGAGATTCTTCGCCTCGGCGCGTCGCTCCGCGGTTCGGCGCCACTGCTCGACCAGAAACATGCCGGCGATGGTCAGCGCTGCTGCCGCGATCGCCACGCCCAAGTCACTCACGACTCCATCTCCTCCCCTGAGTCCCGGTTCGCGAGGGGCAACGTGAACTGGAAGATGGCGCCGCCGTCCGCCTCGCTCGTGGCCCAGAGGCGGCCGCCGTGGGCCTCGACGATCGAGCGGCTGATCGAGAGCCCCATGCCCAGCCCCTCCGCCTTCGTTGTGAAGAAGGCATCGAAGATTCGCTCCCGGTCCAGTGACTCGATGCCGGCGCCGGAATCTTCGATCGCAATCACGATCTCGTCTCCGCCTTCGTAGTGCGTGCGAATCCGTAGGGCGCGGGGGCGGTCCTCCACGCCGCGCATGGCGTCGATCGCGTTCAGCATCAGGTTCAGGATCACCTGCTGGAGCTGGACGCGGTCGGCCCACACCGACGGTAGATCGCGGGCCGTCTCGAAGCGCAGCGAGACCTTGTGTTTCCGTATCTCACTCTCGACCACCATGATCACGTCGGCGATCGCCGCGCGCACGTCGAGCTGAATCTTCTTGGGCTCCGCCTTTCGCATCAGCGTCCGCGCCTGCGCGAGCACGTCTCGGGCGCGATTTCCGTCGCGGACGATGCGCTGCATCGCAGTGCGCGCCTCGTCCAGGTTCGGCGGGTCGGCATCGAGCCAGCGGAGACCGGCGCCCGCATTCGTGAGCACGCCGACAAGCGGCTGGCTGAACTCGTGCGCGATCGACACGACGATCTCCCCCATCGTCATCACGCGCGCGGCGTGCGCCAGCTCCGCCTGCGTCGTGCGCAGCGCTTCGTTGGTCTGCTGGAGCTCGGCGGTGCGCTCGTCGACGCGGCGTTCGAGCCGATCGCGGTCCGTGCTCAGCCACGCCGCCATCGCCGCCGAGATCACGAACGAGGCCAGATCGGGAAGCTCGGGCAGCGAGATCGTGAAGTGATTGATCGGCGGGATGAAGTGATAGTCGACGACGACGCTCGAGAGCAGCACCGCATACATGCCCGGCCCGAGCCCGCCCAACCAAGCGCTCGCCACCACGCTCGCGAGGAACGGAAACAGGAACGGGTACGGCAGATGGGGCGCGAGCAGATGAGACACCGCCAGCGCCGCAGCGACGAGCAGGGTCGACTGGACGTAACGCATCTCAGGAGGATTCGCGCGCGGGCGACAGCCGCGCCGCGAGCCGCACGAGCTCGGCCAGCGAGCCGGCGCGCATCTTCTGCATCACCTGGCCGCGCTGGAGCTTGATGGTCGCCTCGCTGGTTCCGAACTCGGCGGCGATCTTCTTGTTGGGCAGGCCCGCGACGACCTCGGCCATGACTTGGCGTTCGCGCGGCGTCAGCGAGTCGAAGCGCAGGCGCAGCTCGGTGAGCTCCGCCTGCTCGAGCCGCTCGGCGCGGCTCCGCTCGAGCCCATCCTGGATCGCGTCGAGCAGATCCTGGTCGCGGAAGGGTTTGATCAGGAACTCGATCGCGCCGGCTCGCATCGCGCGCACCGTCATCGGCACGTCGCCGTAGCCGGTGAGGAAGATGATCGGCAGCGTCACGCCGCGCGCTCGCAGGTCGCGCTGCAGATCGAGCCCGCTCGAGCCGGGTAGACGGACGTCGAGGACGACGCAGGCGGGCACATCGGGATGCTCGGCGGCCAGGAATTCATGTGCCGAATCGAAGGTGCGAACGTCGAGCTGCACCGAGCGCACGAGGCTCGCGATCGCCTCGCGCACCGAGGCATCGTCATCGACCACGAACACGGTCCCGCGCAGCTCGCTCACGGCTCGATTCTAGTCTGAGCCGCGCCCGCCGCACTGGGCTAGCTTCCCGATACGGGCGGCACGGTCGACGAGACGGCCATCGGCTCGGTCACCCCGCGCCGGCGGGAGAGAGGCGAGCTTGAAGTCGAGCGTCGTCCGCGCCGTCGTCGAACGCGCGCTCCGGCGCAAAGCGCGCGCCTCCCCTTGGAACTCTGAAGAGCTGATCCGCGAGGAGCTCTTCAGCGTCGAGCGCCTGGAGCAGCACGCGGAGAGCCTCGCGCTGGCGCAACGAGTCACGGACCGACCTCGAGCGACTTACTCGCTCCGCCGCCGTCTCGCCGACAACAATCGCGTTCTTCTCCGCGCGTACCACACGATCGCCTTTGTCATCAACGAAGGTCTCCCGATCACGCCCGCGGCCGAGTGGCTGGTCGACAACTTCCACGTCGTCGAGGACCAGATCCGCGAGATCCGCGACGATCTGCCGCCGAGCTACTACCGGCAGCTGCCGAAGCTGGCCGATGGGCCGCTGGCCGGCTATCCGCGCGTCTTCGGCTTGGCCTGGGCATTCGTGGCTCACAGCGACAGCCGCTTCGACCCGGAGCTCTTGTGCCGCTTCGTTCGCGCCTACCAGCGCGTTCAGCCGCTCACGATCGGCGAGCTCTGGGCGGTCGCGATCACGCTGCGCATCGCCCTCGTCGAGAACCTGCGGCGCGCCGCCGAGCGGATCGAGCGCGGCCGGGAAGCACGCGCACAGGCGGACGGCGTGGCCGACCGGCTGCTCGGCGTCGGCGGTCGCGACGCCGAGCCGATCTCGGCGGTGCTGCGCGCCTACGGCCAGGCTCCGCTTCCGCGGACGTTCGCGGTTCAGCTCGTGCAGCGGCTGCGGGACCAGGATCCGCGAGTCACTCCGGCGCTGCAATGGCTGGAGGAGCGACTCGCCGCGCAGGCGACGTCGGCGGAGGAGATCGTCCGCAGCGAGCTTCAGCGACAGGGCACGCTGAACGTGACGGTTCGCAACGCGATCACGAGCGTGCGCCTGATCTCCGCGGTCGATTGGGCGGACCTCTTCGAGAGCGTCAGCCTGGTCGACGACACGCTGCGTACCGAGAGTGACTTCGCGCAGATGGATTTCGCGACCCGCGATCGCTATCGAGCCGCGATCGAAGAGCTCGCGCGCGGCTCCAAGCGCACCGAGCTCGCGATCGCGCGCGCCGCGCTTCGAGCCGCGAACGAGCCGCAGGCGCGCGGCGAGGGCGCCGGAGACGAGACACCCGAGCGCGAGCACGATCCCGGCTACTACCTGATCGCGGCCGGACGCCGACGCTTCGAGGCCTCGCTCGCGTTTCGCGCGCCGCTGCATACCTGGGTCGGCCGCATCAGCGCGGCGGCGGGGATCCGCGGGTATCTCGTCAGCATCGCTCTCTTCACCGGTCTCCTCCTCGGCCTGGCCCTGTTGCTGACGGATGCGCCGTTCGCCGACTGGCGGCTCGGCGTCCTCGCGCTTCTCGGCTTGATCCCCGCGGTCGACGTGGCCGTCGCGCTCGTGAATCGAGGCGCCACGAATCGCTTCAGCGCGCGGATCCTCCCGGGCCTCGAGCTTCGCGATGGCATTCCCCCGAGTCTGCGCACGCTCGTCGTCGTGCCGACGCTGCTCACGACGCCTTCGGCGATCGAGGAGCAGATCGAGCGGCTCGGTGTCCATCATCTAGCGAGCCCGGACGGCGACCTCCGCTTCGCCCTGTTGTCGGACTGGACCGACGCCGACACCGAGAGCGTCGAGGGCGACGACTCACTGCTCGCCGTCGCGAGCGCCGGCATCGCGCGCTTGAACCTGCGCTACGGGCAGGCTCTCGACGGCGACCGCTTTCTCCTGCTCCATCGCCGCCGCCTCTGGAACGCGTCGCAGAAAATGTGGATCGGCTGGGAGCGCAAACGCGGCAAGCTACACGAGCTCAACCGCCTGCTGCGCGGCGCGACAGACACGAGCTTCATCGCCAGCGAAGGGCGCGCGCCCACCGTTCCTTCCGGGGTCCGGTACGTGGTCACGCTCGACGCAGATACGCGCCTGCCGCGCGGCGCGGTGCGGCGGCTCGTCGGCAAGATGGCTCACCCGCTCAATCACCCGCGCTTCGATGCTCCGAGCCAGCGCGTCGTCGAGGGTCACGCGGTGCTCCAGCCACGAGTCACCCCCGCGCTGCCGGTCGGCCGCGAAGGCTCGCTGTTCCAGCGCACGTTCTCGAGCGCGAGCGGCATCGATCCCTATTCGGCCGCGGTCTCCGATCTGTACCAGGATCTTCTCGGAGAGGGATCGTACGCGGGCAAGGGCGTCTACGACGTCGACGCTTTCGAGCGCGCGCTCGCGGGCCGAGTGCCGGAGAACACGCTGCTGAGTCACGATCTGTTCGAGGGGATCTTCGCGCGCGCCGGCCTGGTTTCGGACATCGAGGTCGTCGAAGAGTTCCCGGCGCGCTATGACACGGCCGCGGCGCGGCAGCATCGCTGGGTTCGGGGTGACTGGCAGCTGCTGCCCTGGATCCTCGGGCGCGCCGCCCTGGCCGGTGACCAGCGCCGGACCCGGATCCCGCTCGCCGGTCGCTGGAAGATGCTCGACAACCTGCGGCGCAGCCTGCGCGAGCCGGTGAGCTTCCTCGCGCTGCTGGCCGGCTGGCTCCTACCCTACCCTGCCTCGCTCGTGTGGACGGGCTTGGTCGTCGCAACGATCGCGATCCCGCCGCTGCTCCCGGTTCTCGCCGAGATCGCACCGAGGCGCGCCGGAATCTCGCCGCGCAGTCACTTTCGCGCGCTCGGCGCGGACGTGTGGCTCGCGCTCCGTCAGACGGCGCTGTTGGTCGCGTTCCTGCCACACCAAGCGTGGCTCATGGCGGACGCGATCGTGCGCACGCTCTTCCGGCTCCTCGTGACTCGCCGTCACTTACTCGAGTGGATGACGGCGGCGCAAGCCGCAGTCGAGTCGAGTCTCGATCTCCGCCGCTTCTACCGGCGCATGGCGGGCGGCGTCGCGCTCGGCGTCGTCGCGGCCGCGGTCGCGTCGCAGGGCTCTTTCGAGTCTCGCGCGCTCGCCGCGCCGTTCGTGCTGCTCTGGCTGTTCTCGCCCGCGGTCGCGCGCTGGGCGAGTCTTTCTCCGCTGAGCGCGGGACACATCGCGGTCTCTCCAGATGACGCCCGCCTGCTGCGGTCCATCGCGCGGCGCACGTGGCGCTTCTTCGAGACCTTTGTGACTCCCGCGGATCACCAGCTCCCCCCGGACAACTTCCAGGAGGACCCGAAGCCGGTGCTTGCGCACCGCACGTCGCCCACGAATCTCGGCTTGTATCTGCTCTCCGTGATCAGCGCCCGCGACTTCGGCTGGATCGGAACGCTCGAGATGGTCGATCGACTCGAGGCGACGCTCGAGACGATGCGAGGTCTCGAGCGCCATCGCGGTCATTTCTACAACTGGTACGACACACAGTCTCGGCGGCCACTGGACCCGAAGTACGTGTCGTCGGTCGACAGCGGGAACCTGGCCGGACATCTGTTGGCGCTCGCGAACGCGTGCCGCGAGCGCATCGGCCTGCCTCTCTCGGGACCCGAGCAGCTCGCCGGGATCCAGGACGCCCTCGAGCTCACGCGCGAGTCTTTTCAGGCGATGCCCGAGGACCGCCGCACCTTGACGGTCACTCGCCAGGATCTCCACGAGGCGCTCGACCTCCTGGCCGGGTCTCTGCGCAAGTCAGCGGAGAGCGCCTCGGACCTCGCGCTGCGCCTCGCCGAGATCGCGCCCCATGCCGCCACCGTCAGCGACATCGCGCGAACGCTCGCCGCGGAGCGGAGCAGCGAGGACGGAGCGGAGATGGTCGCTTGGGCCGAGGCCACGCAGCGCACGATCGAGAGCCAGCGCAGGGACCTCGAGCTCCTGCCGCCATTCGACGCGCTGGAGACACCCGCCGCCAAAGAGCTCGAGCAGCGCCTCTCGGCGCTCGAGGCCGGCGCGCGAACGATGGCCGAGGAAATGGATTTCGGCTTCCTCTTCGACCCGGAGCGCAAGCTCCTCTCGATCGGCTATCTGGTCGCGGACGGAAGTCTGGACCCGAGCTGCTACGACCTGCTGGCGTCGGAAGCGCGGCTCGCGAGCTTCGTGGCGATCGCCAAGGGCGACTTGCCGTCGAGACACTGGTTCAGGCTCGGGCGAGCCATCACGCCGATCGCGCGCGGGGCTGCGCTGCTCTCGTGGTCCGGGTCGATGTTCGAGTATCTGATGCCGTCGCTCGTGATTCGCGCGCCGGCGGGCAGCCTGCTCGAGCAGACGAGCCGCATGGTGGTCCGCCGCCAGATCACGTACGCGGCCGAGCTGGGCTTGCCCTGGGGCATCTCGGAGTCGGCGTACAACGCGCGCGATCTCGAGCTCACATATCAGTACTCGAACTTCGGAGTTCCCGGATTGGGCTTGAAACGCGGCCTCGCGGAGAACGCGGTCGTGGCGCCCTACGCGACCGCGCTCGCGACGATGGTCGACGTCCGCGCGGCCGCGCTGAACTTCGCGCGACTCACTCGCGCGGGGGCTCTCGGCCGCTACGGCTTCTACGAGGCGCTGGACTACACGCGGTCACGGCTGCCCGCGGGCACGGGAGTCGCGATCGTGCGCACCTTCATGGCGCACCACCAGGGGATGACCCTGGTCGCGATCGCCAACGCGCTGTTCGATGGCGCGATGCGGAGCCGCTTTCACGCCGAGCCGAGGGTGCAGGCGACGGAGCTCCTGCTGCAGGAACGCATGCCGCGGGACGTGGCCGTCGCGCACCCGAGGGCCGCAGAGATCAAGACCGCAGCGAGCTCACGCGAGCTGTTCGCGCCGGCGCCGCGCCGCTTCCACTCCGCGCACGACGGCTCGCCGCGAACGAACCTGCTCTCGAACGGGCGCTACGCCGTGATGGTCACCGGGGCGGGATCTGGATACAGTCACTGGGGCGACGTCGCAGTCACTCGCTGGCGCGAAGACGTCACCTGCGACGACTGGGGCTCGTTCGTCTATCTGCGCGACGTCGACAGCGGCGACGTTTGGTCCGCCGGCCATCAACCGACCGGTGTCGACCCGGACCGCTACCAGGCCGTCTTCTCGGAGGATCGAGTCGAGATCTCGCGCCGAGACGGAATGCTCGACACGACGCTCGAGATACTCGTCTCGCCGGAGGACGACGCGGAGGTTCGCCGCGTCTCGATCGTCAACTCCGGCAGAAGCGCGCGCGAGATCGAGCTCACCTCGTACGCCGAGATCGTGCTGGCGTCGCCCGCCGCTGACTCGGCGCATCCGGCGTTCTCGAAGCTGTTCGTGCAAACCGAATTCGTCGCCGACACGGGCGCGATTCTCGCGACGCGGCGACGCCGCTCGCCCGCCGAGCTCGAGGTCTGGGCGGCGCACTTGTGCGTGGCGGAAGGCGAGACCGTGGGCGCGCTCGAGCTCGAGACCGACCGGGCGCGCTTCCTCGGGCGCGGACACGGAGGGCGCGCGCCGATCGCAGTGACTGACGGCCAACCGCTGTCGAACACGGTCGGCACCGTACTCGATCCGATCTTCGCGCTGCGCCGCCGCATGCGGATTCCGGCCGGCGCGACGGTGCGCGTAGCGTTCTGGACCTTGGTCGCGGCGTCGCGCGAGAAGCTTCTGGATCTGGTCGACAAGCATCACGACACGACGGCGTTCGAGCGCGCGTCGACCTTGGCCTGGACCCAGGCGCAGGTGCAGCTCCGCCATCTCGGCATCGACTCGGACGAGGCGAACCTCTTTCAGCAGCTCGCGGGTCACGTGCTCTACGCGAACCCGAGTCTGCGGCCCTCCGCGGACGCGCTTCGGCGCGGCGCCGGCGCGCCGCCGATCTTGTGGGCGCAGGGCATCTCGGGCGATCTGCCGATCGTTCTGTTGCGGATCGACGAGACCGACGACCTGGGGATCGCGCGCGAGCTCTTGCGCGCCCACGAGTACTGGCGGACGAAGCAGCTCCCCGCCGATCTGGTGATCTTGAACGAGCGAGCTCACTCCTACGTCCAGGACCTGCAGATCGCCCTCGAGACACTGGTTCGAACCAGTCAGTCGCGCCCGAGGCTCGGCGCCGACGGGCCACGCGGCGCCGTCTTCGTGCTGCGCGCGGACCTGATTCCGATCGAGACACGCGCGCTCTTGCGATCGGCCGCGCGCGTGGCGCTGGTCGGCCGCCGCGGGAGTCTCGCGGAGCAGCTCGGTCGACTGCCGGAGCAGGAACTGGATACCGCGCGGCGCCCGCGCGGCGGGCCGCGACCCGAGCGATCGGCACCGCCGCGGCGTCCGGCCGTGCTCGAGTTCTTCAACGGCCTCGGCGGCTTCGCGGGCGGCGGCCGCGAGTACGTGACGACGCTTGGCGCCGGGCAATGGACGCCGGCGCCGTGGATCAACGTGATCGCAAACGCGGCGTTCGGATTTCACGTCTCGGTCGAAGGCGCGGGCTCGACGTGGTCGGTCAACAGCCGCGAGAATCAACTCACGCCGTGGTCGAACGATCCGGTGAGCGATCGGCCCGGCGAGATCTTCTACGTGCGCGACGACGACAGCGGCGAGCTCTGGGGACCGACGGCCCTTCCGATCCGCGACGCCGTCGCGCCGTACGTGGCGCGGCACGGGCAGGGTTACTCGGTCTTCGAGCATACGTCTCACGGGATCGCGCTCGAGCTGGTCCAGTACGTGCCGCCCGACGACCCGATCAAGATCTCACGGCTCACTCTGCGCAATCTCTCCGGACGCACCCGCCGTCTCTCGGTGACCGCGTACGTCGAGTGGGTGCTCGGCGCGTCGCGCAGCGCGTCCGCGCCCTTCATCGTCACCGAGCTCGAGCCGGAATCTCTCGCCCTGCTGGCGCGAAATCCATGGAGCGCCCAGTTCGGCGCGCGCGTCGCGTTCGCGGACCTCGGGGGACGGCAGCGCTCCTGGACCGGAGATCGCACGGAGTTTCTCGGACGCAACGGGGCTCTCGCCGCGCCGGCAGCGCTCGCGGAGGGCGTGGAGCTGTCCAATACCGTCGGCGCCGGTCTCGATCCGTGTGGCGCGCTGCAGACCTCGCTCGAGCTGCGCGCGAACGCGGTGACCGAGGTCGTGTTCTTTCTCGGCCAGGCCGCGACCGCGGCCGATGCGAGCTCCCTGCTCACGCGCTACCGGACCACCGATCTCGACGCCCTGCTGCGCGGCGTGACCGAGCGCTGGGACGAGATTCTCGGCGCGGTGCAAGTCAGGACTCCGGATCGGTCGATGGATCTCCTGCTGAACCGCTGGCTCCTGTATCAGACACTCGCGTGTCGCTTCTGGGCCCGATCCGGGTTCTACCAGGCCAGTGGGGCATACGGCTTTCGCGACCAGCTCCAGGACGGGATGGCGCTCGTGACGGCCAGGCCCGATCTCACGCGCGAGCATCTGCTGCGCGCCGCTGCGCGACAGTTCGTCGAGGGCGACGTCCAGCACTGGTGGCTCCAGCCGGCGGGCAACGGCGTGCGCACCAGGATCTCCGACGATCGCGCCTGGCTGGCCTACGCGGTCGCGCAGTATCTCGCCGCGACGGGCGATCTCGCCATACTCGACGAGAGTATCCCGTTTCTCGATGGCCCCTTGCTTCACGCCGACGAAGACGACGCGTTCTTCCAGCCCATGGTCTCGGGCGCGCGCGCCTCGCTCTTCGAGCACTGCGCACTCGCGCTCGACGAGAGTCTCTCCCTAGGGCAGCACGGTCTGCCGTTGATCGGCGCGGGAGACTGGAACGACGGCATGAACCGGGTCGGCGCGCGTGGGCTCGGAGAGAGTGTCTGGCTCGGCTGGTTCCTGCACGCCACGCTCACCGCTTTCGCTCCGCTCGCGGAAGCGCGCGCCGACCCGGCGCGCGCCGCGCGCTGGCACGAGCACACCGTGGCGCTGCGCAGCGCGCTCGAGACGGCCGGCTGGGACGGTGACTGGTATCGACGCGGCTACTACGACGACGGAACGCCGCTCGGCTCGGCCGCGAGCGACGAGTGCCGCATCGACTCGATCGCGCAATCGTGGAGCGTCATCTCCGGCGCCGGCGACCCGACGCGCGCCGCGCGCGCGATGGCCGAGGTGGACGCGCGGCTCATTCGCCGCCGCGACCGACTCGCTCTCTTGTTCGCGCCGCCCTTCGACGAGACGCCCCTCGACCCCGGCTACGTCAAGGGATACCCGCCCGGCATTCGCGAGAACGGCGGACAGTACACCCATGGCGCGATCTGGTCGGTGATCGCCTTCGCGATGCTCGGCGACGGAGACACCGCGGGCGACCTGTTCTCACTGTTGAATCCGATCAATCATGCTGCGACACGCGCCGACGTCCGCCGCTACAAAGTCGAGCCCTACGCGATCGCCGCCGACATCTACTCGGTGGCTCCGCACGTCGGGCGCGGCGGCTGGACCTGGTACACCGGCTCCGCGGCCTGGATGTATCGCGCGGGCCTCGAGTGGATCCTCGGCTTTCGCGTGCGCGGCGCGTTCCTCGAGCTCGATCCGTGCGTGCCGAAGAGCTGGCCCGGCTTCGAGCTCGCGTTCCGCTTCCACTCGTCCCGCTACGAGATCTCGGTCAGCAATCCGCGCCGAGTGAGTCGCGGCGTCTCGCACGCGGAGCTCGACGGCACGACCCTCTCGGACACGCCGACGCGGATCCCGCTCGAGGACGACGGCGCGATTCACCAGGTGCGAGTGGTTCTCGGCTGACTCTCGACGCCGAAAAGGGAGGCCCGGGAGCGTTGCCGCTCCCGGGCCTAAACGGCCGCTGCGGGTCTTCTACGAGCTAGTTCGCGCTCGCACTCTTGGGCGCCTGCAGTGTCATGTCGTCCACCAGGCCGCGAACGCCCGAGGTCGCGCGCGTCACGGTCAGTGCCGTGAGCCGGTCGCCCTGGTCGTGCACGTCGCCGGTCAGCCGCGCGATCCCGTTCTTCACCTCGATGGTGATGTGGGCATCGGAGAGCTGGCTGTTGGCTTCGATGCGCTTCGAGACGGCGCTCTGGATGGCCTCGTCGTTCTCCGCGACGGCCGCCTGCTTGCCGGGCGCGACCACCTGGAGCTCGTTCGCGACGCTCTTCACGCCGTCGACCTTCCGGGCCTCGGTGTTGGCGGCTTCCTTCGCCATCTGTGAGTCGACGACGCCGAACAGAGTCACTTCACCATTCATCGTGTCTACGTTGATGTCGAAGCCGGGGGTCTTGCTGCTGGCGAGCAGCCGCATCTTGACGGCGCTCGTGATCCACAGGTCCGAAGATGCGGAGCGCTGCGAGAGCGCCGGATCGTACTTGCCTTCACGCCAGATCTCGGAGTCCGCGAACGTGTTGGGGCTCTGGACCTCGCTCGCGACGTGTCGCACCCCGCTGATGCGATTCACATCTTCGAGCGCGCGCACGTGATCGGAGAGCGTCATCGCCGTTCCGGTCAGGAGCACGACGCCCTTGTTCACGGACTGAACCTTGATGCTGCTGTCGGCCAGCGCGAGGTCCGCTTTCAGGGCCGCGGAGACACGCTTCTCGAGCGCCTCGTCGCTGATCGCGACGACCTTCTCGGTCGGCGCACTCACGACCTGCAGGAGATTGCGCACGTCGCGCATTCCCTCGATCGAGCGCGCGGCCTGTTCCGCCTTGGTCTTCTCCGTGGCCGTCGGCACGCTGCCGTACAGCGTCACGAGTCCATCGATCGTGTCGACGTGCACCTTCGCCGCGGAGACTCCCTCCGTCGTGATCAGAATGCTCTTGACCTTGGTCGTGATCCAAGCGTCGGGCATCGAATCCGCCCGCGCGCCCGCGGGGAGCGATGTGATCGCGAGGATGGCTGCGACCGCCAGCAGTGAGACGAGATGAGACTGCATACTCGTTCCTATCAAGAGTCGGAGTGTTTCGGGGTCATGCGAGCGCTTCTTGTCGCGCTCATCGTTCGACCCGCGATGCTCGACTCATGATCAGAACAAAGCAATCGCCGTGCCGGCCTCAGTCCGACTCAGTCGTCACGCTGATGTCACCGCCCGCTCGGTAGACGCTGAGGCGCGAGTAGAGTGTCTTCAAACTGATGCCGAGGACCGTCGCTGCCCTGCGCTTGTCGCCGTTCTCCATCTCGAGCGTCGCGAGAATCACGCGCCGCTCGACCGCCGCGATCGAGCCGCCGAGCCGGAGCTGCAAGATGGGGCTCGCAGCCGCGAGGAACGGCGCCGCCTGCGCGACCGGAAGCGCCTCGGCGCCGATTTCGTCGTCGCCGAGGATGAACGCCCGGTGCACGACGTTGCGGAGCTCGCGGACGTTGCCGGGCCATTGGTTCTGTCGCAGCCGCTCGAGCGTCGCCGGCGCCCAGCGCTTCGCGCTGCCCGAGACGCGATTCAGCTCCGCGAGAAAGTGCTCCGCGAGCGGCTCGATGTCCTCGGGATGGCTGCGCAGCGGCGGCACCGCGATAGGAAAAACGTTCAATCGGTAGTAGAGGTCCTCGCGCAGCTGGCCCGAGCGAACGGATTGCTCCGGGTTGCAGTTCGTGGCCGCCACGATCCGCACGTCGGTGCGGATCGGGTCGGATCCTCCGACACGCGAAAGTGTACCCGTCTCGAGCACGCGCAGGAGCTTCACCTGGAGCTCCGGGTGCATCTCGCTCACCTCGTCGAGGAACAGCGTGCCTCCGCTCGCGCGCTCGAAGTAACCTCTCCGCTGCCGGTCGGCGCCGGTGAAGCTGCCGCGCTCGTGGCCGAAGAGCTCGCTCTCGATCAGGGTCGGCGAGATCGCGCCGCAGTTGACGGGCAAGAGCGGCCCGCTCCTGCGCGGGCTGATCTTGTGGATGGTCTCTGCGACCAGCTCCTTGCCGCTGCCGCTCTCACCGGTGATGAACACTGTTGCTTCCGTCGGCGCGACGCGCGCGATCAGGTCGTAGATCTCGAGCATGTCCTTCGAGCGGCCCACCATGGGCCCGAAGCGGCCCAGATCGCGCAGGTCGTTGCGCAGGGTTCCGACTTCCTTCTTGAGCGCGCGGGTGCGCGCCACGTTCAGGAGCGCCGTCGTGAGTCGCGCCGCGTCGATCGGCTTGGTGAGATAATCGAGCGCGCCGCCGCGCATCGCGTCGACGGCCGAGTCGACGCTCACGCCGCCGCTGATCACGATGACTTCGGCTCCCGCGGCGGCTTCCTGCGAGCGGAGCCACTGCAGGCCGTCCCCGTCGGGCAGCTTGAGGTCCATCAGCACGACGTCCGGCCGGTAGTCCGCGAGCTTCAGCTGCGCCTCCGCGAGCGAGCCGGCCGTGCGCGTCGTGAAGCTCTCGCGCTGGACGAGTATCTCGAGGCTGCGGCGCAGGTTGGCGTCGTCATCGACGATCAGGGCCCTGGGCGCCTGCCGGTTCTCCGCCATCAGCTCGCCGCACGGTTGAGGTCGAGCCAGTAACGCGCGATGTCGACCAGATACTCGCCCGGCTTTTCCAGATCGAATTGCTTCACCACGAAGCTGTTGGCTCCGAGGCGATAGGCCTCCCTCACGTCGACCTCGCGGTCCGACGAAGTCACGACCACGACGGGGACGGCGCGCGTGCGCGGATGAGAGCGCAGCTGCTCCAGCAGCCTCAGCCCGTCCACCTTCGGCATCTTGAGATCGAGAAAGATCACGCGGGGAACGAGACGTCGCTCGCCGTTCTGCGCCGTATCTTGACCGAGGAGATAGTCGTGCGCCTCCGCTCCGTCATGGACGACCTTCACGTTCTCTTCCAGGCCGTGACGCCGAAACGCGCGCATCGCGACCAGGAGGTCGTTCGAGTCGTCCTCTACCATCAACACATCAAACTTGGGTCGTGCCATCACCTCTCACATCGCGGCTGCCACGAGTCGGCAGCGAAAAGAAGAACGTCGCGCCTTTGCCCAGAACACTCTGCGCCCAGATCCGACCGCCGTGGCGGCGGACCAGACGCGAGACGATCGCCAGTCCCACGCCGTGCCCCTCGAACTCCCCTCTCGAATGCAGGCGTTCGAACACGCCGAACAGCTTGTGCGCGTAGCGCATGTCGAAGCCGACGCCCTGATCGCGCACGTAGTAGATCAGCTCGTTCGCCTGCGCGTAACCGCCCACTTCCACCTGCGCAGGAGCTTCGCGCGAGAACTTGAGGGCGTTGGAGATCAGGTTCGTGAAGACCCGGCGCATCATCGAGGAATCGGCGTACGCCCTGGGCAGCGCGCCGATCTGAACCGCGCTCGCGGCGTCCGGCTTCTCGGCCGCGAGGTCGTCGCGCACACCTTCGACGAGATCGCGCATGTCGACCTGGCGCATGTGAAGCTCTTCGCGGCCGCTGTTCGAGAACGCGAGCAGACCGTTCATCAGCGCGACGGCGCCCTGCGCGCTCGCCGAGATTCGCCCGAGATACTCCCTCGCGTTCGCGTCGAGCGACGCGCCGTAGTCGTGCTCGAGAATGCCCGCGAAGTTGATCACCGCGCCCATCGGCGAGCGCAGATCGTGCGCCACCGAGTAGTTGAACGTCTCGAGATCCCCGATGGTCTCCTGCAGCGTGGCGGTCCGCTGGGTGACTCGAGTCTCGAACGTACCCCGCAGCTCGCGGACCTCGGTCTCCTCGCGCTCCGTCTCGCCGATGGACTCGCGCAGATCCGCGTCGACGCGAACCAAGCTCAGCCCGCGGGCGCGGGCGACCCGACTCACGTGCACGAGCAAGGCGACCAGCGCGGAGATCATGAGGCCCGCGATCAGCGCGACGATGCCCGGGCCCTGGTGTGCTCCGCCGACGAGCATCGCCGTCGGGTGCACGGCGACCGTCCACGGAGGGCTCATGCGGAGCGCGACCTCCGCGTTCTTCCAGAACTGGTCCGGTCGCGGCTCGAAGCCGCCCGGCACCGCGCGGAAGAGCTCCTCGCTCTGGCAAAGCACGCGGACCGAGTAACCGGCTGCGCCGTGCTCGAGAAGCCGTCGCAGAGCGACGGCGGGCTCGAGTAGCGCAAAAATGACGTGCGGCTCCTTGGTGGCGGTGCGCACCGGGATCGGGACGCCGAAAGCCACGCGGCCGTCCGCGAGTCGAATCGGCCCGACGCTGACGTCTGGCGAGTGAGCGCTCGTCTCCGGCACCAGGCCGCGCAGCGCATCGCGAGCCTCCGTCTCTCCGGCTGCGTCGCTCGGGCGCCCGCGGTCGTCGACGCGGAGGATCGCGCCGAAGGAGGGATAGTTGGCGAGAAACAGCTCCGCGTTGCTCCGCCAGCTCGCCGAGCTGTCCGGATCTCGCTCGCTGAGATCCGCCCAGCGCCGCAGCGCATCGAGGTCGTGGTCGTCGATCTGCGCCTCAATCACCTGCGCGAGCAGGCTCGCCACGGCAACGGCGTTGGCCTCGAGCTCGGCGTCTTGCCAGCGCTGGATCGTTCGCCAGAGCGCAAACGTTCCGGCGACGCCGAGAGCGAAGACCAAGAGCGCCGGAAGCAGGCTCGGCGCACGCCTGCGATCCGAAACGCTTGCCCGGTCGGAAGGCTCATTCAAAAAGGGCCTCGTGCGACTCTGACTCCCTGCGCGCGCAAAGCGCGCACTGAGCCATTGTACAATTTTCCAATCCTGCGGGCTGAAGCACGGCCGCCCCGGGGTCAGACTCGACCGAGGACCACCAGAACGATCACTACGATCAGGATCGTGCCCAGCGCGCCGCTCGGGAAATAGCCCCAGCTGCGGCTGTGTTCCCAGCTGGGAAACACCCCGAGCAGCATCAGAATGACGAGGACGATGAGAATGGTTCCGAGCATCGTGCGGACCTCCGCTCAATCGGGAAGCAGCATTCGTGCCGTACTCACCAATCGCGGCGTCTCTCACGCCTCCCGGTACAGGATCAACAGCACGCCAACCAGCGCGAACGAGATCGGCCAGATCCAGGACGCGCGGCGCGCGGCGGCTGTGCCCGGCAGGCGCACCTCGAGCCAGCGGGACCAGCCGGCGGCGACGCCGAACAACGCGAGCGGCGCGTGCGTGTACTCGATCAGCAGCTCTTCCTTCACGTTGCCCAGCGCGTGCGAGTGAGTCAGCAGGATCGCGCCGCCGAGCGCGCACAAGAGCGGGAGCACGAGCGCGGCGCGCGGCGAACGAGCGCGACCGGTGCGCACGCCCCACTCGAAGAACGCGAAGATCGTGATCAGCAGCATGAAGATGCGGTGCTGCGCGACCTCCGGTTCGCGGAAGCTGGCCCAGAACGAGATACTCCCCATCGGCCACGCTTCCGGGTCGGAGCGGATCAAGAGGAACACCGCGAGCCCGGCGAACAAGAGCGGCCAGCTGCGCGCCCAGCGCGCGCGGAAGATGCGCTCGACGAGCGCGAGCACGCCGATCGCCAGCACGAACATGCCCGCCCAGTGGTGGTTGTACTCGGACCAGGCGATGTCCTCGGCCATGTAGGGCGGCGGCGCGCCGGCGCCGGGCACGTACGCGGGCTCGGCTCGCCCGCCGGCCCTGGCGTCGAGCTTCCCCTGCAGCACCTGCAGCGCGAGCTCGGCGTGCAGAGGGCTCGTGAGTCGCGGCCAGGTCGGCGTCATGCGCGCGCCGAGCTCCACCAGAGTGAGTCGCCCCTCGCGCAGATCGACCGCGGGCGGAACCGAGATCAGCGACGCGGTCGCCAGGAAAATCGTGAGACCGATCCCGACTTCGATCTCCGTGAAGCGGCGCAGCGCGAGCAGCGGCCCCTCGGGATCGTCCGCGAGGAGCGCGACGCGCCGCGAGTTGAAGAAGCCGAGCGTGAGCAGGCTCGCCGCCATCACGCCCTTCACGCCGACCATCACCCCGTACGCCGTCCCGTACAGGCCGTCGAGCGCGCCGACGTACGCGTAGGAGAGCGCCGCGGCGCCCGCGAGCAGCGTCCCGACGCTGACCATCGCGAGCCCGTGGAAGCGGCGCCCGAGCGGATGCAGCTCCTTGCCCTCGATCGGCAACGCGAGTGTCGCGAGCAGGTACGGCAGCGCGCCGATCCACGTGCACGCCGCCGCCTCGTGCACGAACGTGACCGCACCCAACACCCACTGGTGTTGCAAGCGAGCGGCCGCATGACTCGTCGCCGCCGAGGCGCCGAGCATCGCCAGCGCCGGAATCACGAGCAGCGCCGCGGGCGCGTTCGGCCGCAGCAGCACGACACACGCGAGCACGAGCCCGGCGCCCGCCTGCGCCATGCCCGCGCGCACGAAGTCCGCGTGCAGCGGGTCCGCGCGCGCGAAGCCGAGCAGCTCGATCAGCGCCGCGAGATCGGACCCGAGCGAGAGCAGCGCGAACGCCGCCAGCCCGAGCGACGCGAGCGCGATGCCGATGCAACAGCGGCGCAGCATTGCGTAGCCCGCGTCCCCGAGCCGCGGCGCGCGCGGGCGTGCGACGCAGAGCAGAAACGCGACGCCGCCGACCGCGAGCGCTTGCGCTGCCAGCGTGCAGCCGCGCAGCACCACCGAGAGGTAGCCGAAGAAATCGACGAAGAGCGCCACGCGGCCCCTACGGCGCGCGCACTCTGAAGTTCACGTTCCCGCGCGAGACGTGCCCGTCGACCGAGAGCACCTGCCAGCGCAAGTGATACACGCCCGGCGTGAGCCCCGACGCCTTCGCCAAGAGCTTGTTCGGCTCGGCGCTCTCGGCGAGCGCGAGCGTCTGCACGCCCGCGCCGACGGGCGCGAGCGGCGGCGTGCCCGCGTCCTCGCGCGCGAGCTGCAAGCTCGAGCGCGCGGCGTCGATACGGCTGTTGAACTCGAGTGACACGTCGACGTCGGGTCCGGCGACCTCGGCCGCTTCCTTCGGCTGCGAGCCGACCAAGATCGCGTGCGCCGAGGCCACGTTCGCGAGCACGAAAAGCGCGGCGAGACACGCCACGGCGAGCGCGCGCTGCATCAGGGGCTTCTCCGCGGCTCGTTCAGCTCGACCAGGTTCCCGGATGGATCGCGCAGGAACGCCTGTCGGCCCGCGCCCGGAATCTGCATCGGCTTGCTCACCTTCACGCCGCGCTCCGCCAGCTCGCGCACCGCTTCGTCCATGTCCTCGACGCAGAACGCGAAGTGCTCTCCGCCCGGAACGCGGTGATCCTTCACTTCGATCAAGTGAATCTCTTGATTTCCGGTGCGCAGCCAGTAACCCGGGAAGCCGAAGTCGGGGCGCGGCAGCACCTCGAGGCCGAGCACGTCGATGTAGAAGCGACCCGTCTTCTCGGCGTCCTCGACGTTCAGCGAGACGTGGTGCACGCCAGCAAGCTTCATGGCGGGCGATGGTATCATCGCTTTCGCATGGCCGAAATCTCGAAGCTGAACGTCCCAGAGCTCGGCAAGCTGCGCGCGTTCTCGCACGCGACGCAAGCCGGCGGCTTCATCTTCGTCGCGGGCACGCTCGGCACGAAGCCCGGCTCGTTCGAGCTGGTCGCGGGCGGCGCCAAGGCCGAGACGAAACAGACGCTCGAGAACATCCGCGCGATCCTGCGCGCCGCGGGCGCCGACTTCGAGGACGTCGTGAAGGTGAACGTCTTCGTCACCGACATGGCGCGCTTCGGCGAGATGAACGAGGCCTACCTCGAGTTCTTCCCGAGCGAGCCGCCGGCGCGCATCACAGTCGGCTGCTCCGCGCTCGCGCTCGGCGCGTTCGTCGAGATCGACTGCGTCGCCTACAAGCCGTGAAGGTGTGGCTCTCGGTCGACATGGAAGGCATCTCGGGCTTGGTGCGCTGGGCCGACGTGATCTCCACCGGCATGGACTTCCAGCGCAACCGCCGCTTCATGACCCAGGACGCGAACGCCGCGATCGCGGGCGCGTTCGACGCAGGCGCGAGCGAGGTCGTGGTCGAGGAGAATCACGGCGTCGAGGAGCTCTGTGACCTGGTGCTCGACGAGATCGACCCGCGCTGCCGCGTTGTGCGCGGTGCCGGCCGGCCGAGCGCGACCACGATGGCCGGCCTCGCTACACAGACCGGTGTCGTCCTGTTCGTCGGCCACCACGCGCGCGCCGGCTCGTTCCCGGGGATCATGGCTCACACCGTCTCGTACGAGCGCTTTCGCGAGGTGCGCGTGGCAGGCGCGCCGGTCGGTGAGTCGGAGATCATGACGATCCGCGCCGGCGAGCTGGGCGTGCCCGTCGGCTTGATCGCCGGCGATCAGATCGTGTGCGCGGAGCTCGCCAAGCGCGCGCCCTGGGTCGAAGCCGTGTGCGTGAAGCGCGCGCTCTCGAACGTGTCAGGTGACGTGATTCCGCCCGCGCGCGCGCGCGACCTGATCTACGCCGGCGCGCGCAGCGCCGTGGCGCGCGCGTTGCGCGGCGAGCTGCCAGTCTACCGCGACCAGCCCGCGCCGCACGAGATCGAAGTCGAGCTGCGCCAGCCGCTCGAGGAGTCGCTGCGGGCGAACCTCGCGACGCTGCCCGAGTTCGAGATCGCGGGCGAGCGGCTGGTGCGCACGCTGGCGCCGGACATGGACCAGGGCTTCCGGCGCATCGCGTACTTGAGCTTCGGCCAGCGCACGTCTTCGACTCGGTACTGATTGACCCAGATCCGGAGTAGCCAGCGGCCGGCGCTTCGGCGGGCGCCTCAACTCGGCTTCCCATAACGCTCTCGGGCACGCAGCGCAAACAACACCGACGCATACCGCCGAATCGCCGGGCTGTTTCCGTCGGCGCAGCTGATCATCGCAAAGGTGGTGAGCGCCCAAAGGACGATTCCGGTCGATGCGGAGGCGAAGGCCATTCGCTGGGCGGTCGATCAGGGCGCACAGGTGATCAACATGAGCCTGGGCGGAGTACGAGATCCGCTGCATCCCGCGCGTGACACCTTCTCGCAGGCGGAAGCCGACGCGATCGCCTACGCGGTGGCGCACCACGTGGTGGTCGTCGCTGCGGTCGGGAACGGTGACCAATCACCGCGCGAGCCATGGCACTTCGCGAGCTACCCCGCTGCGTTGCCGCACGTCCTCGGAGTGAGCGCGTTTG
>JBGQIB010000035.1:0-35591 GCA_041498295.1 bacterium | reverse complement strand
GCGCGACGTGGAGATTCGCGGCATCGAAGAGGGCTTCGGCGCGATCTTCGGGCTGGTTCTCGCCGAAGCGCAGGAGATCCACGCGCACTCGCTCCGCACGCGCCCCGCGGACTTCGGGGCCGACGTGCTCGAGCTGCTCTCTGCGCCCGCGCCCGATGCGAGGTCACTGATGCTGGGACTGCGCGCGCGGGATGCGCTCAGCGTGTCGATGCGCAGCGCTCTCGAGTCAGTCGATCTGCTCGTCACGCCGACCACGCCTATCGTCGCCGCGCGCATCGGCCAGGAGAACATCCGCTACGACGGGTTCGACGAGTCGGTCTTTGGCGCGATGATCCGCTGCACCGGGCCGTTCAACACCACGGGTCTTCCGGCGCTCTCGCTGCCCTGCGGCTTCACGCGCGCGGGGCTGCCGGTGGGCCTGCAGATCGTCGGGCGGCCGTTCGACGAGGTCACGATCGTGCGCGCGGGTCACGCCTACGAGCAGGCGACGGAGTGGCACGAGCGCGTACCGGCGCTCTGATCCTGCGTCGCGTCGGCATCAGATACCTCACCGTCGACTCTGCGCTCTACGCGTAAACGAACTCCTTCGCCTCGAGGTCGATCGCGGGGATCGCCTTCTGTTCCGCCCAGTAGTCCTGCGTGTGCTGCCACTCCGGCTTGTCGCCGCGCTTGGGCAACAGATGTAGGGCGCGCATCAGGTACCCGGGGTTGAAGTTGTTCGGGTCGATCCAACCGAGGAGCGGCATGTCCTCGTCTTCGGGCCGCAGTGCGACGCTGATTCGCTTGGCGCCCTTCGCCTTCATGCGGTTCAGCAGCCGACACACGAAGTCACTGAGCAGGTCGGCGCGCAAGGTCCAGCTCGCTCGGAAGTAGCCGAACACCCAGAGTAGATTCGGGACGCCGGTGAACATCATGCCGCGGTAGGTCACTGTGTCGTGGAGGTCGAGCGGCTTGCCGTCGATCGTGAACGCGATATCGCCCAGCACGCTGATGTCGAAGCCCGTGGCAGTGACGATGATGTCCGCCTCGAGCTCCTTGCCCGACTTCAAGAGCACACCCTTCTCGGTGAAGCGATCGATCTCGTCCGTAACCATCGAGGCCTTGCCGGAGAGGATGCCCTTGAACAGATCGCCGTCGGGCACGTACGCCAGACGCTGCTGCCACGGCCGGTACTTCGGCGTGAAGTGTTCCTTCACGGTTTCGTCGGGGAGATAGGCGCGTACGCCGGCGAGGAGCTGCTCCTTCGCGAGGTCGCCCTGTTCGATGCAAAGGCGAGTCAGCACCTCCTGGTCGTGCAGAATCTTGCGGCGCACGATTTCGTGGACCCAAGTCTCGTCGATGGCGAGCTCGCGCAGCATGTCGGCGACTTCGTTCTTGTTGGGCGCCGGGTAGAAGTATGTCGCCGAGCGCTGCAGCACGGTGGTGTGGCGCGTCTCGGCCGCGATCGCGGGGACGACCGTGGCCGTCGTCGCGCCGGAGCCGATCACGAGCACGTTCTTGTCGCGGTAGTCGAGATCCTTCGGCCAGGTCTGGGGATGGACGATCTGGCCCTTGAAGAGCTCCATGTCCTTCCACTCCGGTGTGTAGCCCTGAGAGTGGCGGTAGTAGCCCTGACACATCCACAGGAAGTTCGCAGTGAAGCGAAGCTTCTCCCCGGTATCGGTGCGCGTCGCATCGACGGTCCACAGGTTGTCCGCGCTCGACCAGCTCGCGGACAAGATCTTGTGGCTGTAGTGGATGTACTTGGCGAGGTCGTTCTCCGCGATCGCCTCGCCCATGTACTTGCGGATCTCGTCCGCCGTCGCGACCGGCGGGCCGATCCACGGCTTGAAGCGGTACCCGAAGGTGTACAAGTCACTGTCCGAGCGGATGCCCGGGTAGCGGTGAGTCAGCCAGGTCCCCCCGAAGCTCTCGAGCGCCTCGAGCACGGCGAAGCGCACCTCTGGACACTGCTTCGTCAGGTGGTACGCGCCGCCGACGCCGGAGATGCCGGCGCCGACGATGAGGACGTCGAATGCCTCTGCTTTCTGGGGCTGGGATTCCGGGCGGGGCTGCTGCGGCTCGCGCAGCGCCTGGATCGCGGCCATGAGTCTCGTCTCCGAGCTGTGGGTACGCCTTGGAGCGGATGCAAACCACATGCCCCGCGGAGGCTCGAGGCGGTCACACCGCCCGGTGTCGGTGCGCGTCCGAATGCCACACTGCGGCGCTCCGCGCCATCAAGTATCGCGAAGCCACGCTTCAATCTCGGCGCGATGCGCGGCGTCGTGTTCCGACATCATCACCGGGACATCGCACAGAGCGACGCTGCCGACGCCCTCCTGCACGCCGTCGCGACGCCACTCGTCGTTCGCGATCGACGCGATCAACGCGAGATTTTCGGCGCGCGCCTGGCGGAACGCATCGAGGCCGTCCACCAGGGATTTCGCGCGATAGTTCCGCTCGCGCGCGACCGCCGCGCCGTCGAAATCCGGCAGCACCGGCCTCTCCTCGCTGCGCAGGCGCCGCATGCGCATCGCAAAGCCTTCGCGCTCGAGATCGACGAGATGCCAGCACTGCTCGACCGGGGAGAATCCGTCGTTGGGGCTGCGTCGCGTCGCAGCCTCGCTCGTGAGTCCGGTGAATTTTTCCGCGAGATACCGCGGCATCTCGCCGAGCTTTGCCAGCAGATCCGCCTGCGCGCCGCGATCCATCCTTTGGTACTTCACTGTCGTTCCTCCGGTTGCGCTTCCCGCCATGCCTCTACGAACACAAGTTATTCCCATCATGCGAACGCAAGGGTCCTCCTACAATCTCTGCGAGTCATCCGATGACTACAGGAGGGCACCATGAGTGTTCCGTTCTTCAAGAAGCAGTTCTCGTTTTCCCAGCCTGATGGGACGAGTCTCGTCGTCGTGGGCTCCGGCGACCAGCATCACGCCGTCTTCCAGACCTTGGACGGATTCACGGTGACCCGGAATCCAACCACAGGATTCTACGAGTATGCGCGCGTCGCTGCCGGCGGAGACTCTCTGGAAGGTATCGGCGTACCGGCCGGATCCGTCAACCCGCGACTACTGGGACTGACACCCGGCACTCGCGCCATGCCGATCCCTGCGAATCTTCGCTCAGGCACGTGGAGCGGCCTCTCCCCGTCGAAGTCGCGGTGGCGGCAGCGGCGCGAACGCAGGCGAGTCGCCATGCGCGTGGCGGCTGCACCCGGGAGTGTAATGCCGGCACCTCCACAGAGTCAGACAGTCGGGGCATACATCGGGCTCTGTTTGCCCGTCCGGTTCCCCGACGTGCCAGATACCATCGCCGCTACCGAGATCGATCACTTCTGCAATCAGCAGGGCTACGCGGGATTCGGCAACAACGGCTCGGTCTGCGACTACTTTGCGGCGACCTCCGTCGGCAAGGTCTCGTACAAGGTCGTGGTCGCGCCGTACTACACCACGAAACACCCCCGCGCGTACTACACGAACCCGAAGGTCGCGCAGCCAATCCGCGCGATCGAGCTCATCCGGGAGGCGCTCGACTCTCTGAAAGGGGGAGGGTTCGACTTCAGTAAACTCACCGTCGACGACGAGAGCTACGTCTACGCGACGAACGTCTTCTACGCCGGACCCTGTATCAACAATTGGGCTCAAGGCCTATGGCCCCACTCTCACCATCTCTCGACGCCATACGCCCTGGCGCCGAACAAGAAGGTGTTCGACTACCAGATCACTGACATCGGAAGCGAACTGACGCTCGGGACCTTCTGCCACGAAAACGGACACATGATCTGCGACTTTCCGGACCTCTACGACTACGGCTACGAATCCTCAGGCGTTGGTGCCTATTCACTGATGTGCTCGGGCCCCAATGTCTCGCCGAAGAATCCGCCTCATGTCGACGCCTACCTGAAGTACTGCGCCGGTTGGGCCGGGACAGTCACTCCGTTCTCCGCTGGCGGAACGGGGACCCTGAAGGCGGGGACCAACGACTTCCTGCTACTTCGCAAGAGTTCGAACGAGTACTACATCATCGAGAATCGAGACAGGTCCGGTAGAGACGCCGAGCTTCCCGATTCTGGCCTCGCCATCTGGCACGCCGACCAGCAGGGAGACAACAGCAACGAGAAGATGACCCTCGACTCACACTACGAATTGGCGCTAGTTCAAGCCGACGGCAGAAACGACCTCGAGCACGGCCAGGGTCAGGGAGATGCCGGCGATCTATTCAAGGCTTCCGGCAAGGCGCAGTTCGACAACGGCACGACGCCGAACAGCAAGTGGTGGGACGGAAGTAGCTCGGGTCTCTCGCTTCATGACATCGGGCCTGCCGGGTCGTCGATTCCGTTCAAGACATGAATCTGGTGTCCTGAAGTGAGGGTGTGAGTTGAGTCGAGATTTTCGGACCGATTGAAACCTGAGAAGATGGCTTCCGTGATCTGCTCGGCTTCTCCGGACCCCCCGCGTCGACCCCGCGGCCCTCTCGCGGGTCTCCGCCTACGACGCGGTCGGCTCGATCGCGCTCGTTCCGCTGGGCGAGGTGCTCGCCGGCTTCGCACTCGACACGTTCGGCTCAGCCGCGACGCTGATCGGGGCCTGCGCCGCGATCGTCGTTCCCACGGCGGCGGTGTTGTTCGTGCGCGAAGTGCGCGAGCTCCGCGCGACGGTGCCTGCGACCTCGGACTGACTCGGCGTCCCTCCGGCCGACGAGTCGCGAGCGCGAGCCCAGATCGCGCGGAGTGGCACGAGCGCGTGCCCGTGACCTGATCGCGAGAATCGCCGAGCACTCAGCCTTGGTGCGCGTCGACGAGTGCCTCCTCGAAGCCGGCCGCCGTCAATCCGTCGCGGAAGCCCGCCAGGAACATCTTGCCGAACTCGTAGAGCAGCTCGGGCGTGCCAAGTCGCAACTGGCCTCGCTGAATCGAGGCGATGAACTCCGCTGGAGTGAGTGCTTTGAGATCCGAGTCTGGCTGCCTGTTCGAATCACCAGCAAAGTGGCGGAAGATCGCGCAGGCGAAGAACATGCGCGTGAGCTGCCGCATCAGGACCAACCGCGCGTTGGTCGCGGGGTCCGGCTCGCGGCCGAGCCAGCTCCGCAGCAGCAGCTGCTGCAGGTCGGGAGTCCCCGCGAGCTCATGCGTGACGACGGCGAGGTCGGTGAGTGGGTCGTTGCGATACGCCGTCTCCCAGTCGACAAGCCACAAACGTGCGCCGTCGAACAGGATGTTGCGCGGGTTCGGGTCGTTGTGACTCGAGACTCGCGCCGCCTCGTTCCACGGGTACGCCTCGACGATGCGCTCGAATCCTTCCAGGTGCGGATCGAGCAGCCCGGCAGCGAACACGCGGGAGCGGCGCAGGAATGTCAACATGCGGCGAATCAGCTCGGCATAGGTGATGGCCGGCGGCGGGAACTCTGCGATGTCCTGGAGCCGCCGAATGAGCCCACCCAGATCGCGCACCAGCGCGGGAGGACCTCCGGGGTAGTCCTGCAGCGGACGCTGAGTCACGAAGTCCATCACCGCGACACCCTGCTCGGGATCCACGAAGCGGAGCTGCGGCGCGATGCCGCCGTCCACCGCGGCCTTCATGCACGCGTAGTGATCCGGATTCCGGAGCGCGTTGAGGCCGGTCTCGATCCGCAACAGGTATGGACGCGCATCCGTCTCGATGCAATAGGTCAGCGCTGAAGCGCCGCCGGTCACGGGTCTCAGCGCACTGACTCGGGCCGAGCCGAGCGCCGCGGTGACCGCCGATCGCGCCGCGTCGCGACGCTCGGCCGGAATTGCGGCGAAGGGGTCTTGGCTCATCGCAGCTCCTTGCACGGTCCACTCCAGACCAGGCTGACGGAGGAGCTAGCGCTCAATTTCGAGCTCTAGCGGGACAACCGTGGCACGCACGGCTTGATGCCGCCAAATTATCAAGAGCTGCATCCGGCGTCGACGGCGTCGATCGCGACGTCGGTGCGATCCACACGCGCCTCGCGCCCGGATTCGTCACCGACACGAAGCTCGAGGAGGGCGCGCGCGTCGTCACGTTCGCCAACGGCATGGTCGTGCGCGAGCTCATCCTCGACGTCGACGACGAGTCGCGCCGTGTAGCGTGGTCGGCGATCTCCGAGATGCTCACTCACCACAGCGCCTCGGCGCAGGTGTTGCCGGATGGCCCGTCCGGCTGTCGCTTCGTGTGGATCGCCGATCTCCTGCCGAACGAAGCGGCGCCCGCGATCGCGGCCATGATCACAGGTAGCTCACCCAGGCTCGACGGCTCTGCCGCTTGACGTCTGCAAACCAGCGGCACGCCGGGTAGAGCGCCACTACGACGCTGGCCCACAGCGCGTAGACGGTGGGCAGCGAGAGGCCGAGTGGCTCACCCCCCGCGAATGGACGCGTGACTGCAGCGGCGCCGAGCGCGGGCCACGCCAGGGTGATCGCCGCGGCGTGGATCAGCAACACGTGCAGCACGTAGTAGAGCAGCGGTACTCGTCCGTACACCGCGATGCGCGCGCCCCACGGCCCGAGCGGACGGTCCATCCACGCGAGCGCGCAGAGCGCCGGACCGAGGGTCATCGCGAGGTAGAGGAGAGACGGGGGATACTTCTCGCAGTCGAGGAACGACAGCAGCGCGCCGAGGGCGCCGCCGTGTTCGGCGCTCCAGGCGTGCGGGTCGCCATAGAGGTTGCTCGCGCGGAGTAACACGAAGCCGGCAGTCAGTGCTGCGCCGGTGCGCAGAAATGTCCTCCGCCGCGCGTCGCGAGGCAGAAGCGCCCAGGGCCCGATCGCATACCCCGCCGCCATCACCGCGACCCAGGGAATCAGCGGGTAGACGACGATCCAGCTCGCTCCCGGGAACGGTTCGAGCCTGCCTTCCTCGTGCAGGAGCAGCCAAAGCCATCGCCACGCGCCGAGATCCGACGCGTGCACGGGATCGAGCAGATTGTGTCCCGCGATTAGCGCGACAGCGAGCAGCGCGATGGTAGGACGCGGTAGCCACACCAATCCGGCCAGGACGACCATCGATACGCCGATCGCCCAGATCACCTGCAGCACGAGAAATTGGGGCCCGAGCACCGAGATCCAGACCATGCGGACGACGGTGACCTCGAGCAGTGCGAGCCAGAGACCGCGCGTGAGCAGATAGCGCGCCAGAGCGCCCCGCGATCCGAGTCGCAGTCCGTGTAGATACGCCGCCATGCCCGCGAGCAACACGAACACCGGCGCGCAGAAGTGAGTGATCCAGCGCGTGAAGTAGAGCGCCGGATCGGCGGTGCGGAGATCGACGGCCGTACCGAGAAACATGCGCGAGTGATCGAGCGCCATGAGGATCATCACCACGCCGCGCAGCCAGTCGATCGCTTGGTTTCGTTCCGGCCGAGGGATCGAGCTCATGCGTGTTTCGCCTCGATCTGAAGAACGCGGGCAGAGGAGCGCTCTACCTGGGACGCGCTCGGGAGACTCGGGGATACGCGCTAGCGCGAGCCTCGCTCGCGCGGCCGAAAGAACGGATTCTCCGGGGCGTGGCGCGCTTCGAGGATCTCGTCGAGAGACGGGAGCGCGCGGCGGCCGCTCTCGAGCGCGGCGCGAGTGGCGGCGCGGTTGTTGAGATACACGGCCTCGGCGTCCGCGGCGGCGGGATCGACCCAGACGGCGGCGATCAGCGCGAGCTCGTCGACCTCGTCGCGCGCGACGACGCCATCGGCAACCGCATCCGCGACGCCGGCCGCGACGCCGGCCTGAGCCGCGCCCCAGGTGAGTCGCGCGTGCGAGTCGCTCGCGATCGCGGCCTTGTTAACGAACAGGGTGAGCGGCTTCGCGGGCAAGCCCGGGCGAACGACCGCGACAAACGGCGAGTGACCCGCGGACGGCGTCGCGAGCGCCGTCGCCCACGCCGTTCCGGCGGGCCCAGATCGGGGTCCGAGCACCGTGTTGACGTGCGCCGCTTCCGGCCCCGAGCCGATGAAGCTCTCGCCGATCTCGAGCGCGCGCGTCAGGGCGCGGGCTCGCCGGGAAGGCGGCCGTAGCGCACGCGCTTGAGCAGCGGCGAGCTGTCCGTTCCCGGGCGCGTGTCGTAGGCGAGCAGCGCCACGTAGCGCGGGCGCGCACCGCGAATCGGCGAAACGCGGTGGAGTGAGTTCCTGCCCTCGAACAACATCAGGGTTCCCGGAGTCATCGGGATCGTCGAGACGACCGAGCTGCCCTTCCCCTGCAGCACGGCGCGCACGACGTCGTAGTTCTCGCGGCCGGGGCTGCGCACCAGCGGGACACACTCGAAGTCGCCGCCCGACTCACTTGACTGGATGGCGATCGAGACGACGAAGTCGGTCTGGTCGTAGTGCCAGTGCAGCTCGTCGCCGTCCTCCATCGAGGCCAGGTTCAACGCGCCGAACGGATCGGCGTAGCGGTACAGCGAGTCGCGCTCGAGCAGGAGTCGGACGAACTCCATCAATACGTCGGATTCGTAGAGCGCGCGCAGCGCGCTGTCCGCAGGAAAGACATCGTAGGGGACCGCGGTGAGCGCGGTGCGACTCAAGATGCGGCGCGGGTGGTCGTCAGGAAGGTCGAGATCCGGAGCTTCGATGTAGGGCGTGCCGCGGACCTCCGAGAAGTGACCGCGCTTCGCGAGTGACTCGCACTCGCGGCGCAGAGGCTCGATCGCGCTCGCGCGCAGGAACCCCGGGAGCACCGCCATCCCGAGGCGCGCTCGCTCCGCGCGCGCCTCGCTTACGGCCTCGCGCGCGCGAGCGGACTCGAGCTCGAAGAGCGGATAGGACTCGAGGTCGATGAGAGCTTCCGCGGTGCTCACGGCGCAAGCTTACACCGAGCCGCCATGGCATCAGGCTTGCTCTTACGACTCGCCGCCCGGACGTGAGTTCGGGCAAGATGAAATGTTCTCCGCACGCTGGATCCGTAACCGTATCCGGCGCAGAAAGCAGTGGCGGGTAATGCGTTATCGGTGGCTCGCAACAATCGGATTCTTGCTGTGCACGGCCGCTCCTGCAGCCGCGCAGGTCAGCATCAGTATCGGCGTCCCTTCGCTCGACATCGGGATTCATCTCCCGGGACTCCCGAGTCTCACCATCGTGGCGGGCTCGCCCGTCTACTACGCCCCGCGGGCAAACGCCAACTTCTTCTTCTACGACGGCATGTACTGGGTCTATCAGGATGACAACTGGTACTGCAGCTCCTGGTACAACGGCCCCTGGGCGGCGGTAGACCCCGAGATCGTGCCGGGGTTCATTTTGCGCGTCCCGGTCCGGTACTACCGCCGTCCTCCGACGTACTTCCGAGGCTGGGCGGCGAAAGCGCCGCCGAGATGGGGCGAGCATTGGGGTAACAGCTGGGAGCAGCAGCACAGTAACTGGAATCACGTAGAGCGGGGTCACGTACCGCCCCCCGCGCCGATACCCGTCTACCAGAAGAAGTACAAGGGGAAGCAGTACCCCACGCCTGAGCAACAACCGGTCCTGCGTAGCAAGAATTACAAATATCAGCCTCACGAGGCGGTAGTACAGCAGCACTACCAGCAACACGCTCCGCCGCAGGAGCATGGTCAGGCCCAACATGGGGAGCAAGACGGTCAGGGTCAGCATGGGGGACAAGAGAATGGCGAAGAACACAAGAAGTGAGAGCGCGGCTGTCACTCAGCGAAGCGTGTAGGAGCGCGGTATCGAAGCGGTCCGGAATGTGCAGCGCAACTCACTTGCGTGGGACATTCGATTCAACTTACCCCCACCCGGAGAATCACCATGAGAATGAAAACTCTAACGGCCGCAACTGCCCTGACGATCCTCGGCCTTCTCGCCAGCGCCGAATCTCTTGCCGCCACCAAGGCGGAGCTGAATGCGAGCGCTGACAAGGCCCTGAAGCACTTCTACACGCTGGGCTCGATGAACAAAGAGCTGGCCGGCAAGGCAGCGGGCATCCTGATCTTCCCGAGTGTGACCAAGGCCGGTGCCGGCGTCGCTGGTGAGTACGGCGAGGGCGTCCTGCACGTCAAAGGCAAAATCGTCAACTACTACAGCGTCACGTCCGCGTCGGTCGGCGTCACGCTCGGTGTCGGTACCCATAGTGAGATGATCATGTTCATGACTCAAGAGGCGCTCGACAAGTTCACCAAGAGCGATGGTTGGTCTGTCGGCGCGGACGCGGCTGTCGCCGTGGTGACGCAAGGTGCTGGCGGTGAATATGACAGCGCCACCCTCGGGAAGCCGATCCTCGGCTTTGTCTTCAGTCAAAAGGGCCTGATCGGAGATTTGTCCCTCGAGGGTGCGAAGATCACCAAGATCAAGACCAAGGATTGAACATCTCCCGCTGGCGCGCTCTGTCGCGATCCGACACATTATTGTGTCAGATCTCCTCTTCATGCATCGGTCCCCGGTTCGATCCCGGGAGGGTCCACGAGGAGGAATCCACAAAAGACTGCGCTTAGAATCTCTCCATGCCCCCACGCATCACCCTGACCTTCGACAACGGCCCCACCCGGGCGACGGCGCAGGTGCTCGACGTCCTCGCCGAGCGCGGTCTCCGCGCGACCTTTTTCCTGGTCGGCGACCAGCTGCAGCGGCCGGGCGCGCGGGCTCTCGCGGAGCGGGCGCTGGCGGAGGGGCACCGGATCGGGAATCACAGCCTGACTCACGCGACACCGCTCGGTGTGGCCGACGATCCATGCGAGGCGGCGCGCGAGATCGACGAGATGCAGGCGCTGCTCGGCGATCTGGTCCGAGGCGAGCGTTTCTTCCGCCCGTTCGGGGGCGGAGGGATCATCGACGCGAACCTGATGGGGCGCCACGCGCTCGAGCGCCTGGTGCACGGCGAGTACACCTGCGTGCTCTGGAACTCTGTCCCCCGCGATTGGGAGAACCCGGCGAGCTGGCCCGACGTGTGCTTGGCCGACGTCGCGACGCGCCCGTGGTCGGTCGTCGTCCTGCATGATCTGCCGACCGGCGCGATGGATCGCCTGCCCGCGTTCCTCGAAGCGCTCGACGCGCGCGGCATCGAGGTCGTGCACGAGTTTCCGGACGACTGCGTGCCGCTGCGGCTCGGCCGTCCGACGCGCGCCTTCTCTGCGCTCGAATGGCACACTCCAGAGTGAGTGACAGATGCGGAGTGCCGGATGACGACCTACGTCGGGAAGCGCCGGGTGATCGACGCGGACAGCCACCTCATGGAGTGGCCGACGTTTCTGACGGAGCGCGCCAGCGCGGACGTCGCGAAGCGACTCCCGGGGGTGACGCCAGACGTCGGCCCGTGGGCGGACCGGCGCCGCGCGCGTTCCCGGGAAGAGCTCGAGCGCCTGGGCGCCGAGCTGCTGCGCAAGGGGCCGAAGTGGGGCGACGCGCTCGGAGCCGCTGACCCGGAAGAGCGATCCACTGCGCTCGATTTGCTCGGGTTCGAGCGCCAGGTCGTCTACTCGTCGTTCTGCGCGAGACTCTTCAGCATCGACGACAGTGAGCTTCGCTACGCGGCGTTTCGCGCGCACAACCGCGCGATGGCCGCGTTCTGCGAGAGAGACCGGCGTCTCACAGGAGTCGCGCTGTGCGATCTGGATGATCCCGAGCGGTCGTGGGTCGAGCTCGACGCGGCGCTCGATCTCGGGCTCGGGCAAGTGTGGATTCCGGCGCGCGCTCCGGGCAGTCACTCGCCCGGACACCCGCGAAACGACGCATTTTGGTCCCGCCTGGCGGAACGAGGAGTCCCGTTCGTGCTGCACGTCGGAAGCGGGGCGATGGCGATCGGCGACGAGTGGACCGACGACGGCCGGAGCCAGCGCGTGGCCGAGGGCGGGCGACCCGAGGTCATCGGATCGAAGGACCTGATGGTCATCTATCAGCCGATCGAGCGCTTCCTCTCGGCGCTCGTGCTCGACGGCGTGCTCGAGAGACATCGCGCGCTGCGGGGCGGAGCGATCGAAGTTGGCGCAGGCTGGGTTCCCGACATGCTGCGGCGCCTCGATCACGCGGTCGCCATCTGGGGCAAGTCAGAGCAGCGACTCGCGGCATTCGAGCGCTCGCCGAGCGCGCAAGCCGCGGCGCAGCTCCGCTTCACGCCGTACCCGTTCGAGGACGTGGGGCTCCTGTGCCGTGAGTCGAACCCGTGTCTCTACATGTTCTCGTCGGACTATCCGCACGCCGAAGGCGGCCACGACCCAGTGGCGCGCTTCGATCGCTCGCTGCGCGGCCAGCCGCCGGAAGTCATCGAGGCATTCTACGTCGGCAACGCGGCCGGATGGCTCGCGGCGGAGTAAAAGTTCTCCGGAGTCGGTCCTCGACCCCGTGACTCATGTCTCCGACGCGATCACCGCGCATCACGCTCCCGATCCGATGAACGGATCAGCGGAACGGGACTCGTCGCTGTCGGACGCGCTTGCCCGAGGGTGGTCGCGGTGAACGAGCCCATCTTCCATGCCCCCGAGGCGAAGGAAGACGAGGCCAGCCGGGCAATCAAGGAAGGATGGGCGCTCTACCAGGACTCCCTGCCCGAGCGCGTCCGCGTGCTCTTCGACCGCTTTCATCTTTGCGACATGGCATGGCCGCGGACGACGACCCGTTGTTCCTGCAGCTCAAGCAGGCGAGCGCGTCTGTGCTCGAGCCCTATGCCGGGAAGAGTCTGCACAGCAACCACGGTCAGCGCGTCGTCGTTGGCCAGCGTCAGATGCAGGCGGCGAGCGACATCTTCCTGGGGTGGACGCAGGGACTACGAGGTCGCCACCTCGGGCGGAGCTGGCGTAGCGCTCAGTGTTTCGGTTGCCACGATCCGTACATCGGATTCGGGAGTAAGAAGAAGTCCACGCCGAAGCGCGCCCGATCGTACTGTTCCTGGGACTGGTGCGGGAAGTCGAGAATGTTGTCGCCCACGAACGCGACGATATTCAGGGGCCCTAGCTTGCCCGGAGAGGTTCCCTGCATGAGTGACTCGAAGCGCGGGTTCTTGTCGGAGACCTGTGGGGGCGCGCAGAGCACCTGGTCGACGCGGAGCTCCTGCTTCGCCAGATTGTCGCGCGTGTCGTCGCAGACGGACTCTTCGCGATTTGTCACCACCAGGACGAGGCCGCCGAGCGCATGTACGCGATCGAGGAAGTCCTTGCTGCCCGGCAGCCGCTCCGCCTCCCGCTTTTTGACCCACTCGGTCCAGCTCGCTCCGTCGAAGTCGATGCCGCGCCGGTCCATCTCCCGCTGAAACGGGGAGTTGTTGAGCAGGGTCTCGTCCGCGTCCAGGATGACGCCCCAGTGACCCTTCGGCTTTGCCGCCGCGACGTGCTTGCCGGCGAGACGATAGATCTCCTCGTACGCAGCCTTCCGCTCCGCCGACGTCTCAAACCAGAGCAGGGCGTTGTTCGGGCCGCGACTCGCGCAGCCGGTCAGGCCACCAAGCAGAAGTACGAGTGCCAGCCCGGGCGCAGTCATTTTGCGAGTCATCGCTGCGACCACGTCGACTCACTCCCCCGGCTACTTCTTCTTCGGCGTATCCCACTCGTGAAGTGCGACCGAGCACGCCGGTGGAAGGTTTAAAACACCTTTCCACCGATCCCGCAACGTCAGGCAGCCCGCCAGGTGGGTGATCCCTTTGTCCAGGTGGTGCGCCGAGGAGTACATTCCGATGGCGCGCTCGGTATAGCCCTTCTGTCCGAGCACGTAGCTGTAGGACGCGAAGAAGCCGATCAGCGCACCAACGATCGTCCAGCGGTAGACCGAGCGCGCCTTGGCGGACGTCCACAGCGCCAGTCCTTCTTGTGACAGCGCCGATCGCGGTATGAGAAGGACGATGTAGGTCAACCCTACGGCGACGATCCAAAAGGCTAGCAGCGCCAACGAGCCGACTGTGTCGATCTGAATTTCCCACCTGCGAAGCGCGCTGGTAATGGGCTCCTTGGCCTTCGCCCAGTTGCTCGCGTCGTAGTAGATGCCCGAGGAGACGGCCTTCGCGACCTCACACCGGCCCTCTCGCCCGTCGGGGGAGAGGAAGGTCGCCGGGTCCTTCAAGAGACTCTTCCACGCATCCGCCGTTGCCTTGGGTACAGACTCCAAAGGTGGGACGCGGTGAATGAAGATCTCGGGCTGATGCCCGAGGACTTCTTCCCCGAGCTTCGTCAGTGCGTACGGTTGATCGCGGTCACACGTGCTCGGCGCATTCGCAGAGTATGGCAAGTGCCAGCGCTTGCACTTCGCTTCGAAGAGCGCTGAGAACCGATACGCGTCCTTCGACAACAGGAGCTGCTTCGCGAGCCCGGCTACAGGAGGAAATCCCACGGGTCTGGCGTCGATCACGTCGTAGACCGCGCTTTGCATGGCCAGACCCAGGCCGAGGATGATCGAGCCGACGATCGGGTAGACGATGTACTGGTGCGCTTCGGAGGCCGCTTCTTGAGGGCCATGGAGCACTCGCATCCCGTGCCTTCTGAACCAGTCGATGAAGCGCTCTCCCCCGGCGCCGAGCGCGAGCCAGGGCGGGAAGCAGAGCGTCACGATCGTCATCGCGCCGACAAGGATCTCGCTCAGCAGGGCGTAGAGATCAGTGCTGAACATCGAAAAATCTCACTGACTGAATTTCGAACAACGAGTGCGTCAGTTCGCCAGGCCTTTGTCGACGACGTAGGTGACTGAGCTCTCGCCGGGAGGTCGCAGGACGGATTCTCACTTGCCGTCGCCGCTGGCTTCACCGCCGTCATGCTCCTTCTTGTCCGCGTCCTTCTTCGCCTTCTTCGCATCGATACTGGCTTTGTGGATGTCACTCGCTCCTGACGCAACTTTCGCTGCGGCCTTCGATGCGGCGACTGTGCCGGGGGTGCTCTCGAGCTCGAGCACTTTCAAGGTCTGGCGATCTGTGAGCTGAAGCTTGAGCGTCCCGGAGGCGAACGGCTCTCGGCAGATGTCGACAGTCAAGATCTTGTCCGGGTCGACGAGGTCGATCGAGACGTCGGGCTTTTCTTTGTTGTCGAATGGCCCGCTCAAGGTGATCGAGGCCACACCGTAGGGCACCAGGTTGTTGATGGGTACGCCCTCGACGCTCGCGGAACTCGAAGGCCTCTCGCCGATGGATAGGCTTGTGGCACAGGCGGTGAAGCCGATCAACGCAATGAGTGCAAGGCGCTGGGTCATGGCTTCCTCTCGCGCAGCACGATCGTTAGCCAGAGGTTCTTGGGTTCCTTCCCGCCGGCGATCAGAGTCTCTCCGATGAAGAGTTGGAAATGATCGTCGTTGAGCGGGAACCGATGAGCAGCGAACTTCTCTTTGAGAGAAGCCTCTGCCTTCTCGAGTGCCGCTACTTCGCGAACGAGCAAAGTTGGTTTGGTAGAGGTCGCAAACTTCAGATAGTCACCAGCGATCTGGCTGTGGACGTGCTGGAGCGCGCGCGCCAGCTCGATGTGGTCCTCGACATACTTCTCTAGATCGGGTTCCCGATAGCCGCACGATTTCGGATCGAACTGAGGTTGATTGGCTTTAGTCGGTTCCTTGCCTCCGGGAGGCATCTCCTTCGCCCTCGCACCGAGGGTGGCAGCCTTTGCTGCGACATCCGCCAGATTTTCCAGGAGGGGGCCCAGCTGATCGGTTGCGCCCGCGGTGAGAGCGGTGAGGGCGCCATCTTTCTCGTCGATCGTGAACGCGACATTTGTCTCCGTGAAGGGGTTGCTCTTGGAGGTAGCCTCGTATGTGATCGGCGGTCCGTCGAGGCGCTGCTCGATCACGGGCATGAAGAAGCATCTCTTCTTCTCCTGCGACGCGGCCAGGTCGAAGATGAGGGAAGCGGCGTATGTCCCCGGTCGGCGCAGAACGAAGCGAACGCCCTTGACCGGAGTCGTCTCGGGATTGTCGATCCTCGTGAATTGGACCGGCACACCGCAGCCCGACGCGGCGATCGCGAGCGCGCTCACGAGCGCCAGGTGTCTCCCACCGCGTGTCACGAGTTGGTCCGTGACTCGATGCAGCGCGCGAGTTCGCTCCAAGGAGCGGATAGATTCGGGTCCTCCCAGGTTGCGGTGCGAACCACCCCGTCACTGTGCTTGGGGAGCGAGGCGAAGATGGCCCGCCGCTCTCGTATCGGGCTCGAGGCCATGGGGGTCGTGGCCGCAGCCTCGCGCAGCTCCGGCTCGGCGAGCATAGCGAGCAAGATGTGAGGCGGAACGAAGGCGCTGAGCGGCAAGTTCATCTCCCACGGCGGCCAACCAACGACGGCTGACGTGCAGTTACTGGGTGGCTCGAAACACTCTACATGGCTTTAGTCAGCGATATCTTGCGAACATCTTGGGAACTGTCTCGGCGAAGCGTGAGCGACTTTTCCGAGAGCGAGAGTGCGAGAGGCTGGCGTACGATGCTGCCGGGAGGCGCTTCCTTGCAGCGCACCGCGTGATTCAGCAGGTGGCCGAGTGAGAGACGCAGCTCGGGGTCACTCGGCGCCTCACTTCATTTCGGGACTTCGCTGGCTGATATGTCTGAGACGGGTTCGCTGCCTCGCCCCGGCAGGACCACGCTCCCGGATGTCCCCACCCGACGGCCGCAACTCTCGCCGGTGCGAAGAAGCACTTCGTGTCGACCGGACTCGGGAGCGTGCCAGCCCCAAGAGGAGCATACACTCGGAGAACGGAGACTAGCTTGGGAAGAAGTTGAGATCTCCGGCCATTCTCATCTGCAACCCCTCTCGCCGATTGCTCTCGGTGGCTCGGTCGACGATGAGATACGAGTCGAACCTCGCGGCGCGCGACGAATCGAAGACTGGAGGCGGGGGTACAATGTGGATCGACCGCGCTCGAGGCTCGGGTATCTCACGCCGACAGAGTTCCCGAGAAATCCAACCAACATCGAAGATCCTGGGCAGAGCCATTTTCTAGAGTCGGTTGGTCCGAAGAAAGCCAGCAGTCACAACAACGGAGGGAGCAGATGCCCCGGCAGGTTGTCTCCAGCACGGACGTACGGATCGTTCAGCGTAACAACGAGGACGCTGCTCGAGTGATCAAAGACCTCGAGACGCCGCAGCCGGAAGGCAGCGAGCTGGAAGAGCTTCCGACCAGAGACTCCTATACGTCAAGACTTCTCAAGTACATCCCAGCTGAGATTCTCGCGCTCTTCTTGACGCTGGATACCGTGATGCGATCTGCGGATCAGGTCTCTTCTGCCCTTCACTGGGCGATCTTCATCGCAGGGATACCGGCCACCGTCGTCTACCTTCATCGAGTCGAAAAGGTTCGGAAGCGTGCCCAGCTCGTGATCTCCGCAGTGGCGTTCGCGGTTTGGGTGTTCGCACTTCCGGGCCCGTTCGGGCCATTGCTCTGGTACCGGGCTTACTACGCGAGCGTCTTGCTCCCGGTCTATACGTTTGTGACCGCAGTCTACGAAGCTTGAAAGGCGACCGGCAGACTCGCGGGGCCGCGCAGGATCGGGTTTACGTTGCGAATGACCTCGCCGGCGAAGCGCAGGTTCGAAAGGCGCCCGACGATCGCTTCCAGCGCGCAGCGGCTCTCTAGGCGGGCGAGGTGCGATCCCAGGCAGAAGTGAATGCCGAAGCCGAAGCCGAGGTGGCCGGTCGTGTCGCGCGCGACGTCGAAGCGGTCTGCGTCGGGCCAGCGCTCGGGGTCGCGATTCGCCGAGCCGATCATCAGCATGACTCGCGCGCCGGCGGGGATCTTCTCGCCGCCGACCTCCACGTCCTTCACCACTACGCGCGGCAGCCCCTGCACGGGTGAGTCGAAGCGCAGCGCCTCCTCGACGGCGTTGTCGATCAGCCCGGGCTCGGCGCGCAGACGCTCGAGTTGTTCCGGGTTCTCGAGCAGCGCGATCACGGCGTTCCCGATCAGGTTGGTCGTGGTCTCGTTGCCGGCGATCAGCAAGAGCCGCGTGAACGCGAGCAGCTCGAGCGGGGAGAGCCGGCCCTCCGAGGTCTCGGCCTGCACCAGGCGGCTGATCAGATCGTCGGACGGATCGGCACGGCGCCGCTCGATCTCCGCGGCGAAATACTCGTTGAACTCGCGCATGGACGCGATCGTCGGGTCGAGCTGCGTGCTTCTCCCCATCTGACTCACGAACGCATCGGACCAGCGCTTGAAGTCTGCGTGCAGCGAAGGGTCGACGCCGAGCAGCTCGGCGATCACGGTCACCGGCAGGGGGATCGTGAGGTCGCTCACGAGATCCGCGGTCCCGCTCTTCGCGAGCAGCGCGTCGACGAGCCGCGTGGTGATCTCGCGGATGCGCGCCTCGAGGCCGCCGATCTCGCGCGGCGTGAAGCCGCGGTTCAGGATGCCGCGGTAGCGCCCGTGATCGGGCGGATCTGTGTTGATCACGGTGGGCACGCCGGCGAGCATCACGGCGTTGAACGCCTCGATCTGCTCCGGCGAGGCGCCGCGCATCTGCAGCAGCTCCGGCCGGTTCTCGCGGAAGGCCGTCGAAGAGAAGATCTCCGGGCGCTTGAATCCCGACAGCACGTCGTCGTAGCGCGACAAGAGGAAGATCTCGAACGGACCGAACTTCATCTCGCGCCGGCCGTGACGCATTGCTGTGTAGAGCGGGTACGGATCGGCGCCGAGCGGCGCGAACGGTCCGAACGAAGGCGCTGGCGCGGGCTGTGGAGTGGACATCGGGTCCTCCTTCGGTGGGCGCAGAGCTTAGCCCATGCCGGGTCGTTGCTGTCGCCGCACGCGCAGGTTGCGGATCTCGAAGGCGCGCAGCTCGATCCGGGCGCGCGCGCCGCTGACTTCGATCCGCGCCGCGGGATCGTGCCGCTCGGCGAGGTCGACGGCTTCCCAAGTCCAGTCACTCGGGGCGTTCCAGTGGAGTGACACGGAGCGCGGCTGGCCCGTCGCCTCGTAGATCCGCACGATCGCGCTGCCGTCGGCGCGCGGCTCGATGGCGGAGACCACGACTCCGGGGTCAGCGAGCTCGAGCAGGCGCGCGCCGTCGCGGAGCGGCGCGTCGTCGGGGCCGGCGCCCGCGATTGCGAGCGGCGGGTACACGAATCGGTGCGCGTGTGCCGCCGTGTCGGCGTCGTCCGCGCCGTGGATGCGGAGTGACAGCTCGGCGCGGTGGCGGCCCGGCACCTGGGCGCCAGGAGTGGCGAAGGGCGGCCCCGCGTGACCGCGCCGCAGGCGCAGGTCGCCCCGCGACAGGAATCCGACGGCGCGCAACAGAGTGACTGCCAGCGAGCTGCGGCCGTCGGCCTCGGGAACCGCCTCCACATCGGCGTTGCCGCGATTCGCGACGGTCAGCGCGCGCGCGCCGTCGTCGATGCTGGCGAAGCCCCTCTGCGGGCAGGCGCCGATCGGGAGCTCCGCGGCGCGCCCTGGACCGAAAGCGTCGGCGGGTGGCGCGATCGGACGCTCGACCACCTCGAAGGCGGACTCCACTCGGAAACGCCGCGCCCCGAACGGCGCGCGCACGTGCAGGCGCAGGCGCTGGTCGCGCGCAGTGTTGTCGAGCGAGACCTCGATGTCGATCCGATCGAGCCCTGGCGCGAGCCGCAGCCGCAGCGACACGGGTAGGGCGACCGTCTTCGTCGAGCGCCCCGCTCGATCGGCCGCGAGTGACTCGGGCACGCGATAGCGCGCGTCGATCGCGAGCGTCGCCGCGGCCTCGCCCGCTCGTTCGACCCGAACGCGCGCGCGCTCGGGATGTTCGACGATCGGCGCGCCGGGCACGAGATCGAAGTTGTACTCGTCGCCCCGGTCGCCCTCCGACACCACGCGCAGCGCATCCTCGATGGCGACGCCGTCGGCCCGGCGCACGATCCGCACGCGCCCGTCGGCTGCCGCGGCGACGTGCCAGTGCTCGTTCTCGATCCATGCGCTGCCGTCGGCGCCTCGCCCGCTCGCGAGCGCGCCGTCGCCGCTGGCGCGCGCGTGACCGCGAAATACGCGGTAGCTTCGCAGCCCGTGGCCCGGAAGCTCGTCGGCGAAGCGCAGGCGCAGGCGCGGCGGTCGCCATGCCTCGACCTCGACGCTCTGCACGGCGGGATCCGCGAGCTCGCGCGTGAGTCGCAGGCGCGTCGCCTCGACGTCGAGCTCGCCGCGCGGAGTGACTCCGAGCCGGGCGCGCACGCGCAGGCGCTCTTCCTCGCGCACGGCCGTCACCTCGTTCACGTGATAGCCGAGAAACTCGCGGCCGATGCCCGGCAGGATCGACTCGGCGAGCGCGCGCGGGAAGCTGCCGCCCCACACGCTCCCCGCGGAGACGAGCTCGACGTCGGCCGGGATGCGCCGGCCCGCGGAGTCACGCACGTGGGCGGCGATCCGGCCGCGGCCGCGCCCGAGCGGGGCGCCCGGCACGTCGAGCTCGAGCAGTGCGTCGACGAGCGCGCTGCCCGCCGCATTGGAATGCCACACCGCGAATGGGTCACCGGCCGCCGCGCCCCCGCCGGGCGCCGCTGCGACGCGAGAGACCCAGTCACGGGCGACCCGCTCCAGCGCTTCGCCCGTGATCTCCTCGACCCGGTCGAAGCGCGTCTCCATCTGCGCGTGCACGGCGTCGACCGAGCAGCCGCAGATCGAGTCATGCGGATGATTCTCGAGCGCGACACGCCAGGCGAACTCGATCGTGCCGGGATCGGCGACGCCGCCCAGCGCGGAGACCCAGGCCGAGAGCGGCTCGAGCGCGCGCACGAGCCTGCGGTCGTTCGCGAAGTCGCGCTGCTTCTGCGGCATGCGCGCCGACGCGCAGCCCGGCAGGAGCGGCGCGCGCAGGCCCGAGCGCAGCTCGCCGCGGTGCACCGGCCGGTCCGCGCGCGCCTCTCGCCGCGCGCGCTGCACGTACGAGAGCAGGGTTCCGATCTCGCAAGTGACTCCCTCGAGCTTCGCGACTGCGGCGCGAAGCGCGCGCGGCAGCTCGGGCTCCGGCGTCTGGTGATCGCTGCCGTTCATGACTAGGTAGGTCGGGATCTTCGCGAACGGCGCGAGTCTCTCGATCTCGCGCGTGAGTCGGGAGGCCAGCGCAGCCGGGTC
Source organism: bacterium (assembly GCA_041498295.1). Taxonomy (GTDB): domain Bacteria; phylum Myxococcota_A; class UBA9160; order SZUA-336; family SZUA-336; genus VGRW01. The sequence goes on along the minus strand of JBGQIB010000035.1, from coordinate 14,706 downwards.
ACGCGGCAAGAGTTGGCCGTTGAAGTAGCCGTTCGGGAGATAGCCGGCGAAGATGCGCGAGCCGTCCGGCGCCTCCCACGTGAACGCGGTCTCCGCGACATCGGCGCCGACGCCGCGCCAGAGCAGCGCCGCTTCGAAGCCGAAGCCGGCGAAGATCTGCGGCAGCTGGCCGACGTGGCCGAACTGATCCGGCACGTAGCCGAGGCGCTGCGCGCCGCCGAGTGCGTCGCCGCGAGCCAGCCCGAGCCGCAAGTTGCGGATCAATGCCTCGCCCGAAACGAGCCACTCGTCCGGCAGCACCGTCCACGGCCCGATCACGAGCCGCCCTGCCCGCACCAGCTTCTCGATGCGCGGCCGTGCCTCGGGGCGCACCGCGAGATAGTCGTCGATCACGATCGTCTGACCGTCCAGACTGAAGCACTGGAACTCCGGGTCCCGCTCGAGAAGCTCGAGCAGCCCGTCGAGCAGCGCGACGAGCCGCGCGCGGAACTGCTCGTGGGTTCGGTACCACTCGCGATCCCAGTGGGTGTGTGGAACGACGATGACGTGCGGCATGGAGCCTCGCGGCGAGTATGACACGGCTCAGCGACTCACGAGATCGCGCGCGCGATCGCGAATGCCGCCGCGGCCGCCAGTCCGCCGATCAAGACCGTCTGGAAGGAGCTGCGCAGCGGAGCCGCGCCGGTGAAGTGGCCCTTCACGTAGCCGAAGACCGCGAGCGCGAGCAGCGTGATGCCCACGGACGAAACCAGGGCGTTGCTCGCCGAGAGGGCGATGTACGGACCCAGCGGAATGAACCCCCCGACGACGTAGGCGCCCGCGATGGTCAGCGCACTGGCGAGCGCGCGCCGGGGATCGGGCTTCTCGAGCCCGAGCTCGAAGCGCATCATGAAATCGACCCACGCTTCGGGGCGTGCACGAAGCGCGGCGACGAGCGGCCGCGCTTGCTCGGCGCTGAGGCCATATGAGCGGAAGACCTCCGAAACCTCTTCCTCCTCGACCGAGGCCTTCTGCTTCACCTCCAGCTCTTCGCGTGCGCGCTCCGCCTGGTAGTGCTCGGCGTCGCTGCGCGCGGCCAGATAGCCACCGAGCCCCATGGCGATGGAGCCCGCCGCGATCTCCGCGAGTCCGGCCGTGACGATGATGCTCGTGTTGTCGACGGCACCCGAAAGGCCCGCCGCGAGCGCGAAGGGGACGGTCAGCCCGTCGGACATTCCGATCACGATGTCTCGCACCGTAGCGGTGCCAGTGAAGTGTCGTTCGACGTGCGGTGTCTGCGGCATGCTGGGTCTCCCGGCTCTCGCCGTTTCGTGGTGGAGTACAACTCGGCCGGCACATCCTAGTTGGCCGTCGAGCGCCGGGTGGCCCTCCGCGGCGCGGCGGCCGCGACAAAGCGCGACACGTCGTCGATGAGCGCCTCGAAGCGTGGCCGATCGAAGCCGCTCCCCGAAACGAGCCAATCGACGTGCGGAGGATGGTGCGCCGCGTCGCCGAAGTGGCCGAGCGCGTCGAGGTGGTCCGCGACGGCGGCGTGGACCACTTGTCCCCAGGTCTGGGAGAGCGTCGGAACGATGCCGTCGCTCGCGTCCGCCGACGGCGTACTGCGGTAGGCTCGTCTCAGCGCTTGTGTCTGGCGGGGAGTGAGTCGCCCTGCACCGCGCTTCGGCGCGGTGGCGTTCAGTTGGTAGAGGCCGGCGTAGACGGCGTGCATGACCTGCGCGGCCGGATCGAGACCCACGCCGAGCGTGGCGCGGAGGCTCGGACGCGCGCCCTGCGTGACGACCGATCCGTAGCGGATACCCGCGCGCGGCAGGACCGAGGCGTTGAATACCTCCATGGCCTCGGGAGTGAGCTGGAGCATCAGCGATTGGTCTCGCACGACCTCGCGAAGCACGGACCGCACGGTGCGGCGCCGTCCCACGGTGAAGTCCTCGAGCAGGCGACTGAAGAGCTCGTCGAGCAACTCACTGTTCACGACCAGCTCGCCGAAGCGCAGAGCCATGCCTCCCATCCACAGCAGCGCCGAGATCGGCAGGTGCCCGAAATGCAGCACATAGATGGTGTTCAGCGAAAGAACCTGCAGCAGCTGCTGGCCCCGCAGCGTCGTGAAGAAGGCCGCGAGGGGGGTGCCGTAGTGCGGCGTCGACACCGTGACGACCGTGCGAACCCGGCCCGCGAGCCGCTCGACGTCGACACCAGTCGGAAGCCGTACGCCTGGGGCGGTGAGCAGGCGCACGTCGAGGCCTCCGCTCGAGTGACCGATCAAGTGCAGCGCAGCGTTGCCCGGCGGCGCCGTCGCGGCGATCGTCTCGGCGAGGCGCGCGGCGCGCGCGGGGAGAGACGCGGTCGGCGGGGTCCGCACGACGTGGATTCGCGCGCCGAAGCCCAGCGCGGTGAAGCGCTCCGCGAGGACTCGCTGCACGTGTCCGAAGTAGGTGATCCGCCCAAGGTTCACGAACCCGAGGAAGCCCGGGACGAGATAGACGTGGTGCGTGCGATCCCTCGGCACCGTGACCGCTCCCTTCTGCCTCATGGGTGAGTCAGGCCGACTCATCTCATTGTGCTGCCGTCGCGCCTCGGCAACACGCGTGCTGGTATTGTCCTTGCTACCGATCCGAACCGAGACGAATTGTCGAACTCGGTGGAGGAGCGATCCATGAGCTTGGGTACGATCCTGATCATTGTCTTGATCCTGATGCTGATCGGCGTCGTGCCGACTTGGCCGCACAGCCGGGATTGGGGGTATGCCCCGAGTGGGGTCCTCGGCACGGTGCTCATAGTCCTGATCGTGCTGTTCTTGCTGGGTCGGCTGTAGGAGGGCGGCGTTGACGACCAACACGCGGCGACCTGCGAGGGCGGCGGTCTCGCCTGAGAAGCGCGCGGCTCACGACGAGATCAAGCGAGGCGTGAAGCACTTGGAGAAGTCGATCGGCGAGATCCAGAAGGGCTTGCGCAAGGCGGAGCGGCAGATCGAAGCCGACGCGCGCGGACGAGTTCGAGCGCTGCGAAAGGATGCTCGCGCCCAGCTCGCCGCCGTGAAGGGGAGGCATCGCGAGGTCGTGCGCACTTTGCAGAAAGTATCCGCCGCGGCGGAGGGATCCTGGCAGCAGGTGAAGCAGTCGGCGGATGTGATCCTCGCCGAAGCGGTTGGCGGCGCCGCGTCGATCGTGGAGCGCCTGCGAAAGGCCCTGCCGCGCTGAAGCCGGGCTCGGCTCGGCGAGTCACGCCGCGCGGATGAGGATCGACCAGCTCTCCGAGGCGCAGGCGCTCGCGAGCCTCGCCAGCGGCGCGGACGGCCTGTCGCACGCCGAGGCTCGGCGCCGGCTCGGGGAGTTCGGGCCGAACCGCATCGAAGAGCTGCGCCGCGAGCCTGCGCTCGTCCGGCTGCTGCGCGAGTTCGTCCACTTCTTTGCAGTCATTCTCTGGGTGGCCGCAGGGCTCGCGTTCTTCGCCGAATGGAGCGCGCCGGGCGAGGGCATGGCGAAGCTCGGCTGCGCGATCGTCGTGGTGATCGTCGTGAGCGGCGTGTTCTCGTTCTGGCAGGAGTACCGTGCCGAGCGGACCCTCGCGCTGCTCCGCAAGCTACTTCCCCAGCAGGTTGCGGCGGTGCGCGCGGGCAAGGTGCTGCAGGTGCCGGTCGAGGATCTGGTCCCCGGCGACATCGTCCTCCTCGAACAGGGCGACCGCGTTCCCGCGGACTGCCGGCTGATCGAGGCCTTCGGCGTTCGGGTCGACGACGCGGCGATCACCGGAGAGTCACTGCCCCGCACGCGCGTAGCGACACTGGCCGACGGTGGTGATCTGATCCACGGCAAGAACATCGTGCTCGCGGGTGCTTCGCTCGTCTCCGGCCAGGCGCGGGCGATCGTCTTCGCGACCGGCATGCACACCGAGTTCGGAAGGATCGCGCATCTCACGCAAACGGTCGGCGACGTCGTCTCCCCATTGCGGACGGAGATCGCGCACCTGAGTCGTGTGATCGGAATCGTGGCGGTCGGGATTGGGCTGCTCTTCTTCGCGGTGGGCCGCTTCGCGGGCGTACCGTTCTGGAACGCCTTCATCTTCGCCATCGGCATCATCGTGGCGATGGTGCCGGAGGGTCTGCTCCCGACGCTCACGCTGGCGCTCGTGCTGGCGAGTCAGCGCATGGCGAAGCGGAACGTACTGATCCGGCACCTGTCCTCCGTCGAGACACTCGGCTCGACGACGGTGATCTGCACCGACAAGACCGGGACGCTCACGCAGAACCGCATGGTCGCGCGAGCACTACTCGTAGGCATGCAGCGTGTCCCGGTAGACGCCGCGAAGCCGGGAAGCGTGCTCGTCGCAAACCACGAGCCGCTCTTTCTCGGCGCGGCCCTCTGCCAGGACCTCCGCCCGGTCGAGCAACAGGGCCGGACGGTTCTTCTCGGCGACCCGATGGAGGTCGCCTTGGTGGAGCTGGCGCACCACGCGCTTCCCGAGATCGGCGCGCATCGCCGGCTCGACGAGGTCCCGTTCGATGCGGACCGGATGCGACTCTCGACGGTGCACGAAATGCCGTCCGGTCCGGCGCTGTGGTGCAAGGGCGCACCCGAATCCGTCCTACCTTTGTGCGACCGCATCCATCTCGAGGGCGAAGCCCGTCCGCTGACACCGGATCTCCGGGCGCGGATCGGAGCCGAGCAAGAAGACATGGCCGAGCACGGGTTGCGGGTCCTCGCGTTCGCGCATCGGTCGCTCGAGCGCGCGTGGGAGCGCGAGGCTCTGGAAGAGCATCTCGTCTTCAGCGGGCTCGTCGGACTCGAGGATCCACCGCGGCCGGAGGTGCCGGAGGCGATTCGCAGATGCCGCGAGGCGGGCATCCGCGTGATCATGGTGAGTGGCGATCATCCGCGAACGGCGCGGGCGATCGCGCGCGAGGTCGGGCTCGTCGAATCCGACGCTCCGGTCGTGATCAGCGGCGAGGAGCTCGGCGCGCTGACTGACGCGCAGCTGCGTCTGGCGTTGGATGCGCCCGAGATCATCTTCGCGCGCGTGCGGGCGGACCAGAAGCGGCGGATCGTGGACGCGTTGAAGCAGAAGAAGCACGTCGTGGCAGTCACTGGCGATGGCGTGAACGACGCGCCGGCGCTGAAGAGCGCGCACATCGGAATCGCCATGGGGCTGAGCGGAAGTGACGTGGCGAGGGAGGCGTCCGACATGGTGCTGCTCGACGACAACTTCGCGAGCATCGTGAACGCCATCGAAGAGGGCCGGGCCGTCTTCGAGAACATCCGGAAGTTCCTGACCTACATCCTGGCGCACAACGTTCCCGAGTTGGTCCCGTACCTCGCGTTCTCGTTGTTCGCGATCCCGCTGCCGCTCACGCCGATCCAGATCCTGGCCATCGACATGGGGACCGACTCACTGACGGCTCTCGGTCTCGGGGTCGAGAAGCCGGACCCGCAGATCATGCGCGTTCCACCGCGATCCCCGCGCCAGCGACTGTTCGACTGGAAGCTCGCGCGCCGCGCGTATCTGTTTCTGGGGCTGATCGAGGCGGTCGCCTCGATGGCCGCCTTCCTCTTCGTGCTCCGCGCAGCGGAGTGGAAGTACGGCTCTCGGCTGGGCGCGCAGGACCCGCAGTATCTGCGCGCCACCACCGCCTGCTTCAGCGCCATCATCGCGATGCAGATCGTGAACGTCTTTCTGTGTCGCAGCCCCGATCGGTCGCTGTGGTCCACGGGCCTGCTGGGCAATCCGCTGATCCTCTGGGGCGCGCTCCTCGAAGTCGCCCTGGTCCTCGCGATCGACTACACCGCGCTCGGCAACGCGCTGTTCGGAACCGCCCCGATCGGGGGAGAGGTGTGGCTCTTCGTGGTGCCGTTCGCCGTGGCGCTGCTCGTCCTCGAGGAGCTTCGCAAGCGCCGAGTGCGAGCGAGGCCGCATGCATTCGGCTAGCGCGAAGACTTCGACGGCAGCATCACTCATGGCGAGCTTCGCGGAGCGTACGGGGCTCACGTCGGACCGACCCTCGCAGCGCTACCTGTGGACTGATGCCTTCGCCGTCTGCAATTTCCTGGCGCTCGCGGGCGCGACGGGCGACAAGCGCTACACGGATTTGGCACTCCGGCTCGTCGATCGCGTGCACCGCGTCCTGGGACGCCACCGCAGAGACGACTCACGAGCCGGGTGGATCAGCGGGCTCGACGAGCGGGAAGGCGAGTTACACCCCACGCGCGGCGGCCTGCGCATAGGCAAGCGGCTGCCCGAGCGACGCCACGAGGACCCCTTCGACGAGCGGCTCGAGTGGGAGCGCGACGGCCAGTACTTCCACTATCTGACGAAGTGGATGCACGCGCTCGACCAGGTCGCGCGGGCGACGCGCGATCCGCGCTTCAACCTCTGGGCGCGCGAGCTCGCCGAGGTGGCCCATGCCTCGTTCAGCTACCGGCCTCGCGCGGCGGGCGGCGCGCGCATGGTGTGGAAGATGAGCACGGACCTTTCGCGCCCGCTCGTCCCCTCGATGGGCCAGCACGACCCACTAGACGGATTCATCACCTGTATCCAGCTCGAGGCCACGGCGTCGCAGCTCTCGGACCCCGCGCCCGGGCCGAGCCTGAAGCGCGCGCGGGCAGAGTTCGCCGCCATGCTCGAGGCGAGCGATCTCCGCACGTCGGACCCGCTCGGCCTCGGCGGCCTCTTGTCGGACGCGTGTCGCCTCGCGCAGCTCATCGAGCGGAAAGCGTACCCGCGCGCGGCTCTGCTGGAGCGCCTGCTCGCGGCGGCGCTGGACGGTCTGTGGCAACACGCGCGACTCCGAGACACTCGCCAGCCGGCGTCGCAGCGCCTCGCCTTCCGCGAGCTGGGCTTGGCGATCGGCCTTTCTTCGCTCGAGCTCCTGGAGCGAGCGGAGGGAGCGGAGCTTCGCGCTCACCTCGCTGCTCTGGCGCCGTACTCGCCGCTTGCATCCGAGATCGAGTCCTTCTGGCTCGATCCCGAGAACCGCCGCAGCGAGACGTGGGCAGAGCATCGCGACATCAACGAAGTGATGCTCGCGACGAGCCTCGTCCCGGACGGCTACCTTCTCCTCTAGCCCGAAGATTGGGCGAACGAGAGCTGAGCGGAGTCCACGAGGCACTACTGTGACCGAAGGTCTGAGAGAGCGCCGCGCTCTGATCGGAGGCTCGACTTCGGCGTAGGCTATCTCGTGGGGGCATGGAGCCGCGAATGAACGCCGAGCAGCGACGACTGGAAGAAGCACGAAACGCGAAGACGCCGTGGAGGAAGTTGGGCCCGTACCTGAGCGAGCGGCCGACCACCACCTCGGAGCAGGTGCTCGAGCTCGGCAAGCGCGCAGCAGTCACCGAGGTCGAGCCGGCCCCGAGCGGCAAGTCGGCGAGCAATAGGTCGGCGAGTCGCGAGTCGGGCGACGCGGCGAGACGGCGCGGGCGCTGAGATGCTGGAGCCGCTCCATCCCTCGCTCTACCAGATCAACACGCGGGTCTGGCTGACGGATCTCTCGCACGAGCTCGGCCGTCCGGCCACGCTCGACGACGTTCCGGACACCGAGCTCGACCGTCTGGCGGCGCTCGGCTTCGACTGGATCTGGCTGCTCAGTGTCTGGCGCACGGGCGCGGCCGGCCAGCGCATCTCGCGCGAGAACGCCGCTTGGCGCCGCGAGTTCGAGGAGACACTCCCCGACCTGCGCGAGGAGGACATCGCCGGCTCCGGCTTCGCGGTCACCGGCTACACGGTGTCTCCGGCGCTCGGCGGAGACGCGGCGCTCGCGCGCCTTCGCGCGCGGCTGCGTGGGCGCGGCCTTCGGCTCATGCTCGACTTCGTCCCGAATCATACGGCACTCGACCACCCCTGGGTCGAGGAGCATCCGGACTACTACGTGCGCGGGACCGAGCTCGAGCTCGCGCGCGCGCCGCAGAACTACACGTGGGTGAAGCGGAGTCAGGGCAACCTGTTGCTCGCGCACGGCCGCGATCCGTACTTCCCCGGCTGGTCCGACACGCTTCAGCTCGACTACGCGAATTCCGCGACTCAGGAGGCGATGATCGGCGAGCTCGCGAGAATCGCGAATCAGTGCGACGGCGTGCGCTGCGACATGGCGATGCTCGTCCTGCCCGACGTCTTCGAGCGCACGTGGGGCCGCCGCGCGCCTCCGTTCTGGGCGCGCGCGACCGAAGAGACTCGCAAGCGCGTGCCCGGCTTCCGCTTCATGGCGGAGGTCTATTGGGATCGCGAGTGGACGATGCAGCAGCTCGGCTTCGACTACGCCTACGACAAGCGGCTGTACGATCGCCTGCGCGAGGGCCAGGCACGCCCGGTCCGCGAGCACCTGCTCGCGGGGCTCGACTACCAGAGCAAGCTCGCGCGGTTCCTCGAGAACCACGACGAGCCACGCGCGGCCGCGACCTTCTCGCCCGACGCGCACGAGGCCGCCGCGGTCGTGACTTACTTGACGCCGGGACTGCGGTTCTTCCATCAGGGTCAGCTCGAGGGGCGACGCAAGCGAGTGTCTCCACATCTGATCCGCGGGCCGCTGGAGCCGACCGATGAGAACCTGAGTCACTTCTACGCGGACTTGCTCGCCGTGCTGCGCCGGCCGAGCTTGCGCGATGGTTCATGGCGCCTGCTCGAGAGCGCGCCCGCGTGGGAGGGGAACCCGACGGCGGACGGTTTCGTCGCCTGGGCATGGGACGCGCGAGACGGTGGTCGTCTGCTGATCGCCGTCAACTACGCCCCGACCCAGAGTCAGTGCTACGTCCGGCTCGACTTCCACGATCTGTCAGGGCGCTCCGTCCGACTGAAGGACCTCCTCTCCGAGGCGAGCTACGACCGCGACGCCAGTGAGCTCGCGTCGCGCGGCCTGTATCTCGACCTTCCGCCCTTCGGTCACCACGCCTTCGACGTGACCGGCGCCTGAGGCGCGGGCGCTCGGGTTCACGTTTGCGAACGACCTGACCGGCGAAGCGCAGGCTCGAAAGGCGCCCGACGACCGCCTCGAGGGCGCAGCGGCTCTCGAGCCGCGCGAGATGCGAGCCCAGACAGAAGTGGATGCCGAAGCCGAGGTGGCCGGTCGTGTCGCGCGCGACGTCGAAGCGGTCTGCGTCGGGCCAGCGCTCGGGGTCGCGATTCGCCGAGCCGATCATCAGCGCTCGGGCGAGAGATCACGCTCGCGGGCCGGCCGGGACCTGACGGAGCGGACGCCTCGTGATGAGCGCACGCGATCCGCCGCGTTCGCATAAGATCGCGAGCGCGCGCCATCATGGCGTAGCCAGAGGAGAGGCGAATGACTCGAGGGAACCGCGCGTTCGTGACCTGGGCGATACTTGCGCTCGCAGTCGTTGCACGGCCGGCGAGCGCGCAGCAGGTCGAGGGTCAGCCGGGGTCGCCGAGCGCGACCACGACCATCGACGGCAAGCAGCTGCCGCCTCCGCCGCCCAAGTTCGGCGGGAAGATCGAGCGCAACGCGGTGCAGGCGAAGCCGTGGTGGTCGGCACGCGTCGTTCCGCCGAAGGGCGCACCGAACGTGCTGCTGATCATGACCGACGACGTCGGCTTCGGTGCGCCGAGCACGTTCGGTGGCGTGATCCCGACGCCCGCGCTCGACCGGATCGCGAACGCGGGGCTGCGCTTCACGCAGTTCCACTCCACCGCGCTGTGCTCGCCCACGCGCGCGGCGCTCATCACCGGCCGCAACCACCACTCGGTCGGCTTCGGCGTGATCGCGGAGCAGGCCACGGGCTACCCGGGCTACGACAGCATCATCGAGAAGGACACCGCGACGGTCGGCGAAATACTGCGCGACAACGGCTACGCGACCTCGTGGTTCGGCAAGGACCACAACACGCCGTCGTTCCAGGCGAGCCAAGTCGGGCCGTTCGACCAGTGGCCGAGCGGGATGGGCTTCGAGTACTTCTACGGCTTCGTCGGCGGTGACACCAGTCAGTGGCAGCCGAATCTGTTCCGCAACACGACGCAGATCTATCCGTACGTGGGCAAGCCCGGCTGGAACCTGACCACGGCGCAAGCCGACGACGCGATCGCGCACATCAAGATGTTGAACGCGATCGATCCCGGGAAGCCATTCTTCGTCTACTACGTGCCGGGCGGAACGCACGCGCCCCACCACGCGACACCGGAGTGGATCAAGAAGATCAGCGACCTGCACCTGTTCGATCAGGGCTGGAACGCGCTCCGCGAACAGATCTTCGCGAACCAGAAGAAGCTGGGCGTGATCCCGCAGAGCGCGAAGCTGACGCCGTGGCCGAAGGACCTGCTGAAGGAGTGGGACTCACTCTCGGCCGACGAGAAGAAGATGTTCATCCGCCAGGTCGACGTGTACGCCGCCTACCTCGCCTACACGGACCACGAGATCGGCCGGGTGATCCAGGCGGTCGAGGACCTGGGCAGGCTCGACAACACGTTGGTCATCTACATCAGCGGCGACAACGGCTCGAGCGCCGAAGGCACGCTGATCGGGACACCGAACGAAGTCGCGATGTTCAACGGCATCGAAGTTCCCGTCGAGGACCAGCTGAAGCTCTTCTACGACGCCTGGGGCTCCGACCAGACTTACAACCACATGGCCGTGCCGTGGTCGTGGGCCTTCGACACGCCGTTCTCGTGGACCAAGCAGATCGCCTCCCACTTCGGCGGCATCCGCCAGGGCATGGCCATCTCCTGGCCGGGTCACATCAAGGACGCGGGCGGGATCCGCAATCAGTTCCACCACGTGATCGACGTCGTGCCGACCATCCTCGAGGCGACTCACATCGGCGCTCCGCTGACGGTCCAAGGGATCAAGCAACGGCCGATCGAGGGCGTGAGCATGGTCTACACGTTCGACAAGGCCAGCGCGAACGCGCCGTCGCGGCACAAGACGCAGTACTTCGAGATGATGGGTGACCACGCGGTCTATCACGAGGGTTGGATCGCGAGCACGAAGGTCATGCGCCCGCCGTGGGTGACGATGGCGCCAGTGAGTCAGGACCCGGGCGGCTTCTCGTGGGAGCTCTACGACCTCTCGAAGGATTGGACTCAGTCCGACGATCTCGCAGAGAAGAACCCGGCCAAGCTGAAGGAGATGGAGAACATCTTCTGGGCCGAGGCCAAGAAGTACCAGGTCCTGCCACTCGACGCGACCGTGGCGACGCGGCTCGTCACGCCGCGGCCTAGCATCACTGCGGGCCGCAACTCGTTCACCTGGACCGGAGAGCTCACCGGTACACCGAACGGTGACGCGCCGAGCATCTTGAACGCCTCCTACAACTTCAAGGCGGATATCTCGGTTCCACAGGGCGGCGCCGAAGGCATGCTCATCACGCAGGGCGGCCGCTTCGGCGGGTACGGCTTCTACGTGCTGAAAGGCAAGCCGGTGTTCTTGTGGAACCTGGTCGGCCTGAAGCGCCCGCGCTGGGAGTCACCGGACTCACTCGCGCCCGGCAGGCACACGCTCGAGTTCGACTTCAAGTACGACGGCCTCGGCATCGGGACGCTCGCCTTCAACGACCTCTCCGGCATCGGCCGCAGCGGGACCGGTGTGCTGAAGGTCGACGGCAAGGAGGTCGCGCGCCAGACGCTGGAGCGGACGCTGCCGCTGATCCTGCAGTGGGACGAGAACCTCGACGTGGGCGCTGACACGGGTACGCCCGTCGATGACCACGACTACCAGGTGCCGTTCGAGTTCACCGGCACGCTCGACAAGCTGACCCTGACCATCGACCGCCCCAAGCTCACGCCGCAGGACGAGAAGAAGCTGATGGACGCGCAGCGGAGCAACAAGGCCAGCGAGTAGCTGGCAAAGCAGTGACTCGTACGCTCGTCGCACTGATGGGTTGCGCGCTGCTCGGCTCCGCGATCGGCGCGAGCGGGGCGCGGGCGGACGACGACAAGCCTGCTGTCGTGGCGCAGCCGGATCTCGTCAAACAAGCCAACGCGCCCATCGCGACCATCTTCCAGGTGAGGCTTCAAGACGCGTATACGCCGAAGTTCGACGGCGTTGACGGAACGAGCAACGGATTCTCGCTGGCGGTGACGATGCCGCTGCCTGCCTATCGCCTGATCCCGCTTCCCCAGCTCTCCGTGCTGACGATCCCGGCGGCAGTCACTCCTCCGGCCGGACCGACCGGCTTCGGCGACCTTCGCTTCCTCGACATCGCGATACTCGATGTGGGCCACGCGGTCCTATTCGGAGTCGGGCCGACATTCGTGCTGCCCACGGCGAGCGACCGCACGACCGGACAAGGGAAGTGGCAGGTGGGACCCGCGGCTGTGGTCGCCTTCGCGCCCGAGAGGTGGCTGGTGGGCGTCCTCGCCCAAAATCCGATCTCGTTTGCGGGCAGTCGCGACCGGCGCAATGCGGATGCGCTATTCCTGCAGCCCTTCGTCACCTACCAGCTCGGCGAGGGCTGGTTCGTCCGGTCGCAGCCGCAGCTGACCTTCGACTGGAAGTCCCACAAGGAGTTCCTGCCGCTCGATCTCGGCTTCGGGCGCGTCTTCAAGGTCGGAGAGCAGAACGTCAGCTGCTTCGTCGAGGTGACCCGGAACCTCTCGCGCGACGAGCCCGCGCCGCGCTACTCGATCACGACTGGCGTGTCACTGCTGTTCCCGAACATGTGGCGCTAGGCGCCGAATCGTTGAGCTGAACGCTCAACTCAAGGAGGCTCGAAGGTGAGAAATCGCAACCGGCTCGTGCTGTTCGTGATCGCGCTCTCTGCGCTCGCAGCGTGCTCGAGCGTCAAAGTCAGCGACCGCAAGATTCTGGTCGACGACAAGCTGCCGCGCCCTCATCACATTTATGTGTACGACTTCGTCGCGACTCCCGCGGACGTGCCCTCCGATTCCCAGCTCGCGGGGCACCCGGCGCTGGCGAAGCAGCCGCCGCAGACAGCCAAGCAGATCGCGCTCGGCCGTGAGATCGGCGCCGACCTTGCCAAGGAGCTCGTCGCGGAGATCGCCGCCATGGGTCTGCCGGCCGAACACGCGACGGGCCAGGAGACGTTCGAGCTCGGCGACCTCGCGATCCACGGCACCTTGCTCACGGTCGATCCGGGAAGCGCAACCGAGCGCGTCGCGATCGGCTTCGGCGAAGGGGCGGCGGAGCTGAAGGTGGCGGTCGAGGGCTACGACATGACGGACCACGGTCTTCAAGAGGTCGGCTCCGGCACGCTCGACACGAGCGCGAACAAGACTCCCGGTGCGGCCGTGCCGCTCGCCGTCGCGGTCGCGAGCGGGAACCCGATCGGCTTGATCGTGAGTACGGGTGTGAAGGTGTACGGCGAGGAGAGCGGGAGCAGCACGATCCACGGCAAGGTTCAGGAGATCGCCAAGGCGATCGCCGAGCAGATACGACCGCGCTTCGAGAAGCAGGGCTGGATCCCGCCGAAGCCGTCTTAGACGCGCACTTTAGATCTCGTACTGGACGGCGACCTCCGGCGAGCGGCCGCCGCGGCGGGGGCAGATCGCGCAGGTGTCGTTGCCGATCAGCTCGTAGGCGTGGCGGACGGCGAGCATCGTGCTGGTGAGTCGCACGGGCTGCTCGAGGAAGAGTCTCGTGCCGAGCTGCGCGCTGATGCCCGTGCGGTCGAGTTTCTCCGCGAACTCGGCGCGGACTCCGCAGAGCAGCACGTGTACGCCCCGCGCCTTCACGCGCTCCAAGAAGTCCTCGAGCAGAGTGAGTGCGACCGCGTCGGGATTGCGCGCGCGCTTCAGGCGCAGCACTACGACCCGGATCTCCGGGACGATGCGCTCCTCGATCGTCGCGAAGTGGGCCTCGAGCGCGGCGGTGGCGCCGAAGAACATCTCTCCCTCGAGGCCGAAGACGAGGATCCGGCCGCAGGCCGGGTCCTCGGGCAGGCGCTCGCGCAGCGGGCCGTCGGTCAAGGTGAACTCGCTGAGCAAGGTCTGGCCGGCGCGCGGCACCGTGAGCAGGAAGGACATCAGCACGCCGATCAGGACGCAGAACTCGATCGAGATGGCGACCGCCGAGATGGCCGTCGCCAGGACGATGGCCGCGTCGAAGCGCGTGGTGCGCAGGTGATAGGAGAGCGCGCGCCAGTCGATCATGTTCCAGGCAGTCACCATCAGGATCCCGGCCAGCGCTGCACGCGGGATGAAGCGCGCGTAAGGCGCGAACGCGAACATGATCAGCGCCACCGCCGCGGCCGAGATCACGCCCGACCACTGAGTGACTGCGCCCGCCTGCTGGTTGATGGCCGAGCGAGTGAGTGAGCCCGAGCCGGGCATGCATTGGAAGAAGCTGCCCGTCAGGTTCGCGAGCGCTTCCGACAGACACTGCTGATTCATGTCGAGCTTCTGCCGCGTCGCCGCCGCCAGCGCCTTCGACATCGAGATCGCTTCGAGCAGGCCCAGCACCGCGATCGCGAGCGCCCCAGACGCGAGCTCGCGCACGTCGCCGAGCTCGAGCTGCGGGGGCGCGAATGACGGGAATCGGCCCGGAATCTCGCCCACGACGGAGACGCCCCGCGCGTCGAGGCCGAGCCAGGACGTGAGCACGGCCATGCCGATCACGACGAGCAACAGCTCGGGCGCGAGTCGCAGGTCGAGGCGTCGTTTCAGCCAGCGCAGTGCGAGAACGGCCGCGATCGTTCCGAGACCCACGGCCGCCGTCTCGAAGTGAACGCCGCCACCCGCGGTGAGTGAGCGAAAAAAGCGCACCAAGAAGTGACTGTGCGCGTCGCCGACCGACTTCATCCCCACTAGGTTCTT
>JBGQIB010000034.1:0-35928 GCA_041498295.1 bacterium | reverse complement strand
GCCCTCGTTCGAATTCTCGACCGGCACCACCCCGAACTCGGCCTGCCCCGACTCGACCTGCTCGAAGATCGCGTCGGTGGTGGCCGCCGGGCGCAGATCCGCCATCTGCCCGAACTGTTGGATCGCCGCCTGGTGCGTGTAGGTCGCAGGCGGGCCGAGATAGGCGACCGACACTCCGCGCTGTAGGGCGATCGAAGCGGAGATGATCTCGCGGAAGACCTTGCGGATGGCCGACTTCGGGAACGGACCCTGCGCGTCGCGCTCGAGTCGCTCGAAGATCTCGAGCTCGCGCCCCGGCACGAACGGCGTCGCTCCCCCCGCCGCCTTCTGGCGGCCGATCTCGATCGTCCGCGCCGTGCGCTGGTCCAAGAGCTCGAGGATGCGCGTATCGATCGCGTCGACTTCGTCGCGCAACTTCGCCAGCGCCTTCTCGCTCTCGTCCGGGTCGCTCAAAGCGGGCGCGACTATACCGCAGCAGGCGCGCTGCGAAAACTCGCCGAGTGCGCGTTTTGCTTTGCGGAACGATGTCTTAGACTGCCGCGCGTGAAGGGCGACCCGCGCGTCGGCCACGAGTCTCTGACGCCGGGAGCTGGCTTCTTGTGGGCGTGTGGGCTGGGCTTCGCTGTGACCGGCCTCGCGCTCTTCTACCCGGTTCTGAACGGCGCATTTTTCGGTGACGACTGGGCGCTCTATCTCGCCCAGCCCGCAGCGCACATCTCGAGCGCCTTTTCCGAGGCGCGGCCCTTCTCGACCTATCGGCCGATTCAGCTGCTGCTGGTGGCAACCTCACAGGCTTTTCTGGGCGACAGCACGCTGCCGGTCCATCTGTTGAATCTCGCCCTACACACGGCTCTGGCCGTGCTCGTGGTGCGAGCGCTCGTCTCCTTCGGTGTTCCGGCTGTCGGCGCAGCTCTGGGCGGGCTCTACATCACGGCCTCACAACTCGCGGCTTCGGCGGTGGGAGGCAACGACACGATCTCTCTCACTCTGGGCACACTCGCGGGCTCGGGAGCGCTCCTGCTCATGTGCCCTCTCTCTCCGGAGCGCGCCGCCCGCCCCAGCCTCGCGGCAGTCGCCTTCGCGGTGGCTCTCTTCTCCAAGGAAAGCTCCGTGGGTTACTTGCCGCTGCTCGCACTTCTCGCGTGGCTCCGCTGGGCGCGGCGCGCAGGAGGACTACGCAAGGTGGTGCTCTCTACGGCTTGCTTCGGCGCCGTGACGCTGCTCTATCTGGTGCTGCGCGCGCGCGCCGGCGGTGCCGTGCCGGATCTTGCGACCAACCAATACGTGCGCTTCGGCGTGCACGTCTTCCAGAACATCGCACTGCTCGGCTTGGCCGCCGTGGTGCCACTGTCGACGACGCGGATCTTCGTCGGTCTGGCCGAGCACCGCTGGCTGTGGCCCGCCGCGGGGGCACTCTCTGCGCTGGCTTTGGTCGCGTTCGTGACCTGGGGGATGGCGCGGGCCGGGAAGCTGCAGCTGGTCGCCAGCTTCGCACTGGCCTCGGTCGTCTTGCTGAGTCCGGTTCTCCTGCTCGTTCACGTGTCGGAGCTCTACGCCTACGCAGTTCTTCCGCTCGTGGCAGTGCTCTTCGGCTGGAGCGCGGGAAGCCTAGTGACTCGTGGCGCCGGGCTGGCGCAGCGACTGGCGGCTGCCTTCGCGACTCTCGTGTTGGCGGCCAACGCCTGGGCCGCGCACGAAGACGCGCTGGCCATGGCCCGAAACGGCGTCGAGGCGAGAGCGCTGATGCCGCAGCTGCTGGAGCACATGCGATCGCTTCCGCCCAGCGGCACAGCGGTGCTGGTGGAGCCTCCTCTGGACGTTCCGAACTACTCGGTCTTCCAAGTGAGTGGCTTCGTCGGCGTGCTGCTTCCGCAGGAGGCCATCCCGGAGATGACCGGCCGCGGGGACGTTCAAGTGCGGAGCGTCGCCTCGGGAGAGCCGCTTCCCGACCCGTGCCCCGGCTGCGTCTTCCTGACCCTCGCACCCGGGAACCGGGTCGTGCCGATGCCTTAGACTGGGCGCGATGCGCGAGAATGGATTGCTCGTCGGTCTCACCGGCGGAATCGGAACGGGAAAGACGCGGGTCGCCGACCTGCTCGCGGCGCTCGGTGCAACGGTCGAGTGCTCGGACAAGATCGTGCGCGAGCTGCAGGCGCGCGGAGGCGCTGGGCTCCGCGCGATCGCGGACAGCTTCGGTCCCGAGTATCTCACTCCGGAAGGCGATCTCGACCGCGCGAAGCTCGGCCAGAAGGTGTTCGGAGACGTTCAGGCGCGGCTGCGCCTGAATACGCTGATCCACCCGCTGGTCACCGCGGAGCTGCAGCGCCGCGTCGCCGCGCACCGCGCGCGAGGGGCGAGCGTGATCGTGGTCGACATTCCTCTCCTGCTCGAGGGGAAAAAAGCGGGCGTGGGTACGGGCGCGGTCCTGCCGTTCGACGTGATTGCGCTGGTCTACTCCGCGCCCGCGCAGCAGCTCGAGCGAGTCACTGCGCGCGACTCGCTCTCGCACGCCGACGCGCATGCGCGCATCGGCGCGCAGTTGCCGATCGACGAGAAGCGCGTGCTCGCGGACGTGGTGATCGACAACGGCGGCGCCTGGGAGGCGACCGAGAAGCAGGTGCGCGAGCTCTTCGCCGAGTGGCGGAAGCGCGCGTCCGACGGGTCCCAGCCGGGCTGAGCCCGGCCAGCCCACTGCGCTCGGGGGGTACGCCTCGCTGCGCGCCTACGGATTGCGACGCGCAGCGCGAACCGCGCCGCTGAGCTCGGCCACGAATGCGCGCGCCGAGCGGATGGCTTCGTCGCGATTCTTCGCGGCGCCGATGCGCGAGACGAGCGCGCTGCCGACGATCACGCCGTCGGCGAGCCGCGCGACCTCGGCCGCTTGCGCGGCGCTCGAGACGCCGAAACCGACACAAACCGGTGTCGTCGTGACGCGCCGGATGCGCCCGACGAGCGCCGCGAGGTCGGGCGGGAGCGCCTGCCGCGAGCCCGTCACGCCGGTGACCGAGACGCAGTAGACGAAGCCGCGACTCGCGGCGGCGATGCGCACCACGCGCGCCGGCGTGCTCGTCGGGGCGACCATCAGGACCCGGTGCACGCCCGCTTCGGCGCACGCGCGCGACAAGGTCTCGGTCTCTTCGAACGGCGTATCCGCGAGGATCAGGCCGTCGGCGCCTGCCGCGGCGGCGTCCTTCGCGGTGCGCTCCTCGCCGTGCGCGAGCACGTTGTTCAAGTAGCCCATCAACACCAGGGGCACGTCGCAGATCGCGCGCACGCGGCGCACCGCCTCGAGGATCTGCGCCAGGGTCGTGTGGTGCGTGAGTGAGCGCAGCGACGCGGCTTGAATCGTCGGGCCCTCGCCGATCGGATCGCTGTGCGGGATGCCGAGCTCGACGAGGTCCGCGCCCGCCGCCGCGAGCTCCGGCACCAGCTCTGCGGTCGTCTCGAGGTCGGGATCGCCCGCGGTGACGAACACGATCAGCGCCGCACGCTGCTCGGCCCTCGCCTTCTCGAACGCGCGATCGATGCGATTCAACCCGTGGTCGCCTTCGCGAGCAATGACTTCGCTTCGGCCGCATCCTTGTCGCCGCGGCCGGAGAGATTCAGCACGACGATCGCGCCGCGCGCGAGGCTCGGGGCGCGTCGGCGCAGCTCCGCGACGGCGTGCGCCGACTCGAATGCGGGGATGATGCCCTCCGTGCGCGCCAACCAGACAAACGCGTCGAGCGCTTCGCGATCGGTCACCGGCACGTACTCGGCGCGGTTGCTGTCCTTGAAGAACGAGTGCTCCGGGCCGACGCCGGGATAGTCGAGCCCGGCGGAGATCGAGTGCGCTTCGAAGATCTGTCCCTCGTCGTCCTGCAGCACGTACGAGAAACTCCCGTGCAGCGCGCCCGGCGAGCCCGCCGAGAGCGCAGCTCCGTGCGCGCCGACGCCGACCCCGGCGCCCCCCGCCTCGGCGCCGACCATACGCACACTCGTGTCAGCGTAGAACGGCGCGAACAGACCGAGCGCGTTGCTGCCGCCGCCCACGCACGCGATCAACAGGTCGGGGAGCCTTCCCTCCGCGGCCGTGATCTGAGCGCGCACCTCCTGGCCGATCACCGACTGCAGGTCGCGCACCAACATCGGATATGGGTGCGGGCCAGCCGTCGAGCCGATCAGGTAGTAAGTCGTGCGCACATTCGTGGCCCAGTCGCGCAGCGCCTCGTTCATTGCGTCCTTGAGCGTGCGGCTGCCCGACTTCACCGTGTGGACCTGCGCGCCCAGTAACTCCATGCGAAAGACGTTCAGGGCTTGGCGGCGCGTGTCTTCCTCGCCCATGTAGACCTCGCAATCGAGGCCATAGCGCGCGCACGCCGTCGCCGCGGCGACGCCGTGTTGACCCGCACCGGTCTCGGCGATCACGCGCCGCTTGCCCATGCGGCGCGCGATCAGCGCTTGGCCGATCGCGTTGTTGATCTTGTGCGAGCCGGTGTGCGCGAGGTCCTCGCGCTTCAGCCAGACGCGCACGCCGAGCTCCTCGCTCGCGCGCGCTGCGAAATAGAGCGGCGTCGGCCGGCCCGCGTACGCGCCGCGCTCCAGCGCGAGCTCCTTCCAGAACGCCTCGTCGTCGCGCAGCACGTCCCAGACGCTGGCGAGCTCCTGGACCGCGGGCACGAGTGTCTCCGGCACGTAGCGGCCGCCGAAGCGTCCGAAGCGGCCGCCCGCATCGGGGCGCGCACGCAGCGGCTCGGCCGCACGCACGGCCGCGATGAACGCGACCAGCTTCGCGCGGTCCTTGCGGCCGGGCGCCGACTCGAGGCTCGACGACGCATCTACACCGTACGGTGACGCCTCTCGGAGCGCCGCGGCGACGTTCGTAGGGTCGAGCCCGCCGCCGATCCAGACGCGCCGCCCGCGCCCGGTGAGCGCGCGCGCGATCTGGAAATCCCACGTCTTGCCGCTGCCGCCGCCGGAGGGATGATCGAGCAGGAGCTCGATGCCGGGAAAGCGCGTGGCCTCGCGTTCCGCGCTCGCATCGCCCGCCAGCACCTTCATCACCGGGAACGACAGCCCGGCGGCGTACTCGGGTGACTCCTTTCCGTGCAGCTGCACGACGTCCAGCGGAACTTCGCTCGCGATCCGCTCGACGTCCGCGCGCGCCGCATCGCGGAACACGCCGACCCGCACCGCGCGACCCGCCGCGAGCGCGCTGATCTCGCGCGCCGCGCCGAGCTCCGCGCGGCGCGGAGAGTCCGGCGCGAACACCATGCCGAGCGCGTCGGCGCCGGCGTTGAGCGCCGCCTCGGCGTCGGCGAGATTCGTGAGCCCGCAGATCTTCACCAAGGTCACTGGACACCTCGCAAGCGGCGCAGCGCGGCGCCAGGATCCGCGTCGCGCATCAGCGCCTCGCCGATCAGGAACGCGGACGCGCCCTCCGCCGCGAGCGCGCGCAGCGTCTCCGCGGCGTCGAGGCCGCTCTCGGAGACGACCGTGCGCCCCGCCGCGCGCGGCAGGAGCGCGCGAGTCACTCCGACGTCGGTCTTGAAGTCGCGCAGGTCGCGGTTGTTGATACCGATGAGCTCGCCCCCGCAGGCGAGCGCGCGCTCGAGCTCGGGCTCATCGTGCACCTCTACCAGGGCGTCGAGCGCGAGCTCGCGCGCGCAGGTGAGCAGCTCGCGGAGCTGCGCATCCTCGAGCGCGGCGACGATCAGGAGCGCCGCGTCCGCACCCGCGGCGCGCGCTTCGAGAAGCTGCAGTGAGTCGATCGTGAAGTCCTTGCGCAACACCGGAAGGCGACACGCCGCGCGCGCGCGGCGCAGGTCGTCGAGATCGCCGCGGAAGAAGTCGCGGTCGGTGAGCACGGAGAGCGCGACGGCTCCGGCCGCCTCGTAGGCGCGCGCGATCTCCGCTGGATCCGCACCGGGGCGAATCTCACCGCGCGAAGGCGAGGCGCGCTTGAACTCCGCGATCACGCGCGGGCTGCCGCCCGTCCGCAGCGCTCGCGCGAAACCGCGCGGCGCGTCCGCCCGAGCCGCGCGCGCCGACAGCTCGGCCTCGCCCGGCGCGCGCCGCAGCGCGGCGACCTCGCTGCGCTTCACCGCGAGGATCCGATCCAACACACTCATGTGTCGCCCCGCGAGAACGCGACCAGGCGGTGCAAGACGCGGCGCGCGCGGCCGCTCTCGAGGCTCTGCACGGCTAGCTTCACGCCTTCGGCGAGCGAGCCTGCGCGTTCCGCCGCGCACAGCGCGGCCGCGGCGTTCAGCAACACGACGTCGCGTTGCGGCCCGGGCTCGTTCCCGAGCACGTGCTCCGCGATCCGGGCGTTCTCGGCCGCGTCTCCGCCGACGAGCTCCGAGGTATCGGCGCGCGGGAAGTGCTCTCCGACGGCGATCGTGAAGCGCTCGCTGCGCGCGCCGCTGCGCACCCACACGTGCGTCGGAGCCGCGAGCGAGATCTCGTCGAGGCCGTCCTCGGAGTGCACGACCCAGACACTCTCGGAGCCCAGCTCGACGAGCGCCGCCGCGGTCGGCTCGACGAGCGCCGGGTCCGCGACGCCCACGAGCTGTCGCCGGACGCGCATCGGGTTCGTGAGTGGGCCGAGGCGATTGAAGAGCGTGCGGAAGCCGAGCGCGGCGCGGATCGGCGCGACGCGCGCCATCGCTGGGTGACACGCGCGCGCGTACAGGAAGCCGAAGCCGACCTCGCGCACGGCGCGCGCCATGCGCGCAGGCTCGACCTCGATGCGAACGCCCAGCGCCTCGAGCAGCTCCGCGCTGCCGCAGCGGCTCGAAGCCGCGCGGTTGCCGTGCTTCGCCACCGGGACGCCCGCGCCTGCGACGACGAGTGCCGCCAAAGTCGAGATGTTGAACGTCGACGCGCCGTCGCCGCCCGTGCCGCAGGTGTCGATCGCGTCGTGCGGCGCCTCGGGCAATGGGAGCGCGAGCTCGCGCAGCGCGCTGGCCGCGCCGACGACTTCGTCGAGTGTCTCGCCGCGCACACGCAGCGCCGTGAGCAGCGCCGCGATCTCTACGTCGCTCGCACCGCCAGTGACGATCGCGTGCACGAGCTCACGCGCCTCGCCGCGCGAGAAGCGCTCGCCCGCAACCGCCCGCGCAAGCGATGCGCGCATCATGGCGCGCGCGCGCGTTCGCCGCGCGCGATGCGCAGGAAGTTCGCGAGCAGCGCCTTGCCTTGAACCGTCAGGATCGACTCGGGGTGGAACTGTACGCCGAACAACGGGAGCTCCCGGTGCCGTAGGCCCATGATCTCGCCGTCGTCCGTCTCGGCCGTGACGAGGAGCTCCTTCGGCAGGCCCGCGCGCGCCACGGCGAGTGAGTGATAGCGCGTGGCCTCGAACGGGTTCGGCAGGCCCGCGAAGATGTCCGTCGAGCCGTGCCGGATCTGGGAGGTCTTGCCGTGCATCAGCGTCTTCGCGTGCACCACGTGCCCGCCGTAGGCCGCGCCCAGAGATTGGTGACCCAGACACACGCCGAGGATCGGCAGCCGGCCCGCGTAGCGCAGAATGGTGTCGACGCTGATGCCCGCCTCCGCCGGCGTGCGCGGGCCGGGCGAGATCACGATCGCGTCGGCGCCGCGGCGCCCGACCTCCTCGACGGGGATCGCGTCGTTGCGCACCACGTCCGAGCTCGCGCCCAGCTCGCCGAGATACTGCACGAGGTTGTATGTGAACGAGTCGTAGTTGTCGATCACGAGCAGCTTCATCGCCCCGACCCCGCGAGCGCGATCGCGCGCAGCAGCGCGCCCGCCTTGTGCAGCGTCTCCTGGAACTCTTTCTCGGGCTCCGAGTCCGCGACGACGCCGCTGCCGGCTTGCACGTAGAGCTTGCCGTCCTTCGCGAGCAGCGTGCGCAGGGCGATACACGTGTCCATGTTGCCGTAGTAGTCGAAGTAGCCGACGCAGCCCGCGTAGAGACCGCGGCGTTCGGGCTCGACCTCCTCGATCACCTCCATCGCGCGGACCTTCGGCGCGCCGCTGACGGTGCCGGCCGGGAAGGTCGCGCGCAGCAGGTCGATCGCGTCGCGATCGGCGCGCAGCTTGCCGCGCACGTTCGAGACGATGTGCATGACGTGCGAGTAGCGCTCGACGATCTCGAATTCGTCGACGATCACCGAGCCGATCTCCGCGACCCGCCCCACGTCGTTGCGCCCCAGATCGACGAGCATCACGTGCTCGGCGAGCTCTTTCGGATCGGCGAGCAGGCGCTGCTCGATCTCCCTGTCCTCTTCCGGCGTCGCGCCGCGCGGGGCGGTGCCGGCGAGCGGCCGCAGCTCGATCAGTCCGCCGGTGAGTCGCACGTGGATCTCGGGCGAAGAGCCGAGCACCACGTGGTCGCCGCAGCGCATGAAGAAGAGGTACGGCGAGGGATTCAGGAGGCGCAGCTCGCGGTAGATCGCGAGCGGATCCACGCGTTGGGTGAGTGTGAGTCGCTGCGAGGGCACGACCTGAAAGATGTCGCCCGCGTGGATGTATTCCTGGCAGCGCTTGACCATCTCGACGAAGCGCTCGCGCGTCACGTTCGAGATCGGTTCGAGCGGGGCCTCACCGGCGGGTGTCGGAGCCGGGCGCGGCGTCGGCGCCGCGAGCAGCGCCTCGACGCGCTCGAGCGCGCGCAAGCCGCGCTCATAGGCGGCCTCGAGCGCCTCGCCGTCGCGGATCTCGACGTCGTGGATGATCGTGAGTCGCTCGCGCGTCCGGTCGTGCACGAGCACCGTCTCGGGAAACACGAACCAACAGTCGGGCAAGCCCAGCGGATCGGGGTTCGTCTCGGGCAGGCGCTCCACGTAGCGCACCCAGTCGTACGAGACGTAGCCCACCGCGCCACCCGCGAAGCGCGGCAGATCGGGCAGCGGCGCCGGGCGCAGCTCTGCCAACAGGCGGCGCAGGAGATCGAGCGGGTCCTCGCTGCGGTCCGACGCCAAATGGTGTCGCTGCCGGTCGCTGCCGCGCGCGATCTCGACGACCCCCGAACGCGCCTCGAAGATGGCGCGCGCCCCCAGGCCGATGATGCTGTAGCGGCCCCAGTGCTCGCCGCCCTCGTTGGACTCGAACAGGAACGCGTGACGGCGGTCGTCGACCTTCAGGAAGACCGCGAGCGCGGTGTCGAGGTCGGCTACGACCTCGCGGACGAGCGGGACGGCGTGCGCACTTCGAGCCAGCTTTCTGAAGCTCTCGAGGTCCGGACGGACCATGGCGCCACCGCCTTCATGGCGCGGGAATTTCTCACAGCCCGCGCGCGCAGTCAACGCCAGGGCTCAGTTGTTGAACACGTCTTCCTCCGCGCGCCGGCGCTTGTCCATGTCGTTCATGCGCGAGCTCTCGCCCATGCCCGAGAGCCGGAACTGGACGTTGACGCGCGTCTCGTTGGTGCGCGGGACTTTTTCGACGTCGAACATGAAATCCCAACACTTGCACGTGGAGGTGATCAGCGCGCCGATGCGTCCACCGTCGCTGCCGTCCGCTTCGAGCGACTTGAAGCCCTCCGCGAAAAGCTCGAGGTAGCGAGTCGCGACGAAGTACGAGCTCAGGTTCAGCTGACTGACCTTGCTGTTCGGCGAGCCCGAGGCGTCGTACTCCTTGCCGCGTCCGAGAAAGCCCTCGAACACCGAGTTCGGGTTGCGGTTGAATCGGTAGCTGAGTCTGAGTTGATCGCCGCGCGCGGAGTGCCAGCCCACCGCCGCGCGCAGGTCTTCGAGGTGTTTCGCCTCGGGATCCCAACCGCCATCGAGCAGCAGGTCGAGCTCCTTCGAGGGGCTGAAGTCGACGTCCGCGAACAGGCGCGTGAATGCCTGCTGGATGAAGTCGTAGCCGGTGCCCAGGTTCAGCTGGCCGTAGAGTCGCGCCGGCTCGCCCTCGCTGCGACCCGGCCCATAGAGCTTGTTCGCGACCTGGAGCTGAAGCAGGCGCTGGCTCGGCACGCGGTCACTCGGGTCGTCGGTTACGAGCCGAATGTCTCCGTCGATCAAGCGCGGCTCCTGGCGCGCGGGCTCGGGGATGAAGAGCGGGTTGTCACTCTGGTCCGGAGCGAAGACAGCGGCGAACGCGACGCGTGGCTCGATGATGTGAGAGAGCGGGAGCGTGCCGATCGCGAAGTTGCGGCCGATTTGCGTGCGCGCATCGGCTCGAGCGGTGTACAATGTGCGCACCGCGCTGCTCTCGAAGGTCGGGAAGTAGAGTGTCTCGCGCACGCCGCCCTCGCCGAGCAGCTCGACGACGCCAATCTGGGTCGGCAGCGACAGCTTGGGGAAGAAGTCGAGTCGCTGGCCCGAGTCGGCGAGCGGCTCGCCCTCCTCGAAGATGCCGTCGCCCTCGGTGTGCGTGGTCGAAATTGAGTTCGGGTCTGGCGGATGGGCGTCGTCACGGTTCGAGTCGACGCCGGTGAAGCCCGTCCTCCCGTTCGCGGCCGGCTCACCGACGTCCGGACGCGCGTCCGCCCCGAAGTCGAAGAACTGTCCGTTCACCGGCGCCTGCCCGAAGGACGTGCGCTGCTGGTTGAACTGCACGAAGTTCGTGAAACGCGTGCCGATCTCGCCTTTGAGCGGTGTGCCGAAGAGGCCGCGCTGCAGACTCGCCCCGCGCAGGTCCGGAAGGCGCTGCAAGAACGAGTTGTCGCGGTCGAGATCGTTCGGGTTCGCTAGATCGTTGTTCGTCGACAGCAGCGCGGTCCCGTAGAGCCCGTCGCGCGCGCCGGTGAGCCACGCGGACGACTCGACCATGCGCTGGTGCAGCATGTCCGGGCCGAGCAAGCGCCGGAAGTCGAACACCACGTTGTTGTCGCTGATCTCGTTCAGATCGATGCCGAACGCCAGCCCCGGGGCGAGCGGCTGTTGGTGGCGGAGCCAGTACACCCAGCGGTTGTCACTGAAGAAGTCGGTACTGCTCTCCTGCACGTTGCGGTCGCTGGGCAGGATCATGAACCCGCCCCGCCCGGTCGTCTTCTCGCCCGCGAGATAGTCGGTGACCACGGTCGTCATGAATCCGCGGCGGCTGACCCACTCCGGTGTCAGGAGCAGGTTCACGTTGTCCTGCACCGCCCAGAAGAACGGCAGGGCGATCTCGCTGCCGTTGCGGCTCGACTGCGAATAAGTGGGAATCAGGAATCCGGTCTGTCGTTCCGTCTTCACGGGATACAGGAGCCAGGGTGAGTAGAGCAGCGGAACTCCAAGCACCTTGAACCAGACATCGTGCGCGACGGCGTAGCCACCGACCTCGAGACTCGCGTCCTTGGCCTCGAGCTCCCACGGTCGTCGCGTGGTGTCGGGCGCACAGCGACAACTCGTGAAGTTGCCGTGCTCGATCTGGAACGTATCGACGCCGGTGCGCTCGATGACCTCGCCGTGCACCACGAAGCCCGGCAGAGGGTTGTCCATCGAGCCGTGCATCGCGACCGTGACCGTGGAGCGCAGATCGACCACCACGAACTGCGCGCGCACCGTGTTCTGCGCGTCGACGATTACGACGTCACCCGACGCGACACCGGTGCGCGTCGTGCCGTTGAAAACGAGCCAGTCCGAGGTCAGCACGCGGCCGTCGGCCTGCGTGACCTTCACGTTGCCCGTCGCCTCGTAGACGTCGCGCTCGCTGTCGTAAGTCACGACGTCGGCGCTGAGCACGAAGTCAGGCGCCGGAAGCTTCGCTTCCGGCGACGAATCCGCGGGGGGTGGCGGCTTCGTAGGCTCCGCGTCCTGCGCGCGCGCCGCCGCGGCAATGAGAAGTGCGCTCGCGGCGAGGAGCGCTCCGAGGCGACGCATCGAGCACTTCTACCATGCGCCTCCTGCGGAGGCAAGCGAACGCGCAGCTCGCTACGCGGGCTTCTGCGCGACCGAGGCGAGCTCGTCCGGCTCGAGCACGGTGAGCTGATCGTCGACGAGCCCCACGAGGCGGCGGTCGAGCAGCTCTTGGAGACACAAATACGCCTCGCGGATCGGCAGGTGCGAAGCGGCCGCGAGATCCATGAGTCGGCCGCGCACGGGAGTCGGGACCTCGCCCGGAATTCGGCGCGCGAGGATCGCGCGCGCGAGCGCGGCGAGCGTGCGCGCATCTTGGCGCACGGCGGTGCGCGGCGGCTCGGGCTCGAGCGGCACGGCTTCGGCCGAAGCCTCCTCGCGCGCGGCGCCAACCCGCTCGGCGAGCGCTTGGACCAGGCGGAACGAGAACTCCGCGTTCTCGCGCACCAGCACGTTCAACAGTGAGACGTCGAGCGCCAGCACGCTCGTGTCGCCCTCTGCCTCCGCGCGCACCGGAGACGCGCGTCCAAGGATGGCAGGCGCTTCACCGAACATGTCTCCGGGGCCGAGCAGATACGGCGCTTGGCCCTCGGCGACGTGCACCAGCACGTTCCCGCTGCGCACGACGTAGAGCACGCGCTCGCGTGAGCCGCGCTCGACGATGGTCTGTCCCTTCGTGTAGCGCTGCTCGATGTCCTCGGGTTTCATGCGCTCCGGCCTCGCCACGCAGGGAAGCTTGCCGAGCGGATCGACTCGCGCGCGCGTAGCCTTGAGGAGCTAGCGCTTCATGTGGCGTGCGAGTACGGCGCGCAGCTGCTCGCGATCGTGAAAACCGGACTCGAGGCGCTCGAGCACCTTGCCGTCCGGCCCGATCACGACGTGAAACGGGAACGCGTCGGCTCCGTAGAGACCGGCCAGGTCGGTATCGCCGAGCGCGACGGCATACTTCACGTCGCGCTCGGCCAGCCATTCGCCGAGCGCCTCGAGCGTGAGATTATCGACCGAGATGGCGAGAATGCTTGTGTCCTTGCCCGGCAGCCCGCGCGAGACCGCGTTCAGCTCGGGAAGTTCCTCGAGGCACGGCGGACACCAGGTCGCCCAGAAGTCGATCAAGACGGTCTGGCCGTGCAGCGACGCGAGCGACACCGTGCCGCCGCCAACGAGCGGCAGCTCGAAGCTCGGCGCGGCTTCGTTCGCCGGCGCCGGCCTCTCCCCGCAGGCGATCGCGGCCAACAGCGCCGCGAAGAGCGCGAGTCGCCTCACGTCAGGAGCCACTCACTCGTAGTTCTCGTCACCCGACGACTTGTCGAGCGCGCGCTCCTTGCCCACGAAGAGCAACGGCTGATTGAACGTGAGGTGCTCCGGCGTGACGACGTAGTCGCCGCGGATGGCGGGCTGAATGATCTCTCGCGGCACGTCGAGCCGGCCGCCGGTGAGCAGATACGCGAGGCCGCCGGTGATCGACCCGAGCGTCGCGTATACGACCTTCACCGGTCCGTAGATCAACGTGGCGAGCACGGCGCCGACGCCCAGCCCGTAGTGGAGCATGATGTTCCGCTCGGGCGCCTCGTCGGCGCGCGCCGCTGCGGGTGCTCCCGCGACGGCGACGCTCAAGAGTGCCGCTGCGATCAGACGGAAGACTAGACCCTTGAGGACCCCCCTGTGTTCCATGCTGGCGGAATAAACTAAAAAAGGCGCCTCGTGTCGAGGAGCAGGGTCACCGGTCCACTGTTGGCGAGCTCGACCTCCATGTCCGCGCGGAAGCGACCCGTGACGGTCGTCACGCCCAGTGCGCGTGCGTGGGCGACGAAAACGTCGAGCAGTTTCTCCGCAGCCTCCGGGGGCGCGGCGTCCGCGTAGCTCGGCCGGCGTCCCTTGCGGCAGTCACCAAGCAGCGTGAACTGCGAGACGACCCCGAGCGTGCCGCCCGTCTCCGCGAGCGAGCGATTCATCACGCCATCCCCATCGTCGAAGACGCGCAAGCGCGCGAGCTTCTCGGCGAGCGAGCGCGCGTCGTCGTCGCCATCGCCGCGAGCGACGCCGACGAGCGCGAGCAAGCCCTCGGCCATCTCCGCCACGATCTCTCCCGCGACCCGCACGCGCGCGCTTCGCACGCGCTGCGCCACGGCTCTCACGGCGAGTCTTGCTCCGCGAACTTGCCGCGATACACCGCGCTGCCCTCGGTGCGCTGCAGCACGATCTGACAGATGCGGATGCCGGGGTGGATCGCCAGCGGACGCCCCGAGACGTTGCTCATCTCGAGCACCTGGTGATTCGACACGCCGGGCTGAACGAAGCCAGAGCTCACGTGGACGGTGAGACCGAGGCGCGCGATTCGACTCCGCCCTTCGATCCAAGCGCACAGGTCCGGCGGCAGGAACAAGCGTTCGCGAGTGATGCCGTGTACGGTGTAGCCGGGCGCGAGCACGTACGGCTTCTCGAACGCGATCACGCGCGTGATCGCCTCTGGCGACGACTCGTCTGTGACGTCGATCGGGCCGTTGGTGGTCTCGATCGGCACGCGCAGCTCGCCGCCCAGGTGCAGATCGATCGAGGCCGGCCCGACTTGATCCATGGAGAACGGCTCGAGCCGCAGGCGACCGCTCGCCAGCTCGCGCAGGATCGCATCGCGGGTCAGTACGCTCATGGTGGCTCCGCGCGGAGGCTCGCCGCTTCGCCGCGCTTGTCAACTCGGCAGCGCGCCTCGTAGCGTGTCCGCGTGCATCCCTACTTCGACATTCCGCGGCCGCAGCTTTTCGGTCACCGCGGCGCGAGCGGCGAGGCGCCGGAGAACACGCGTGTCGCGTTCGAGCGGGCGCTGGCGCAAGGTGTTCCCTATCTCGAGATGGACTGTCACGCGACGGCCGACGGCGAAATCGTCATTCACCACGACGACACGCTCGAGCGCACCACGGACGCGGCGGGTCCGATGTGCGCGCTCCGCTTCGCGGAGCTCGAGAGAATCGATGCAGGCTTTCGGTTCACGCCGGACGCCGGCAGGACGTTCCCGTTCCGCGGCGCGGGGGTGCGCGTCCCGCGACTCGCCGAGGTGCTGGCGGCGTTTCCCGGCGCGCGCGTGAACCTCGAGGTGAAGCAGGCCGACCCGCCGATCGCCGAGGAGGTCGTGCGCATCGTGCGCCGCCTGCGCGCGGAGCAGCGGGTGCTGCTGGCGGCCGAGGACGAGGCGGTGCTCGCGAAGCTGCGCGCGCTCGACGCGGGCACCGCGCTCGGCTCGTCGCTCGCGGACGTGGTCGAGTTCGTGCGCGCGGGAGCGGAAGGCCGCATCGAGAGCTTCGCGCCGCGCGGTCACGCACTTCAGATCCCGACGCACGCCCTCGGTCGACCGCTAGTCACGGCGGACTTCGTGGCCGCCGCGCATGCGCGCGGCTTGGTCGTGCACGTGTGGACCATCAACGAGCCGGCGGAGATGCGGCGCCTCCTGGCGCTCGGCGTCGATGGACTCATGTCGGATTTTCCGGCGCGTCTGGTGGCGACGGCGCGCTGATGCGCGCGCGTGCCCAACACGCCATGTCGGCGAGTGACTCGTCGGCCGAGTCGAGCCAGCGCTCGACGGCGGCCAAGAGCGCGGGGTCGGCGAGGTTCCCCGCGGCGAGGAGCGCGTTGCGCCGCAGCCCTGCGAGCTTCGCGCGCGAGAGTGCGGAGCGGCGCATGCGCGCGCGCAGCGCGTCGTCGTCGAGCGCGAGCAGCTCGGCGAGATCGGGCGCGCGCCACTCCGGGCGCGGCGCGAACTCGCGTTCGGCGGCGAGCGGCCGCGCGCGGCGCTGATTCCACGGGCAGACTTCCTGGCAGATGTCGCAGCCGAAGACGTGGCTCCCGATCCCCGCGCGCAGCTCCTCGGGAATCGCACCGCGCTTCTCGATCGTGAGATAAGAGATGCAGAGGCGTGCATCGAGCACGCGCGGCTCGGGGAACGCGTCGGTCGGACACGCGTCGAGACACGCGCGGCAGCTTCCGCAGTGATCGATCGCGGGCGGATCGGACTCGACATCCAGGTCGGTGAGCACGACGCCGAGAAATAGGTACGAGCCGAGCTCGGGATCGATCACGCATGCGTTCTTGCCGATCCAGCCGACGCCGGCGCGCTCCGCGAGCAGGCGCTCCGGCACCGGGCCCGTGTCCACGTAACACCGAAATGTGGCGGCCGGATACTCGCGCGCGAGCGCGACGATCCACGCCTCGAGCCGCGCGCGGACCACCTCGTGGTAGTCATCGCCCCAGGCGTAGCGCGAGACCCAACCTGCGCGCGCGGCGCGCGGCGCTCGTGAGTCGGGCTCGCCTGTGTCGTAGGCGATCGCGGCGACCAGCGCCGAGCGCGCGCCCGGCAGCAGGCGCGTCGCATCCTCGCGCTCCTCGAGTCGGCGCGCGATGTAGTGCATCTCGCCGGCGTAGCCGCGCGCGAGCCACTCGCGCACACGCGCGAGCTCGGGAAAGCGCTCGAGCCGCACTGCGCCCACGCGCGCGATGCCGAGCCCGCCGGCAAGCTCGGCTACACGCTTCCGTGTCTGTGCGGCTGCGGAGATCGCGGAGCCTCCCTGGCCGCAGAGTAGCTGTCCGTGCGATCGTCGCGCTCATGCGCGCTCGAGTGCTCGCGACCCGCGACGACCTGCACGTGGTGCTGGTCTCGCCCGAGATTCCCTGGAACACGGGGAACGCAGGGCGAACCTGTCTCGCCGCGGGCGCGCAGCTGCATCTCGTCGAGCCGCTCGGCTTCTCGCTCGCCGCGCGCGCGGTGCGCCGCGCCGGCCTCGACTACTGGCCGCGGGTCGCGCCCCGACTCTGGCCGGACTGGGACGCGTTCGAGAAGGTACTGCCCGAGCTCGGCGAGCCCTGCTTCTTCTCCGCCGAGAGCGAGCGGCCGTTCTGGGACGCTCCGGCAACGGAGCGGACGGTGCTCGTCTTCGGTCGCGAGAGCGTCGGGCTCCCGCAAGAGATCCGCGCGCGCTGGCGCGATCGGCTGGTGGGCTTCCCGATGGCCGATCCCGGGCTGCGCTCGCTCAATCTCTCGACTTGCGTCGCGCTCGCGGTTTACGAAGTGCTGCGCCGCCGGGTCTGATCAACTTCGCTCGCCTGCGGCTCGCTGCGCGCGCCTGACGGCGCTTGCGGCCTCGGCTCGGGACGGCCCTCGCCTCGGCTAGCTGAAGACGACGGTCGCTTCGCCCGGCGTCGTCTTCTCGCCCTTCCCGTTCTCGGTCCAGATGTCGAGCTGTGCGAGTCGCTTCCCGCCCTCTTCCCACTTCCGCTTCACGCTGCCGCGGCAGCGGATCGGCTGATTCGGCTGATCCATGCCGCGGTACTGGCAGGAGATCTTCTGGATCCGGCCGTTGTGACCGAGCCAATTCGAGACGAGCTCGCCGAGCGAGGCGTACTTGAAGCGGCCGTGCACGATGATCGAGCCGATCTGCTTCGCCTGCGGAAACGCGTAGTCGTGGTGCAGCGGGTTGAAGTCGCCCGAGCCGGCGGCGTACTTCACGAGCTCCGTGAGTCCCGGGCTCTTGTCGAGGCCCGGAAGCGGGTCGCCTTCGCGGATCGCGTCCCAAGTCACCGCCATCGCCATCCCCTAGTAGAAGATCGCCTGGCCGCGCTGGCGCGCGACGAGCTTTCCGGTCTGTTGATTCGTGTACGTGGTCTCGTTGGTCGTGATCAGCATCTTCCCCAGCGACTTGCTCTCGCGCACGTCGAGGCCCGCCACCCGGCTCACGACGACGAGCGTATCGCCGGCGCAGATCTGATCGAAATACTCCGTCTCGGTGCCGCCATCGAGTAGGCCCGCGAGCCCGTGCTTGATCGCGGGCTGGCCTTCGCTGGGTCCGCTGAACGTGTCGCTCGAGCGGCCCGGAATGAACACCGGGGTGCCGAGATACGTCGGCGGCGCGGGCAGATTGCGGTACCCGGCCTTGCGCGCCGTATCGACGTCGAAGTAGACCGGATCCGTGTAGCCCACGCCGCGCGCGACGGCGCGCACGCTCGTGGTCGTCAGCTCGTGTATCCAGGGCGGCGATTCGCGCCCGATCTGCGCTCGCATCTCGTCGCTGATCTCGAACTCTTTGGCCATCGCTTGCAACTCCCGTGTGCGCGCTCAGCTCGGGAAGTGTAAACCAAACGCCCGCATGAGTTCGAAGCGCAACGGCCCGCTGCTCCGTCCCGAGGAAGTGCTCGCGAAGTACAGCGCAGGCCCGAAGGACGGCGTGTTCACGGACGGCGCGTGCGAGGGCAATCCCGGACCGGGCGGCTGGGCGTACGTCTGGGTCGAGGGCGACCGCGTGCGCAGCGAGAAGTACGGCAGCGATCCCGCGACGACGAACAACCGCATGGAGCTCACGGCGCTGATCGAGGCATACCGCGCGCTGCCCGCGGAGGCGCGCGTGACCGTCCACTCCGACAGCGAGCTGTGCGTGAAGACGATCAACGAGTGGGCCCCGGCCTGGGAGAGCCGGGGCTGGCGCCGGAAGACGGGGCCGATCGCGAACCTCGAGCTCGTCCAAACCTTGTACCGCCTGGCGCAGTCACACCGAAATGTGTCGCTCGCATGGATCCGCGCGCACGACGGCTCGCGCTGGAACGAGTATGTCGACTCGCTCGCGAACTCTTTTCTGCGCGAGCGCGACTGATTGACTTCGTTCGCCTGCGGCTCACTGCGCGCGCCTGCCGGCGCTTGCGGCCTCGGCTCGGGACGGCCCTGGACGCGGCTGGACACGGCTAGACCGGAACTAGCGCGCCGCGCACGGTGGCGCCGGCGTCGCTGGCGAGCCAGTAGATGACCTCGGCGATCGCGGCCGGCGGCGTCCACTGCGAGAAGTCGGCGTTCGGCATCGCGGCGCGATTCGCCGGCGTATCGATCGTCGTCGGAATGATCGTGTTCACGCGCACGTGCCGCAGAGCGACTTCCTTCTGGAGAATCTCGGAGAGCGCGAGCACGGCGCCCTTCGCGGCCGCATAGGCGCTGAGGCCCGCGGGCAGGTCGAGCGCGGCCCGCGAACCGATGTTGGCGATCGAGCCGCGCTGGCGCGCGAGCATCCCGGGCAACAAAGCGCGCGAGAGCGCGACGGCGGTGCGGACGTTCATCCGATACATGCGGTCCCAGAGCTCGAGCTCAGTCTCGTGCAGAGCTTTGCCGCCGCCGTAGCCGCCGACGGTGTTCACGAGCGCTTCTGCGCTCGGAGCGGCCTCGGCGACCAGGCGCGCGCCCGCCTCCTCCGCGACGTCCGCCTCGACGATCACGATCCGCCCGCGGCGCAGCGCGTCGCCTTCCTCGGCTTCGAGCGCTTCGAGCTCGCGCTTCATGATCCAGGGGACGACGACGCGATCGCCACCGTCCAGGAAGCGCCTCACGAGTGCGCGCCCCAGAGCACCCGTTCCCCCGCTGATCACTACCGACCGTCCGGAATCCATTGCCGACATGAATGCAGGGTACTCGAAGGTCGTTTGTTGTTACGGGGTGACGGAACCCTTTACGAGGTCGCGCATCTCTCCTATACCCACCGAAAGCAGGACCCCCGGCACGTGTTGCTGCCGAAATGCGTGCCCCGAACGACACCTCTCTCGTAACAGCCAGCGTCGTTCGGACACTCGACAACAGGAGACGCGATGAGTGCTCCCGCCGAGTCGCTTCTGCGCGCCGTATCGCTTCGCAGCGCGCCGACGCGCGATATCCGCTTGCCCGATCCCGCGGCTCAGAACGGGAAGGAGGCGGGCTACTGCCTCGTCGAAGACGGTGGCGTACTCCGACAGGTCCGCTTCCGGGGCGACGCGCGTCTCTGGGAGTGGCCGGGCGTCTTCGAGCACCTGGTTCGGAACCTGCTGCGGGGAAATGCTCCGGGGGCTCTCCGCCATCTTCTGGACCGCCAGCTGCGCGCCGCCCAAGTTCGACCTACGGACCTGCGTGTGATCGACCTGTTCGCCGGAAACGGCTGGATGGGCGAGGAGCTCGCGGCGCTCGGCGTCGGGGAGATCATCGGCGTCGATTCCACGGCGGCCGCCGCGGCAGCGGTCGAGCGCGACCATCCGGACGTGTATCGGAGCTACTTGGTGCTCGACATGCGCCGTCTGTCCGAAGTGCAGCGCGACGACCTCATGGCTTACGACTTCAACTGTCTGTCGTGCGTCGATCCGCTCGCCGCGGACGAGCCGGCGCCCAATGCGTTCACCGAAGCATTCAATTTGCTCGCGCCCGATGCCTGGGCCGCGTTTCACCTGAACGCGGAGACGGCGGAGGGCGGTCGCGATTCGCGCTTCGCGCGCCTCGTGCACCGGATGATCCAGAGCGGCGCGATGAACGTGGTTCACCAGCAGCGCTACCGGCACCGCTTCTCGACGTACGGCGCGCCGCTCTTCCACGTCGCGGTGATCGCGCGGAAGGTTCGCGACTTCGAGCCCTGACCGAGGGGCCCGCGCGGGTCTCGCGCCGGCGGAACCGTTGACATTGAATCATCGCTGATAAAAAATCAGCCAAGTGAGAGCTCGGGCCGCAGCCGTCCCGCTTTCGTCGTCGCCCTCGGCGGCGCCGTCGGTCTCGGTCTCGTCCGCGGACGCCCCGTCACGACGCGAACGACGCAAGGCGGAGACCCGCGGTCGGCTATTGGGTGCCGCTCGGACGTTGTTTGCGACGGACGGCTACGACGCCACCCGCCCGCAGGACATCGCCCGCGCCGCGGATCTGGCGATCGGCACGTTCTACATCCACTTTCCCGACAAGCGCGCCGCGTTCCTCGCCTTCACGGAAGCGGCGTCACACGAGCTCATGGAGCGCGTGCGCACGCGCATCGGTGATGCGCGCGGCTTCGAGGCGCGGCTGCTGCGCTCGCTCGAGGCGATCGTCGCGTTCTCGGACGAGAACCCCGGCGTGCTCGCAGCCGCGTTCGCCGACGAGGCAGTGCTCGCGGCCGATCT
The DNA here is from genome assembly GCA_041498295.1 of bacterium. Taxonomy (GTDB): domain Bacteria; phylum Myxococcota_A; class UBA9160; order SZUA-336; family SZUA-336; genus VGRW01. The sequence goes on along the minus strand of JBGQIB010000034.1, from coordinate 15,289 downwards.
TCCCGGCGCCGCGAGCCTGCGCGACCGACTCGCGCAGTCACTCGCGAATCAGCTCCGTGAGGGCATGCGCCGCCGCGAGCTCCGCCGCGACTACGATCCGAGCGTCGTCGCCCACGGCATCGTCGGTCTCGTCCAACAAGGCCTCCGTTTCGGAGCGAACGCGCGCATCTCGCGCGCGGCGCTGCTCGAGAACCTGGTTCGCTTCTGCGCGCGCGCGCTCGTGGCACCACGAACGCGGCGCGCGCGAAAGGAGTCACAATGACCCGACTGCGCTACAGCCCCGAGGAGCTGCTTCGCTCTCACGACTACGCGCGCCCGCAGCTCGAGGCCGGCCACTTGCTGCACGGTGGATTCGACGCGAGCGGGAAGTACATCCCGCCGCGCACGCTCGTGCGCGCGCCCGCGCTCGCCGCGTGGACCGACGCGCTGCGCGCGCGCGGCGGCGACCTGCTGCACGCCGACTCGTCGCTGTTGTCGGGGGTTCGCTACCCCTCGGACGCGCAGCAGAAGCTCTTGATCCGCGAAGGTCTGGGGCAGACCTTCTGGAACTCACTCACGATCATCGGGATGATCGAGGCGCGCGGTCGCGTACTCGCCGACATGGTCTTTCCGGAGTTTCGCAACGCGGTCGCGCAGGACGTCTCCGAGCTCGCGATCGGTCACTTGAATCAGGGGCTCTTGAAGGCGCACGGCCTGGACGAAGGCGGCGAGCCCGAGCGCGGCGTCGGCGGCCACGACGTGATGTGGTTCGCGCTGCGCGACCTCGCCTTCGGCAAGACCGACTTTCCCAAGCCCGCCGTGCCCGACAACATCGGCCGCCCGGACGCGAACGTGCCGGTGTTCCCCGATCTGCCGATCCAGTACGAGCGATTGGTGCACTTCCTGCTGAACCTCCTGTTGATCGAGTTCCGCGCGGAGCGCGGCTTCTCCTCGACCGAGAGACTGCTGCGCGATCCCGAGCTCTTCAGCGACCGGCGCGCCGAGGCCGAGCACGCGGCGGAGATCGTGACCCGCATCCGCACCGACGAGGAGGTGCACGTGCACTCGCTGCGTCTGTATCTCGGCGAGCTGCGGACGCTCGACTTCAAGACCGTGAACGGCGGGCGGCGCTCCGGCCGCGAGATCGTCGATACGCTCTGGGAGGGCATCGTGAAGTGGGCGACGATCGAGCAGCCGCCGCTCGCCGCCGCGCAGCAGAAAGCCGTGCTGCTCGAGCGCATCGCCGCGCATCCCGACGCGGCGCGCGTGCGGCGCGAGTTCCTGGCGCTCGAGGAACGCGCCTAGGCGAACGCGAAGCCGAGCGCCGAGCCGAGCTCGCCGAGCGCCTGCTCGGGTGAGTCGACCTTGATGGTGTGCATGCCGAGCGCGCGCGCGGCCTTCAGGTTCGCGCCGATGTCGTCCAGGAACACGGCGCGCTCGGGCGCGATTGCGAGCGCCTGACACACGTGTGTGTAGATGCGCGGATCGGGCTTGCGCAGGCCGACGATCGCCGACTCCACGAACGCGTCGAAGAGCTCGCGCAGATCGAGCCCGAGCCGGTTCTCGCGCGGTTCGTCGGCGACCCAGTTGTTGGTGAGCGCGCCGACGCGCAAGCCCCGAGCCCGCAGCTCGCGGATCGCCGCGAGCATCGCCGGCCTCGGCTGTGACTCCTCCTGGATCGCGGCCATCATCGGGCCCGCCGCGACCGTGTGCCCGGCCGCGAGACAGTCGGCCTCGAAGGCGGGCACGAACGCCTCGACGCGCAGCTCCCCGCGCTCGAGCCGCGACCAAGCGCCGGTCGGCCCGCTCGAGACGACGACGCGGTTGATGAAGCCCGCGGGAATGCCGCGCGCGCGCTCGAAGCGCGCGATCGCGTGCAGTGGCGAGCCGAGCACGACCCCGCCCAGATCGAAGATCACTCCGTCGAAGCGCATGGGCGCGTAGGGTACCCGTTCGGCTGGCGCGCATGCGCGCGACGGGATACTCATGCGCGCGGGGGTAGAGAGTCGACACGATGCGCGCGCATCGGTCTGCCGCAGGGCTGGTGTTGTTCACGGCGCTCGCGCTCGCGCCGCACGCGCGCTCGGGGAACATCCCGCTCGAGGAGCCGCCGCCCGCGCACCCGAGCTCGTCCTCGAGCTCGGCGCTAAAGGTGGCCTGGACCGTGCTCGCGTATCTCCCGAACCGTGTCTTCGACCTGACCGACATCGTGCGCCTGCAGGTTCGAGTCGGCCCGGGCTGGGCGCTCGGCGCGCGGGCCACGCGTGCTCTTCCACTCTTCGTTGGCGGCTACACGGCGACCTGGGTCGGGCTGCCCGGGCCGCGCGGACACCCTTCAGTTCCGCTCCCGATCGGGCTCGCCGCGCAGAACGGCTTCAACCTCGCGCCCACGCTCGCGAGCGGCTCACAGGCGCCCTACTACGGAATCGGCGAGATCGGGGCAGGCGTGCACCTCTACATGTTGGGGTTCGACGTGGGCTTCGACCCGGTCGAGCTCGCCGACTTCTTCGCCGGCTTCGCGTGCATCGACTTCGCGCACGACGACTTCTAGCCGCGCCGCTTCCGCTACACTCGAAAGCCCGCCGGCCCTGGACCGGTGACTCGAGGAGGTGCCATGGCGAGCGATTGGACCGATGTCGGCGGCTTCGGCTGCGTGATCTCCGCCGAGCCCGCGGAGCGCTCCTGGATTCCGGCGGGCTTCCCGGTCGCGAACGGCGGGTTCTGGACGTTCCGCGAGCCCGACGCCGTGGTGATCGTGCAGAACGAGCGCCTGCGCGTGGCCGCCGTACCGTTCACGCGCTCGCACGACGAGATGCAGTTCCTCGACAACGCCAAGCACATGTATTTCTCGACGCGCGCGTTCGAAGCGCCGAAGAACGGGCGACTCAGCGTCGAGTGGGACATGGCGGCGCAGATCGTCGGCGGGCGCAACGACGATCTCTACGACGGCTTCGTGAGCTTCCACTTGATGGATCTCGCGGCGGGTGTCGCGATCGACGTATTCGCGGCGAACCGCACGATCGCCACGGTGTACGCGCGCCTGCCGTTCCCGGGCGCGAGCGCGCCGCGCGCCGACACGGGACCGCGTTACTTCTCGCTCTTCGACGAGTTTCGCGGCGTGACCGAGCCGGGGCAGATGCACCGCTACGCGCTGCTGTACGACCGCGGCGAGGCGACGCTCGAGTGGCACATGGACGGAAAGTGTCTCAAGCGCGAAGTCGCGGTGCCCGATCTGGGCCCGGCACTGCTCGCGGTCGGGATGATGACCGAGAAGGACATCGTCCCCGGCAAGGGCAGCGTCTCGTGTCATGGCCAGGGCGCGATCGCGACCTGGGGTGGCATCCGCGTGAAGACGGAGGCGCGCTAGCGTTGCCCTCTCTCGGCACGCTGGTGCGCGCGCTGCGCACGCCCTCGCTCACCGCGGGGGCCATGCCGGTGCTCACCGTCACGGCGCTCGTCGCGTACGAGGGCGCGACACCGAACGGTGTAACGTTCGGGCTGACCTTGCTCGGCATGCTCGCCGCGCAGGGCGCGGTGAACCTGGTGAACGACTACTTCGACGACGCGTCCGGCCTCGACGCCGACCCCGAGTTCGAGAAGATGCCCTTCCCGCTCGGCAGCCGCGTGATCCAGACCGGGGCGCTCTCGAAGCGCGGGGTCGCGCTGTTCGCGGCCGCGTGCGGCGCGTTCGCGGTCGCGTGCGGGCTGGCGCTGAACCTGCGCGCCCCAGGCAACGCGCTGCTCTGGATCTGTCTCGGGGCGGCGGCGCTCGGCTACTTCTACACCGCGCCGCCGCTGCGTATCGCGTACCGCGGCGCCGGCGAGCCGGTCACGTTCCTGCTCTTCGGGCCGCTCGCGGGCGCGGGTACGTACTACGCGCAGACCGGCCGAGTGACTCCCGCGTGCCTCGTCGTCTCGACCGTCGTGGGCTTGCTCGCCATGGCGATCCTCTACATGCACCACTTCCCGCAGCACGACGCCGACAAGCGCCACGGCAAGCGCACGCCGGTGGTGCGTCTCGGCCCGAGCGGCGCGGGTCGGCTCGTCCCGTTCATGCTCGCCCTGCCCTACGGTGTGCTTGCGCTCGGGATCTCCGCGGGGCTCCTGCCCTCTGCAGCGTGGCTCTTCTGCCTGTCTCTGCCGTTCGCGGTGGGCGCGTCGCGGATCGCGCTGCGCGAGCCGACCGATGCGCGGCGCATGACTCGAGCGTTCGCGAACGTCTTCGGCCTGCACTTCAGCGGCGGGATCCTGCTCGCAGCGAGCCTCTTCTTCACGAGGCCGTAGGCGCCCTCCGTGGCGAATTCCCAACTCGCGGCGCGCTCCGCCTTCGTGCCACACTGCGCCGCGTCGTCCCCGAAACCACTGGAGGTGTCCCTCATGATCCCGTCTCGCAACCCGATCGTCCGCATCGTCCTGGCCGCCGCTTTGTCGAGCGGGCTCGTCGCCTGCACGACGACCTCGAAGCCGGCGCCGGCGCCGAAGCCTGCGGTCGCCGCCGCGCCCGTCTCGGGCATCGTGAAGGAGCAGCAAGTCACGACCGTCGCGACGGTGCAGAAGCTCGACCTCGCGAAGCGCGTCGTAACTCTGAAGGGTGAGGACGGGAAGGTCTTCTCGATCCACGCGGGAGACGAGGTCAAGAACCTCGCGCAGGTGAAGGTGGGGGATCGGGTCTCGACGACTTACTACGAGTCGATCGCCTACGAGGTGCACAAGCCCGGCATGGCCGAGGTCGGCGTGAAGGGCGCGACGGGGATCGCGGCGGCCAAGCCCGGCGAGAAGCCCGCCGGCGTCGCCGCGGACGTGATTCAGGTGACCGCGACGATCGTGTCGATCGACGAGTCGACCCCTTCCGTGACCCTGAAGCGCCCCGACGGCGAAGTCGTGGCGGTGCGCGTGCGGGATCCAAAGAAGCTCGAGGGCGTCGCAGTCGGCGACCTGGTCGAGATCACCTACACGCAGGCGCTCGCGATCATCGTGGAGCCCGCGAAGGGCAAGTGACTCAGAGGTCGTTGCGTGGGCGAAGCGCCTGAAAGAGCTCTTCGCCCGCGCCGTTCGCCGCGAGGCGCAGCGCGCGCGCGTTGGCGACGACGTACCACTGGCCCGCCGCAGACTCGGCGAAGTCCGCGTAGCGCGCGAGCTCCGGGTCCGAGAGTGAGTCGAACGCGAACAGCTGCCAGCGCAGCAGCTCGTCCGCCGCCAATGGGTAGAGCTGTGACTCCTCGCGCGCGGCGCGCTCGCGCAGCGAGCGGAACGCGGCGGCATCCGTGCCCGACATCGCGCCGGAGAGCGCGGCGAGCGCGGCGTCGACCACGCCGCGATTCACGAGCACCGCACCGCGCGAGGTGAGCAGCGCGCGGTCGAGCCGGCGCAAGACCTCGACGCGCGCGGGCGGGAAGCTCGCCTCGGAGAAGTCGCGGCTGAACGCGCGGAAGCGTTCGACGTTCTTCGCGTCACGCCGCAGCGCGCGCGCGCGCAGGATCTTGCGGCCGATGCTCGACTCGAGGAACTGGAACTGGGCGAGGGCGGCTTCCGCGTCCCAGTCGTCGGAGAGACTCGTGGCCACGCGGTCGAAGAGTCGCTGCGCGCCGTACGCGCGCCGCACCGCCGCGCGCAGCGGCTGCGCGCGCGCCGCGTCGAGCTCCGCGCCGAGCGCGTCGACGAGTGACTGAATCGCCGGCTGCCAGGTCGCGAGCTCGAGCTCCGTCTGATTCGCGCGCAGCAGCGCGCGCGAGCCGATCGCTGGGTTCGCCGCCGCTTCCTCGGGGTGCTCCGGGAGATCGAGCTTCGGGCCCCACAGCTGACAGCCGAGCGCCGCGCACAGCACGATGGCGACCGTCGCGCACAGGTGCGCCGCACTCGCCGCCGCCGCTCGCCGCTCACGTGTCATCCCGTACGATTTTCGGCCTCGGGACGCGACTGCTATAACGGGGCCCGCGAGGAGTCGAGCGAGAAGCCATGCGCGCCCGAAGTGCGATCTCGCGCTCTCTCGCGGGAGCACTGTCGCTCGCCGTCATCCTGCTCGCGGGTTCGGTGCGCGCGCAGGAGCCGATGAGTGCAGTCGCGGCCGCTCCGGTCGTGCGCGCGATCGAATGGCGCGGGGTTAGCGCGCTCAGCACCTCGGCCCTTGCGGCGCGTCTGTTCACGCAAGAGCGTCCGTGGTGGAAGCTGTGGGTCGAGCGGCCGGCGTTCGACGAGCCGACGCTCGAGGGCGACATGCAGCGCGTCGCGGCGACCTACCGCGAGTTCGGTCACTACCGCGCGCTCGCCAGCTACGCGCTCACCTGGGACGACGCGGGTCGCGAAGTGAGCATTCTCATCGACGTCGACGAAGGCCCCGAGGTCCGCCTGGAGAGCTTCTCGATCGACCTCGCCGAGATGCCGAACGGCGCGACGCGTTGGCAGCACGAGCTCGTCGATCCGCTGCCGCTGCACAAGGGCGAGGTGTTCACGGTCGAGCACTACGGCGGCGCGAAGCGCGCGCTCCTGAAGCGCCTCGCCGACCGCGGCTTTCCCGACGCGACGCTCAGCGGCGGCGGCGAAGTCGACGTCGGGACGAACAGCGCGACGATCGACTGGGCCGTGCATCCCGGCCCGCGCGCCCGAATCGGCGAGATCCGCATCCGCGGCATGAAGACGGTGACCGCGGACGTGATTCAAGAGGAGCTCACGTTCAAGCCCGGCGACGTGTACTCGGACCAGGACATCCAGACGAGTCAGCGCCAGGTCTCCGACCTCGGCCTGTTTCGCTCCGTACTGATCGGCACGATCGACGACCCGAATGCGCCGCCGCCCGAGGGCCCGCCGCCCGGCAAAGTGACTCGCCCGATCGGCGTCGAGGTCGACGAGCGGCCGCTGCACAGCGTCCGCCTCGGGGCCGGCTACGGCACGGAGGACCGCGTGCGCGCGCAAATCGGCTGGCTACACAGAAACGTGACGGGGCGCGCGGACACGCTGGACGTGCACGCGCGCTACTCGTCGCTCGCGACGGAGTTCCAGGCGACCTTGAAGGAGCCGCACGTTCCGGACCCGCGCACTACCCTGTGGATCGACTCGCGCATCCGCGACGACACACTGCCGGCCTACGACGACGTCACGCTGCTCGGACGCGCGACGATTGAACGCACGCTGCGTCGCGGCTGGAGCGGCTCGATCGGCTACGACCTGGAGCGGACCGACGTGCGCAAAGTCTCGAGCGGCGACCCGAACCAGATCCAGCAGTTCCTGCTGGGGTATCTCGAGCTCGGCGTTCGCCGCATCACGGCCGACAGCCTGGTCGAGCCCACGAGCGGCACGTGGCTCGAGACTTCCGTCGAGACGGCGTCGCGCTGGGTCGGCTCGGAGAAGTCCTACTTGCGTTGGACGATCGATGGGCGCGCGTACCAGCCGGTGGGTCCGACGGTGCTCGCGGCGCGCGTGCTGTTCGGCACGATCTCGAGCTTCGGTCCAACCCACGACGAGCAGCTCCCCGTGACCAAACTCTTCTACGCAGGCGGCAGCGCAACCGTGCGCGGCTACGACTTTCAGCACCTCGGGCCGGACGATGCGCCGGGCAGCGCGATCGGCGGAGAGAGCCTGCTCACGGGCTCGCTCGAATGGCGCTTCCCGATCTGGCGCGAGCTGCGCGGCGCCACTTTCCTCGACGCCGGGCAACTCTCTCGCAACGCGTGGGGCTGGGAGCCAAAGGATTTGCGCAGCTCCGTCGGCTTTGGGTTTCGATACGCGACACCCCTCGGACCGGTTAGAGTCGACATCGCGACCCCGCTCGACCCTCCCGCAGGTGTAGACCGCGTGAGACTCTGGTTCGCGATCGGGCAGCCATTTTGAGATGAGAACGCTCCGCGCCATCGCACTCGTCCTGCTCGCGCTCTCGGGCGCGGCGCTCGGGTTCGTGTTGCTCGTAGCCGGCGGCGCGCTCGCCGTGTCTCACGGCTGGCAGCGCGAGCGCGTGCGCAGCTTTGCCGAAGCGCGCCTCTCGAGCGCGCTGGCCGAGGCGGGGGTTCGCGGCGAGCTGCGCGTCGGCTCGCTCGTCGGGCCCCTCTACCCGACGCTCGGCTTGCGCGACGTCGCGCTCGTGCGCGACGGAGTGACTCTGGCGCGCATCCGAGAAGTGGACGTGTCACTCGACCTCGGCTCCGTCTACTCGCAGCGCCGCTGGATCGTGTCGCGCCTGCGCCTCGGGGACGCCGAGGTCTCGCTCGCGCAGGACGCGAGCGGAGCCTGGCCCTGGCAGGGCGCAGCACAGGGGGAAGCGCACCCGGAGACCGAGTCTCCGGCCGAACGCCCGTTCGCGCTCGAGATCCGCGAGCTCGCGATCGAGCACGCGCGCCTCGACGCGACCTGGATCCAGGCCGGCAAGCCGAGTCACCTCGCGGGGACGCTCGAGGCGAGCCTACACGAGCTCGTGTTGCCGCGCGCCGGCGACCCGCTTTGGCCGAAGCAGGGGCAAGCCTCGCTCGTGGTCGCGCCGGGCATGATCGGCGGCCGAGCGCTGCTCGGCGCGGAGCTGGCGGTCGAGCTCGACGGCTCGCGGCTGCGCCTCGCGAAATCGGAGCTCGACAGCACGTTCGGGAAGCTGCGACTCACCGGGGACACGGATCTCGCGGGCTGGCTCGATCCCGCCGCGCCGGCGAGCGTGCACATCGAGGGCGAAGCCGCAGCGCTCGACCTGGCGGTTCTGCTCGCGCGGCCCGAGCTGGCGGGGACGGTCGGCGGGAAGCTGCGCGTCGAGGCCACGCACGTCGCGGGCACCGAACTGCGCGACGGGCGCGCCGAAGTCTCGCTCGTGCTCGCGAAGTCGCGGATCGGGCGACTCGCGATCGCGGACGGCGAGCTGCGCGGCGTCTATGACACCGGAAAGTGGCGGGTCGAGCGCGCGCTGCTCAGCTCGAGCGAGGCGCGCCTCGAGGCGCACGGCACAGGCGATCTCGAGCGCATCGCGGCGCTCGACGTGGACCTCGACGTCTCCGATCTCGCCGCGCTCGCCGCGCTCGTGTCGTCGGACACGAGCGGCAAAGCGCGCGCGAAGCTGCGTCTCTCGGGTGCGTGGCGCGCACCCGATGGCACGCTCGAGCTCGAGACCCGAGAGCTGCGCGTCGAGGGACTGGAGCTCGGCAGCGTGAAGCTGCGCGCGCGCAGCACCGGCCTCGAGCGCTATCGCATCGAGCCCGTCGCGCTCACTGGGCCTCTCCTGCAACTCGCGGCTCTGGGTCCCGTGCTGCTGAGCCGCTCGGGCGACGGTGTGCGCATCGAGCGCGCGCGCCTGCGCCTCGGCGAGAGTGACTCGATCGACCTCGCGGGTCGCGTCTCCGCCAGCGCGGTGCGCGAGCTGCGGGTCGAGCTCGCGCACGTCGCGCTCGCGCACCTCGGCGGGCTCGCCCGCTTCGCGGAGCCCCTCGGCGGGCACGTGAGTGGGACGCTCACTGCGAACGGGGCGCTGCCGCGGCCCGCGCTCGCCGGTCATCTGACCTGGGACGCGCCGGAGCTCGGTCAAGTGAGCGCGGAGTCGATCGCGCTCGACATCACCACCAGCGCGGGCGTGCTGCGCGCCGATGGCCGCATCGCCGCGCGCGGCCAGGATCTCCTGCGCGCGAAGCTCGCCATGCCCTGGTCGGCGCACAGCGATCTCTCACACGCGCTCGAGCGCCCCGAGACACTGCTCGAGGTCAGCGGCTCCGAGCTCGATCTCGCGCTCCTGCAGGACCTGGTGCCCGCGACACTGCAGCGTGTAGAGGGCAAGGCGAACGTGCGGCTCCAGCTGCACGGCGGCGAGCCCGAGCCGACGCTCTCGGGCGAGCTCACGATCGCGAACGCGAGCTGCGAGATCCCCACCCTCGCCCAGCGCTTCGGCCCGCTCGACGCGCGCCTCCTCTTGAGTCGCGAGTCACTGCGCGTCGACTCCTTCCAGCTGCACGCGGGAAAGCAGGGTCTCGCGGAGCTGTCGGGCGAGCTGCGTCTGGCAAACCTGCGGCCCGGGGTCGCGGACCTCGAGCTCGCGCTCCGCGACTTCCCGATCCGCTGGCAGACCACGCTGCAGACGCACGCCTTCGGCGCGGTCCGCTTGCGGGGTCCGCTCGAAGACCTGGTCGCGCAGGGCGCGCTCGAGCTGCGCGGCCTCCGCTACTCGCTCGCCGGCGGCACGGATCCCCTGCTCGGCGAAGTCCGCATCCGCGACTCGGGCGCCGTCGAGCGGCAGCGGCGCGCACCGGGCGGCGAGACACCCGAGTTCTGGGAGCGCATGACGGTCGACGTCCGCATCGACATCCCGAGCGACGGGCGCGTGCAGGGCCAAGGCGCGAACCTCGAGATCGCCGGACGGCTCGTCGCCGCGAAGAACCCGGGCGGGCCGCTCACCGTGAAGGGCGCGATCGACACGCAGCACGGCAGCTACCGCATCCGCGGCAAGACGTTCATCGTCGAGCAGGCGCACGTGGAGTTCACGGGCCGCCCCGATCTCGACCCGGACCTCGACGTGCGCGCGATGCACCGCGTGCGGAACATCCTCGTGTACGCCATCGTGCGCGGGCGCGCGTCGGCTCCGCACGTCCAGCTGTCGAGCGATCCCCCGTATCCCCAGGACGACGTGCTCGCGCTGCTCTTGTTCGGCAAGACTCGCGACGAGCTCAGCCAGCAGCAAGCCGGCGCGCTGCAGTCCGCGCTCGCGGGCAGCGCCGGGGTCGCGGCGCTCGAGTCACTGAGCGATCAGCTCGGCATCGACATCCCGATCGACACGGTCGAGGTCGACGACTCGGGCTCCTCGGGCACGACTCTGGGCGTGGGCGGCTATCTCACCGAGAACGTGTTCGTGCGCTACGGGCGCGGCATCAGCAGCGACTCCGAGAGCAACGTGCGCGTCGACTGGCGCTTCCGCAAGCGCTGGAGCGTGGAGACTTCCGTCTCGACGCGCGGTGACTCGTCCGCGGATCTCGTCTGGACGTACGACTACTGAAGTCGAGGAGACTCGCATGGAGCTGAAGGACGTGCGCTACGAGAAGGACGGCGCCGTCGCGCTCGTCACCCTGAACCGGCCGCGCTACCGCAACGCGCAGAGCTGGCGGATGCTGGACGAGCTCGACCTCGCGCTCGAGCGCGCGCAGCAGGACCGCGAAGTCGCGGTCGTGGTCGTGCGCGGCGACGGCGAGCACTTCTCGGCGGGTCATGACCTCGGCACGCCTGAGCAGGTCGCGGATCGCGGGGCGCGCGGCGTGCCCGCCGTCGGCGTCGAGGAATACGAGGCGTTCCGCCGCTACAACCTGGATCTCACGCTGAAGTGGCGCAACCTGCCCAAGCCGACGATCGCGATGGTGCGCGGTTACTGCATCTACGGCGGCTGGATGATCGCCGCCGCGATGGACGTGATCTTCGCCTCGCCCGACGCGCGCTTCCTCGCGGGTCAAGTCGAGTACTTCTCTACACCGTTCGATGTCGGCTTCCGCAAGGCCAAGGAGCTGCTCTTCGAGAGCCGCTTCATCGACGCCGAGGAAGCGCGTCAGCTCGGCTTCGTGAATCGCGTCGTGCCCGCCGGGGAGCTCGAGCACGAGACACTGAATTGGGCGCGGCGCGTCGCCGAGCAGGGTTACGGTACGCTGCGCATGGCCAAGCTCGCGGTGAACAAGATGCAGGACGTTCTCGGCTTCTCCGCGGCGATGGAGGCCGCGTTCGCCGACTTCCTGGTGATGGCGCACATGGCTGGGCATCCGCGAAAACCCGCGGAGAAGCGGCGCCTGCCCGGCGTCGAGCGCGCGGTTCGCGGCGCGCGCGGCGAGCGCGCCCGCTAGCTCGGCAGCTTCGTCATCTGCTGGAGCGCGATCGTGACGAACTCGGCGGGTCGAAGCGGTGCAAAGCCGACGACGACGTTCACGATCCAGCGCTCGATGTCGCGCTGCGAGGTCGTCTCCTCGTCGCAGCGCACGAAGTAGGCGTCGCGCGGCGTGCGCCCCGGGAACGCGCCCAGGCGGAAGAAGCCGTGCATGAAGTCACCGGCGCTCGCGCGGATCCGCGCCCAGAGCGACTCGTCGTTCCGCTCGGACTCGGCCCAGCGAAGCCCGTGCTGAAGGCTCCGCTCGAGAAATAGCGCCATGCGCCGCGCGGCCACGCACGCGGAGTCGTCCGCGAGTGAGTCGCTGCCGCTTCGTCTCACACCGTTCAGTGTCGCACCCAGGCCGGCGGGGGCTCTCCAGACGCCCCTCTGCGCATCGGTGCGCGCGAACATGCCGGCCGCCGCCCCGCTCGAGAGCTGCTCGGAGCCCGCATGCGGCGGCCGGGCCAAGAGGATCGCCGCATGCGGCGCGCGGAGCCCGAGAGTCTCCAGGAGGCGGCGCGCGTCTTCAGGGCTCGCGCAGCCCCGCCTCGGATCGACGAGCAGAAGCGCGCGACGCCTCTCGCAGTAGCCGGCCGCGGACTTCCAGAGCGCCACGTCGACGTCTCGGCCGTCGCGGTACGGGGGGATCACGAGCAGGTTGAAGAGGTCCACTCGCTCGAGCGCGTACAGGCCCTGCTGGTTGGCGTGTTTCGCGGAGCCGATGAAGTCGCTCGCCGTCAACTCGCAGCCGCAGGAGCCGCGGGCGGCCCGCTCGACCTTCGTCGATGCCGCGTCGTCGCTCCACGGCGTCTTGCCCGTGGCGCGCTGGGGCGCGTGCTCGAGGATGGGCGCATCCGCGCGCGGCGAGGCGGCCGTCCAGCGCACGAGCTGCGAGTGCGCATTCACGACGCGATCGATGCGGCGCGGCGAGTCCCGGAACGTGAGAGACGGGTGAGTCTCGATCCGGCCAGTCACTCCGTCGCGAATCTGCAGGTGGAACGCGGAGTCGAGTCCCCGGCGAATGCGGATGCGCAGTTGGTTTCCCCAGTCGCCGTCGCTCGCTGCCGAGAGCCTCACCGCGCCGTGCTCGAGCCTCGCCGCTTTCGCGTGCTTGGCGACGCGAACCGCGATCGCTTCGCGGCCGCCATTCTCGAAAAACTCCTGCAGCGCGCGGCCGAGAGGGGCGTCGGTCTCGAGCCCGCCGAAGCTGCGCGCGAAGTCGGCGAAGCTCGCGAGGCGCACCGGCTCGTCGACCGGGCCGCGCGCAGCTCTGCCCACGAACGCAGTGATCGAGGTGGGCAGTGCCGCGATCGCGCGCTCGTCGCGCGAGAACTCGTCGGGGAAGATACTCGGGTGGCTCGGCGTGATGGGCATGGCTGCGATCCTCCTGCGAGTGCCTCAGGCCGGTCTTCCCTCGGCGATCAGTCGATCCACGCGCCGCGGCGGCTGAACGCCGCACGCCAGTCCCGGTGCGGGGTGCCATCCATGGAGTGTTCGAAAGCGATTGTCATGCCAGTGTCTGGCCGCGCCCGGGCTTGGCTGCGCGGGTTCGCCCCTGGCCGCGCGGACCGCCGAGGTGTCTTCCGTGGGAGACACGGACGTCCTCAGCAGTGGACAGCTTCCGGACCGCCTGTCGTGCCACACTGGTGTTCAAATCCGAAGGGAGCTGCCCCGATGGCCGGCCTGGTCGAGCGAACTGATTCCCAGGGTGTCGCCGTTCTGTGTCTCAACCGCCCCGACGTGCTGAACGCCCTCTCACCGAAGCTCTTCGAGGAGCTGCGCGCGCACGTCGACCGCCTCGCCGCAGAGATCGACACCGTCGGGTGTGTGGTGCTGCGGGGCGCGGGCCGTTCGTTCTCTGCGGGCAACGATCTGCGCGCGATCCAGGCTGGCGAGCGCGCGCGCTCGGCGCACTTCCAGGCCGAGACGCTCGACGCGCTCGAGCGCCTCCCGCAGCCGGTGATCGCCGCGGTGCAGGGTCACTGCTACACGGGCGCGCTCGAGCTCGCGCTCGCCTGCGATCTCCTGATCGCAGCCGAGTCGGCGCGCTTCGCGGACACGCACGGCAAGTTCGGCATGACGCCGACCTGGGGCATGAGCCAACGCCTGCCGCGCCGCATCGGGCCGCTGCGCGCGAAGGAGCTCATGTTCAGCGGGCGTCCCGTGACCGGTACCGAAGCCGTCGCGCTCGGGCTCGCGAATCACTGTGTGCCCGACGCGGAGCTGGAGTCACGCGCGCTGGCGCTGGCGGGCGAAATTGCGGCGAACTCCTGGTTCACCCTGCGCAGCGAAAAAGCCCTGATTCGCGAGGGTGAGCCGCTGGGCCTGGCCGACGCGCTGGCCTTCGAGCGCACGAACAGCCCCGGTGCCGGCCCCGACATGCAAGAGCGCTTGCGGGGATTCGGAAAGCGCTAGTCAAACGAACCGATCGGTAGTATTGTGACTCGCATGCGGCACACCCTCGTCACCCTCGCGGGCGCCGGAGTTGCGCTCCGCCGAGCCCACGCCTAGGGCGGCAGCTCAAAGCTGCGGCTCGAATGAGACCGCAACAGGCGGGGCGCCCATTCGACCTCGGCGAGCCACAGTCTGCCCTCCAACTCGGAGGTGTCTGTGGCCAAGTTTCTATTTCTTCACGGGAGCTGGCACGGGGCTTGGTGCTGGCACAAGGTCCTGCCAAGAATTCGAGCTGCGGGTCACGCGGCCACTGCGATCGATCTACCCGGGCGCGGACGCGCGCCCGCCGCTGCCTGGACCGTGAGCCTCGCGCGCATGGTACGTGCGGCCGAGCCGGCCTTGGTGCCGCAGGAGAAGACCACGGTCGTGGCTCACAGCCGCTACGGGATCGTTGCGTCCAGTCTCGCGGAGTGTGCACCCGAGCGAGTCGCGCGCACGATCTACCTCGCGGCATTCATGCTGCCCGGCGGCAAGCGTGTGCTCGACTATCTGCCCGAGAATCGGCCTTCGCTACTGACTGACCGAATCGACGTCAACCGGCTCGCTCTCTGGGACCTTTTGCGGCCGGAGGCGTATCGCGAGGCGCTCTATGCCGACTGCAGCGAGGACGACATCGCACTCGCGAGCGCGCTTCTGGTGCGCGAGCCGCTGCGCCCCGCGCTGACTCGACTCAGGCTGACCGGCGCCCGCTACGGTCGGGTACCGCGCGCCTACATTCGCCTGACGCAAGACAACGCAGTCGCGCTGCCGCTGCAGGATCGCCTCGTGAACGAGACCGGCGCCGACCGGGTCGAGAGCATCGAGGCGAGTCACTCCGCCTACTTCTCGCGGCCGAGCGAATTGGCGGCGACCATTCTCAAGCTGGCGAGCGCATGACGACCGTGACCGGCGAAGTCATGACACCCATTGGGCGCTTGGAGCGGGAAACGGGATTCGAACCCGCGACCCTCAGCTTGGGAAGCTGATGCTCTACCAACTGAGCTATTCCCGCGTGCCTGCGAGCATAGCCCGCTGGCTGTACGCGCGCGACCGGCGGGACGCCGACGAGTAGGGTCGAGG
>JBGQIB010000033.1:0-36324 GCA_041498295.1 bacterium | reverse complement strand
CCCGAGGTGCAGCCGCCCGAGTCTCTTGCGCGGCTGGTATTCCCCGCCGATCGGAGCGTCCCGATGCGCGCGCAGCTCGAGTCACGGCGCACCTTCGGAGAGCCGACGCTCGCGAGCTCGCCGAACGCGCTTGCTGGCGGCTGGATGCGCAGCGAGGAGCCGCGTCTCGCCGACGCCCCGTTCGTCGCGCTTCTGTGTGACGCCTGGCCGCCGGCCGTGGCGCAACACCGCGCGCTGGCGGCGACGCCGCCGCGCGGCATGCCGACCGTCGATCTCACGATTCACTTCCGCGCGCCGATCCCCGCCGACGCGGGGCCCGATGACTTCTATCTCGGTGTGTTTCGCTCGCACACGCTGCGCTCGGGCTTCGCCGAGGAAGACGGCGAGATCTGGACCCGCAACGGCCTGCTGCTCGCGCAGTCGCGCCAGCTCGCGATGTTGCGCTGACGTGGCGGACGCCGACACGACCACGCTCGTCTTGGTGCGCCACGGCGAGATCGCCGCGAACGCAGCGCGCATCTGGCACGGCTCCACGGACAGCGAGCTCACCGCGCTCGGCCGCGCGCAGGCCAGCCGCACGGCGCTCCATCTCGCCGAGCGCCGCCCGCGGCCGATCGCGCTCTACACGAGCCCGCTCGCGCGCACTCGCGCGACCGCGGCGCCCATCGCCGAAGGGCTCGGGCTCGACGCGCGCGTCGAGCCCGGACTCGCGGAGTACGGCATCGGCGAGCTCGAGGGTGAGTCGTACGCCGATCTCGCCCGCGTGCACCGCTTCTTCGAGCGCATTGCCGGCGATCCGGAGTTCGCGCCACCCGGCGGTGAGTCGCCGAGCCAGCTGATCGCGCGCGTCAGCGCCGCACTGCGCCGCATCGCCTTCGCGCATCGCGGCGAGCAAGTCATCGTCGTGAGTCATGGCGCCGCGCTCGGCTTCGCGCTCGGCGCGCTGATCGACGGCGACGCCAATCAGTGGCAGCGCTATCACCTCGCGAACTGCGCGGTCTCCGAGCTGGTGCTCGAGCCAGCGCCGCGCCTGCTCTCGTGGAACCGTACCGAGCATCTCTGACCGACGCACCTTCGTGTCGCCGCGCGGGTTACGATGCCCGCATGGACAAGAACATCGAGAATGTGGATGCGTGGATGGTCGCGCGGGTCAGCGCGCTCGAGCGCGCGAATCGCCGGCTCTGGGTCGGAATCGCCGCGGTGTTCACGACGCTCGTGAGTGTGGCCATCGCGGGCGGGCTGTTCGCGGCGCACTTCGAGCTGCCCGTGGGCGCAAGCTCCGGCGCTCCGAGCCGCTCGTTGCAAATCGACGATCTCGAAGTGCGCAACTCGTTGCGCGTCGTCGACGACGCGGGCCACAACCTCGTCTGGCTCGGACGCGAGCCGCAGAGCGCCGGCGACCCGCAGGTCGTGCTCGGTCTTTACGCCATGGGCGGATCCGCCGAGCCGCAGCAGACGATTCGCATCGCGACCTCGACGCTCGGCTCCGCGCTCTCGCTCTCGTCGCTCGACGGCGCCACGTCGTCGTCCTTGTTCGCCGGGAAGGGTGGAGTGTCTCTCGAGCTGCGCCGCGGCTCGAGCGTTGCCACGCTCACGGACAAGGCCCAGGCCCAGGCGGCGCCTGCGCCGCCGCTCACCGGGACTCCGTCCGAGTCGGCTAGATTCCCCTCTCCCTCCCCCCAGAGCGAAGCCGACGCGCTCGCCGCGCGCGGCGTCGGCGACGGCGGCTCGGTCACGGTCGATCTCACCAACCCCACCTTGCAGTCACTCGGCAGCGGCTTCTTCGTCGGACCGACCTCGGTCACCGACTCGAGCGGCGGGCTGCGGGTGCGCGGGCGGATCGTGAACACGACCAGCGTCGACCAGGCGCGCGCGGAGTTTCGGCTCGCGATCGG
The DNA here is from genome assembly GCA_041498295.1 of bacterium. GTDB lineage: Bacteria > Myxococcota_A > UBA9160 > SZUA-336 > SZUA-336 > VGRW01. The sequence goes on along the minus strand of JBGQIB010000033.1, from coordinate 34,429 downwards.
CAAGCACGAGGTCTCGTTCTCGGTCGCGCGCGTGGGCGCGGGCGGCAGCGCCCCGTTCGCCGTCGAGCTGCCCGAGAACGCCAAAGCCGACGTACGCGCGGCGCGCATGCGCTGGCTGCGCTCGACGGTCCGCTACGGGGCGGAGTGATTCGCGTCCGCGCCCAGTCCGCGCAGGGCGCGCAGCAGCTCCGCCAGCGCCAATGAGTCGCGCGCGCAGTAGGCGCGCAGCTCGGCCAGCAGCGCCGCGCCGCGCTCCGCGCTGAGCTCGCCGCGGGTCAGCGCGAGCCAGCCCCGCGCCGCCGCACCACCGTCCGCGATTCCGGGCAGGTCGTCGAAGCGAAAGCCCGACGCGAGCACGGGCGCCACGCGCTTGAGCGAGAACGAGCCGAGAAACGCGGGGTGGTACACCGATTGGCGTAGCACGGGCAGGAGATCGAACAGACGCGCGCGCACGCGCTCGAGCTCGGCCGCGAGCTCCGGGAACGCGCGCGCCAGGAGCGCGAGCACCTCGGACTCGAAGCTCGAGTAGACGGCGATCCGCGCACCGCGCCCGGCGAAGCGCGCGATCAGGCTCTCGGCGAAGCCGCGCCGCGGATCGGCCGAGCCGTCGGCGAGATACTCCGCGTGCTCGAGCGAGCCCGCGCCCGCGGCGAGGTGCGCTGACCACTGGAACGGCACCGGCTCGAACGGGCGCGTGCCCGCGAAGACGGGGATCTCCGGCACGATCGCCTCGAAGTCGAGGAAATCGGGCTCGGGCCCGAGCTCCGCGAGCGCGCGCGCGAGCCCGGACGCCGCGAACGCGCGCCCGAGCGCGAGGCTGCGGCGCGCGTTGCGCTGGGTGGGCGCGAGCGGAAAGTCCTCGGGCACGTCGCCGATGCGCGAGATCGCCGCCTCGCGGAGCGCCGCGTGTGTCTCCACGCGAAGCCCCGGGAGGTAGCCGATCCAATCGGCGGGGCGCGCGCGCGTGCAGCGCTTCCAGAAGGGGCACGTCTGCGGCCGGCGGCAATGCGGCGACGGCTCCACCGCCGGCGCCGTGTCGGAAGCCAGCGTGCGCGCCTGCGCCGCGACGCGAGCCGCGAGATCGCGCGCCAGGAAGGCGACCTCGCCCGACACATCTTTGTGTCGAAGCAGCGCGTGAGGATCGAGCGACCCCGCCGCGCGCACGAACCCGGGGTCGAGGTGCAACAGCGCGACCGACGCGAGCTCGACCCCCGCGGCCGACGCGACGAACTTGACGAACGCGAGCTCGTCCAGATGCGCCTCGCTCGGGCGCAGCGCGGCGCGCACCGCGCGCAGCCCGAGGCGGCCGTCCGTTTCGCGCACGAGAAAGTCGGCGCGCGCCTCGAGCCCGCGCGCCGCGAACACGACGTCGCGCTCGGCGCCGGGCAGGAGCGCGGCCGCGAATTCCCGCAGCTCCGCGCGGGCACGCCCCGCGGCTTCGCGCTCCGCCCGGGCCGCCGGGTCGGCACCGCTCGGATCGCGCGCCTCGAGCCACAGGCGCAGCTCGCACTGCAATCCCGCGGCGTGCCGGAATGTGTCGAGCGCGAGCGGTTCGGGCATGCGCCGCCCGGCCTCGTTCAGGCGATCGCCTTGCTCTCGCGCAGGCGGCGGATCTCGTCGGCCTGGAAGCCGAAGCTCGCGAGCACCTCTTCGCCGTGCTCGCCCGTGCGCGCGGGCGGGCGAGAGACCTCGGGGGGCGTCCGGCTGAAACGCGGCGCGGGCGCGGGCTGAGTCACTCCCGCGACCTCGATGAAGGTCTTGCGAGCGACGTTGTGAGGGTGCGAAGGCGCTTCGCTCATCGCCAGCACCGGCGCGAAACACACATCGCTGCCTTCCATGATCTTGCACCACTCCGCGCGCGTCTTGCGCTTGAACACCGCGCCGAGACGCTGCTTCATGTCGGGCCAGTTCGCGCGGTCGAGCTGCGGGAACTCCTTCACGTCGAGACCCGCGAGCTTCACGAGCTCCGCGTAGAACTGCGGCTCGATCGAGCCCAGCGAGATGAACTTTCCGTCGCCGCACTCGTACACCTCGTAGAAGTGCGCGCCTGTGTCGAGCAGGTTGGTGCCGCGTGTCTCGCTCCACATCCCGATGTGCTTCATGCCCCAGAACATCGACATGAGCAGCGCCGCGCCGTCGACCATCGCGGCGTCGACCACCTGTCCCTGGCCGGAGCGCTTCTGCTCGAGCAGCGCCGCGAGCACCCCGAACGCCAGCAACATGCCGCCACCGCCGAAGTCACCGACCAGATTCAGCGGCGGAAGCGGCGGCTCGCCGACGCGGCCGATGCCCTCGAGCGCGCCCGCGAGCGCGATGTAGTTGATGTCGTGACCCGCGGCCTGCGCGAGCGGGCCGTCCTGGCCCCAGCCGGTCATGCGTCCGTACACGAGCTTCGGGTTGCGCGCGAGACACACGTCGGGACCGAGGCCGAGCCGTTCCATCACGCCCGGACGGAAGCCCTCGACGAGCGCGTCCGCGCCCGCGACCAGCCGCAGGACGGCTTCGATCGCCTCGGGCTGCTTCAGGTCGACGCCCAGGCTGCGACGCCCGCGCAGCAGCGGGTCCACCGGCGCGCGACCGCTCGCGCTCGACGCGCGATCGATGCGCACGACGTCGGCGCCCATGTCCGCGAGCAACATCGCGCAGAACGGACCGGGTCCGATTCCAGCGAACTCGAGCACACGAATTCCCTTGAGGGGTCCCATCGCGCCCAGCATATCACTCGCTTATCCTCCGCCGCCTCAAGGGCTCGCCGGCGCTCGGCGATAAGCTCCGCGGGGGTACTTCTTGAGCAGATTCGGGCAGCGCACGGGCTCAGTTGCGTTCGCGCTCTGGCTCGCGCTCGCTCTCTCGTCGCCTGCCGCGGCCCAACCTTCGGAGCCGTTCCCCGAGCCTCCCGCGCTCGCGCCCGCAGTCGCCTTCTGGGTTCGCGTCTACACCGAGGCGACGACGGACGGCGGATTCCTCCACGACGCGCGTCTGCTCGACGTCGTGTACGAGCACCTGCGCTTCGAGGGCGAGACCAACCGGCGCGAGCGCGAGCGCATCGTCGAGCAACACAAGAGCGAGTGGCGCGAGGTGCTCGAGCATCTGGCGGATGGTGGCGCGCCGCGCGACGCGCACGAACAACAGATCGTGCGCCTGTTCAGCGCGGCGCTCGGCCGCGCGCCGCTGGCCCGCGACTACCGCGACGCGAAGTCGGAGATCCGCTTCCAGCTCGGACAGCGCGACAAGTTCCGCGACGGTCTGGTCCGCTCGGGCGCGTACGAGGCGGAGATGCGCACGGTGTTTCGCGACCTCGGCATGCCCGACGATCTGGCGCTGCTACCGCACGTCGAGTCGTCGTTCAACGTGCGCGCGTACTCGAAGTACGGCGCCGCGGGTGTCTGGCAGTTCATGCGCGGCACGGGCCGGCGCTTCATGAAGGTCGACTACGTCGTCGACGAGAGACTCGATCCGATCACCGCGACGCGCGCGGCGGCGCGCCTGCTGCGCGAGAACCACGCGATCCTCGGCACCTGGCCGCTCGCGCTGACCGCGTACAACCACGGCGCGGGCGGCATGGCGCGCGCCGTGCGCCAGCTGGGCACCGACAACATCGACGAGATCGTGCTCCGCTACGACAGCCGCACGTTCGGCTTCGCGTCGCGCAACTTCTACGCGCAGTTTCTCGCCGCGCGCAAAGTGCTGAAGTCGTATGAGTCCTACTTCGGGCCCGTGCGGCGCGACTCGCCCCACGGCGTCGACGTGGTCAGCCTGCCCTTCTACGCGGACGTCACGGACTTGCAGGCGAAGCTCGGAGTCTCCGCGCAGCAGATCGCGGATCTGAACCCCGCCCTCCGCCCGCCGGTGTTCCGCTCCGGCAAGCGCGTACCGCGCGGTTACTCGCTGCGCCTGCCCGCGGGCACGGTGAGCGGCGGCGCCTCGACTTGGCTCGCGTCCGTGCCCAGCGAGATGCGCCACCCCGAGCAGCACGAGAGCCGCTACTACACCGTGCGCCGTGGCGACACGCTCTCCGAGATTGCCTCGCAGCACCGCACGAGCGTCCAGACACTGCTCGCGGAGAATGACCTCGGACCGAAGCAGCGGATCTATTCGGGTCAGGTGTTGCAGCTCCCCGATCGCGGCGGCGAGGCCGCCAAGCGGCTAGTCCCGAAGGTCGAGATCGTGCGCACCGCGCAGGCGGAGACGGTCGCGCCGGAGGCGGAAGCGAAGCTCGAACCGGCGAGCCCAGTGACTCCGCCCGCGCCCGAAGTCGCGATCGCACCCCCGCAGTCACTCAGGAACGCGCGGCTGGGGCCGGAAGCGGAGACGCCGGCGCCGCCGGTGGAACCCGAGGCAGAGCCGATCGCCGCGCTCGAGATCCCGAGCGCGCCGCCGACTTCGGTCGAGGCCGAGACCGAGGCCGAGCCGGACACGGAGGTCGACGCCGAGAGCGACGCACCGTTCTCGCCCGAGGAGCTCGCGGCGCCGGAGCCCCTACTGGCGTCGAAGCCGCCCAAGCCGCCGCTCGAGCTCGCGCTCGCCGAGCCCGCAGTCACGCACGCCGAGGAAGTCACCGCGGCGGGCGCGCCCGCGGGGTCGCCGTTCCAGCGCGTCGACCGCGAGCGCGTGATCGTCGACGACGACGAGACACTCGGTCACTTCGCAGACTGGGTTGAAGTCTCGCCGCAGCGGCTGCGCAACCTGAACCGCTTGAAGCCGCGCCAAGCGATCCATGTCGGTCAGACTCTGCGCCTGGACTTCTCGAAGGTCCCCCCCGAGAAGTTCCTGGAGCGACGCCTCGAGTACCACAAGGCGATCGAGGAGGACTTCTTCGGCGCCTTCCGCGTGACCGGCACCGTCGAGCACAGCTTGCGCTCCGGGGATACCCTGTGGGTGCTGTCGCACAAGCTGTATGGCGTGCCCACATGGCTCATTCACCGCTACAACCCCGACGTCGACTTCGCGAGACTGGTCCCGGGCGTGAAGCTGCAGATCCCGGTCGTGGAGAAGCTCGGCTGATTCCGCCGGCGCTATGAGCGATCCAGGGGCCGCCGCGGCCGGCCGAATCGAGCTGAAGCTCCGCGACGTCGGGCAGCTGTTCCACACGCTCGATCCCTCGCCGTTCCGAGAGCGCAGTCTCGATGCGACCGCGGAGCAGTTCATCGCGGGCTGGGCGAGCGACGTCCCCCATCGCCTCGAGCTCGAGCTGCTCGTGCATCTGACGGAGCCGAGGAAGGAGTCCGAGGCGGAGCTCTCGGCGCTCGTCGGCGAGGCCGTGCGGAATCACTTCGGCTATCTCGCGGAAGTGAAGCGCCGTGAGTACCGCGCGCTGATGGCGCGCGGGCGCACGAGCCTCGCCATCGGGCTGGGCTTTCTCGGCGTCTGCGTGCTGCTCGGAAACGCGGTCATGCGCGTCGGCGGCTCGGCCTTCTCCGCCCTCGCGCGCGAGAGTCTCTTGATCGGAGGCTGGGTCGCGATGTGGCGACCGCTCGAGATCTTTCTCTACGACTCGTGGGGAATGCGCCGCTCCGTGCGCGACCTGGCGCGCCTCGCGCGCATGCCGGTGCGAGTCGTCCTTCCGCGCTGACCCGCCGTCCGCGCGGCACGCCGCTTGCTCCGTCGATGGGCGACCCAACCAGGGAGGGCCCGTACATGGCGCACACGCGTCTATTGTTTCGCGATCACGCTCGGGAGAAGATCCTCGCAGGCGCTACGGCGCTGGCCGACGCCGTGCGCGCGACCTTGGGACCGAAGTCGCGCTCGATGCTGATCGAGCGCAAGTATGCGGCGCCAATCGTCTGCGACGACGGTGTGACGATCGCGAAGCGCGTCGATTTGGCCGACCCGGAAGAGAACCTCGGCGCGCAGATGCTGCGCGAGGCGGCGATTCGCACCGGCGAAGCGGTGGGCGACGGCACCACCACCTCGACCCTGCTCGCGCACGCGATGTTCGCTGACGGCGTCCGCAACGTCGCCGCGGGCGCGAGCGCGGTCGATCTGAAGCGCGGTCTCGATCGCGCCGTAGCCGCGGCCGTCGAGGCGCTGCGCGCCAACGCGCGCCCAGTCACGAGCACGCGCGAGAAGGAACAGGTCGCCAGTATCTCCGCGCACGGCAACACCGAAATCGGTCGCCTGGTCGCGAGTGCGATCGACCGAGTCGGCTCCGAGGGGATCGTCACCGTCGAGGAGGCGCGCGGCACGGAGACGTCGCTCGAGATCGTCGAGGGCATGCAGTTCGACCGCGGCTTCCTCTCGCCGTACTTCGTCACGAATCCGGAGTCAGTCGAGGCCGTGCTCGAGGAGCCGCTCGTAATCCTGCACGAGAAGCGCATTTCGAACTTGCGCGATCTGCTGCCGTTGCTCGAGCGTATCGCGAAGCAGGGGCGCTCGTTCCTACTCATCGCCGAGGACGTCGACGGCGAAGCGCTCGCGACCTTGGTCGTGAACAAGCTGCGCGGCACGCTCCAAGCGTGCGCCGTGAAGGCGCCCGGCTTCGGCGACCGCCGCAAGGAGATCCTGCAGGACATCGCCGTCCTGACGGGCGGCACCGTCGTCGCGGAGGAGCTCGGGCTGAAACTCGAGAATCTCGACGTGCCGCAGCTCGGCAAGGCGAAGCGCGTCGTCGTCGACAAAGACTCGACGACGATCATCGGCGGGGGCGGCGACCCGGCCCTGCTCCGCGCGCGCAGCGAAGAGCTGCGCCGGCAGATCGCAGATACGAAATCGGACTACGACCGCGAGAAACTCGAGGAGAGACTCGCGAAGCTCTCCGGCGGAGTCGCAGTGATTCGCGTGGGCGCGCCGTCCGAGGCCGAGATGAAGACCCGCCGAGAGGCGTTCGACGACGCGATCAGCGCGACGAAGGCCGCAGTCGCGGAGGGTATCATTCCGGGCGGGGGCCTCGCGTTCCTGCGCGCGATCGACGCGGTCGAGCAGCTCGAGACGAAGTGCGAGGGCGACGAGCAGACCGGCGTGCGCATCCTGCGCCGAGCGCTCGAAGCGCCGACGCGCCAGATCGCGGTGAACTCCGGTTGCGACGCTGGCGTGGTCGTCGAGCGCATGCGCCTGGGCAAAGGCGCTTACGGCTTCAACGCCGCGCGCGGCACGTACGTGGATCTCCTCGAGGCCGGCATCATCGACGCCGCGAAGGTCATGCGCTGCGCGCTGGAGAACGCGGCTTCGGTCGCGGGGGTGCTCCTGCTCGCCGAGGGCACGCTCACCGAGATCGAAGAGAAGCCCAAGCCGGGCGAGGCGCCGGCGCCCGGGTTCGACTGATCGGGGAGGTAACTCGCCTCAGCGGTGTGACTTTCGCTGAGGCAGATCGCGACAGGAACGCGGCTCGTGGCGCCCGACTGGTCCGCAGGACCGGAGGACTTCCAGGATCGGCTCGCGGCGCTGCGCGCCAGCGACGCGATGACTCGCGATGTCGTCACGATCCCACCGGACGCTCCAGCGTCGGAGATCGCGCGCGGCCTCCGGGCGCGATACATCCAGCGAGTGTTCGTCGCCGCCGGCTCGCAGCTCCTCGGCATCGTGACCGCGTTCGACCTGCTGCGAGTGCTCGAAGACCTGAAGGACTGAGTCAGGCCGAGTCCTCCGGGCCGGGCGAGCGCTCCGGTACGCGCGCCGAGCGCCGCTCGCGCAGCCGGCGCAGCTCGCGCGCGAACGCGTCCACCGCATCGTGAAGCGCGAGACCGAGGTCCGCACCGCTCCGCGAGGCCGCGATCTCCTTGCCCTTCGCGTGCGCCGAGACGTGCACCTCGCGGCCGCCGTGACGGTGGTGCCCGGTCGTGTGGCCCGCGATCCGAATCGTGAGCACGTCGTCGTGCTGCGCCACCAGCCGGCGCAGCCGCTCCTCGACCCGGGCACGGGGCTCTTCTCCGATCTCCTGTAGGTCATCCCAGTGAACTTCCATCGCCCGAGTTACAGCAATCTCCGTTCCTACCCGCGACCGGGCGCCTGGCGCGCCTCGAGGTAGGCGACGAGCTGGTCCAGGGTCGCGAGCTTTCCGTAGTCCGCCTCCGGAATGTCGACCCCGGTGCGCTGGTGCACGGCGATGAGGAGATTCAGAAAATCCATCGAGTCGAGGTCGAGTTGGTCGCGCAGCGGCACGGCGCCGCGCAGCGCCGCGGGGTCGGCCTCGGGTGCGATTTCGGCAAGCGCTTCGAAGATCTGCTGCCGCAGCGCATCGCAAGTCACAGCCGCTCCGGGTCGGCGAGACTGCGCGCGAGCGCGGCGAGGAAGCGGCCCGCTCGATGGCCGTCGCTCGCGCGGTGATCGCCCGCGATGGTGACCTCGACGACGGGGCGCACGCCGATCAGCCCGCCGGACGCAACCGGCTGCTCCATGACTCGGCCGAAGCCGACGAGCGCCACCTGCGGCGGCATGATGACGCCGAACACGCGCTCCGCCCCTTGGTCGCCCAAGTTGGTGAGGGAGATCGTCGCGCCGGCGATGTCGGAGCTGCGCAGCCTCCCGGCGCGGGCGCGCTCCACCACGTCGCGCAGCTCCGTCATCAGCTGAGTCAAGCTCTTCTCGCACGCGTCGCGCAGCGCGGGTGCGAGAAGCCCGCCTTGGCGCAGTGAGACGATCAGGCCGACGTGAACTTCGCGCGCAGGAGCGAAGGCGCCTTCCCGCCAGAATCCGTTCAGCTCGGGAACCTCGCGCGCGGCAAGCGCGACCGCTTTCACGAAGAGCGCTGCGGGCAGAAGGCGCTCGGCGATCGGCCGCGACGCGTTGGTCGCGGCGAGCCAGGCGAGCGCGGTGCCGAGGTCGAGGCGCTGACCGACGTAGTAGTGCGGGATCTCGCGGTTCGAGCGTTCCATCGCGGCGGCGATGACGCTGCGCATCGCAGCCGAGCGATCGCGCGCGGGCGGCGGCGGGGCCGGCGGCGCGGGCGGCGGCGTGGGCGGCGGCGGGGGCGCGGCGGCGGGGCGTCCGGGCGCGGCGCGCTCCACGTCCTCGCGCGTGATCGCGCCGTCGGGACCGGTGCCGACGACGGAGGCCAGCTCGACTTCGAGCTCGGCGGCGACCCGGCGCGCGAGCGGGGTCGCGTGAACGCGCGCGCCGGCAGTGACCGGCTCGCCCGCTGTCTCGGGCGGAATCACTCGCGGCGCGCGCACGGGGGCTGGGCGCGGCGAGGGCGCTGGCGTCGGCGCGACCGAAGGGCGCGGAGCCGGCGCCGCGGCGGCCTCCGCGGTTCGAATGCGCGCGATCGGCGTGCCGACTGGAACAGTCTCGCCGACGGGCACGAGAATCGCTTCGAGCACGCCTGCAGAGAAGCTCTCGACCTCGATCTCCGCCTTGTCGGTGTCGACCAGCACCACGATCTCGCCGCGCGCGATCGGTTCGCCGACTCGCTTGCGCCACTCGAGGATCTTTCCGCGGTCCATGTCCGCGCCGAGCGACGGCATTTGAAAGTCAGCCACGCCGACTCACGAGCTCGTGCACGGCGTCGACCACCCGCGCCGCTTGCGGAAGCGCCGCGTCCTCGAGGTGCTTCGGGTATGGAATCGGCACCTCCGCAGAGCACACGCGCCGGATCGGCGCATCGAGCTCGAGAAGCGCCTTCTCGGCGATGCGCGCGGCGATCTCGGCCGAGAGACTCCCGCTCTTCCAACCCTCGTCGACGATCACCGCGCGGTGCGTACGGGCGACGGTCGCGAGGATCGCGGCCTCGTCGAGCGGACGCAGGACGCGCAGGTCGAGCACCTCCGCCTCGATGCCCTCCGCCGCGAGTGACTCGGCCGCTTCGAGCGCGCGGTCGAGCGTGCCGCCGTAGGCGATCAAGCTGACGTCGCGCCCCGCGCGGCGCACGGCCGCGTGCTCGAGGTCGACCGGGCCCGCGTCGGCCGCGACCTCGCCCTCCACGGGATAGAGCCGCGCTTGCTCGAAGATCAGGACCGGGTTCGGATCCAGGAGCGCGGTCCAGAGCATGCCGCGGGCGTCCTCGAGCGTCGCGGGCGTGACGATCTTGATGCCCGGGATGTGCGCGTACCAACCCTCGAGGCTGTGCGAGTGCTGCGCGGCAAGCTGCCGCCCCGCGCCTGTGGCCATGCGGATCACGAGCGGAACGTGCAGCTGGCCACCCGACATGTGCGAGAGCGTCGCGGCGCTGTTCACGATCTGGTCGAGTGCCAGCAAGCTGAAGTTCACGGTCATGATCTCGACGATCGGGCGCAGGCCCCCGAGCGCCGCGCCGATCCCCGCACCGACGAATGCGGACTCGGAGAGCGGAGTGTCTCGGATCCGTTCCGGGCCGAACTCGTCGAGAAGGCCGTGACTCACCGCGTAGCTCCCCCCGTAGCGGCCGACGTCCTCACCCATGAGGAAGACGCGCTCGTCCCGCAGCAGTGCCTCGCGGAGTGACTGGCGGAACGCATCGCGGAAGCTCTGTTTGAGGGCTTGTTGAGTCATCCTGCCCCGGCTTCGAAGTAGACATACTTCGCGAGGTCCGCGATCGGCTCGAGCCGGCCGGCCTCGGCGAACGCGACGGCGCCGGCCATCTCGGCCGCCGCCTCTTCCTCGATGCGAGAGGCATCGTCCGCGCCGAGCACGCCGGCGGCCAGCGCGCGCGCGGCGAACGCCGGGATCGGATCGCGCTCCTTCCATATCTCGACCTCGCTCTTCTCGCGGTAGAGCTGAGGGTCGAACATGGAGTGCGCGCGAAAGCGGTACGTGCGAAGCTCCAGGAAGATCGGGCCGCCGCCGCGCACGGCGATGACTGCGCGACGCATCGCGTCCTCGACCGCGAGTACGTCCATACCGTCGACCGACCACGCGGGCATCTCGTAGCTCGCGGCCTTCACGCAGAGATTGGTCTCCGACTCCGAGCGCGCGAGCGCGGTGCCCATCGCGTACAGATTGTTCTCGCACGCGAATATGACCGGCAGCCGCCAGAGCGCCGCAAGGTTCATCGACTCGTGGAATTCGCCTTCCGCGATCGCGCCCTCGCCAAAGAAGCAGGCCGTGACTCGCGCCAGACTCTGCATGCGGTCCGCGAGCGCGAGCCCGACGGCGAGCGGCAGGCCCGCAGCGACGATCGCGTTTCCGCCGTAGAAGCGAGTAGCCGCGTCGAAGACGTGCATCGAGCCGCCGCGGCCGCGGCTGCAGCCCTCGACCTTGCCGAACATCTCCGCCATGAGCCGGCCCGCGTCGATGCCCCGAGCCAGCGCGTGCCCATGCTCGCGGTACGTGGCGACGACCGCGTCGTCGGGGGCCAGACACCCGAGCGTGCCGACGGCCACGGCCTCCTGTCCCACGCAGAGATGGAGGAAGCCGCGGATCTTGCCCTTGCCGTACTGCTCTGCGCACGCCTCTTCGAAGCGCCGGATGCGCACCATCCCGCGCAGCAAACGAAGTGCCTGCTCGCGGTCACGCGGGGCGAGCCGCGCGTCCGGAGTCACTCGCCGCCCTCCAGAGTCGAAGTGTCTCCCTCGGGTAGACCGAGCTCCCGCGCGCGCAGCAGCCGGCGCAGGATCTTCCCGCTGCGGGTCTTGGGCACGCCGTCGCGGAAGTCGAGCTCCTTGGGCGCGACCGCCGCGCCGAGGCGGGTGCGCGCGAAGCCCAGAATCTCGCGGGTCAGCGCGGCGCTTGGCGAGTGACCCGTGCGCAGCACCACGAACGCCTTCACGATCTCGCCCGCTACCGGATCTGGCTTGCCGATCACCGCGGCCTCGATCACCGCCGGATGCTCCATGAGCACGCTCTCCACCTCGAACGGACCGATCAGGTGACCCGAGGACTTGATCACGTCGTCGGCGCGGCCCACGAACCAAAAGTAGCCGTCGCGATCGCGCCGGGCGAGATCACCCGAGAGATACCAGCCGCCCGCGAAACACTTCCGGTAGCGCGCATCGTCGTGAAGGTAACCACGGAACATCGACGGCCAGCCGGGCCGCAGCGCCAGCTCGCCGACCGCGTCGGCCTCTCGGAGCTCGGCGACGGCGCCCTCGCGACCACGCTGCACGATCCCGGCTTCGATCCCGGGCAGCGGCCGACCCATGGAGCCGGGCCTGATCTCCTGCGACGCGAAGTTCGCGATCATGATCCCGCCGGTCTCCGTCTGCCACCAGTTGTCGTGGATCGGCAAGCCGAGCGCCTCCTGCCCCCAGACGACCGCCTCTGGATTCAGGGCCTCGCCGACGCTCGCGACGAAGCGCAGGCGCGAGAGGTCGAAGCGTCGCGCCAGGTCGGTACCGGCCTTCATGAGCATGCGCACCGCCGTCGGCGCGGTGTACCAGTTCGTGACTCGCTGCTTCTCGAGGATCGAGTACCAGCGCGCTGCGTCGAAGTCGCCTTCGTCCACGAGGCTCGTCACGCCGTGCGTGAGAGGCGCGAGGATCCCGTAGGAGGTGCCGGTGACCCAGCCGGGATCGGCCGTACACCAGAAAGTGTCGTCCGCGTGGAGATCGAGCGCATAGAGCGCGGTCACGTGGTGCGCCAACACCGCGCCGTGTACGTGGACCGCCCCCTTCGGCGCGCCCGTCGTGCCGCTCGTGAAGTGGAGCAGCGCCGTGTCCTCGGGATCGGTCGGCGGGATCTCGAAGTGCGCGCTCGAGTGCGCGAGCCGCGCGGCCAGGTCGAGCGTACCCACAGGCGCCGCCATTCCCGGCTCGCGCGCCGCGAGCAGCACGTGCTCGAGCTTGGGCAATGCGGGTCGCAGCGCCGCGATCTTGCGCGCGTAGAGCGCATCGGTCGTCACGAGCACGCGTGCGTCGCCGCGCTCGAGGCGCGTGCGGATCGGCTCTGGTCCGAAGGCGGAGAAGAGCGGGCAGAACACGCTCCCGTTCTTGAGCGCACCGAGCGCGGCGACGTAGAGCTCGGGGATGCGCCCGGCGAGCGCGAAGACGCATTCGCCCTTCCCGACGCCGAGGTCACGAAGCGCGTTGGCGAAGCGGTTCGACAGCTCGGAGAGCTCCGCGTAACTCACGTCGCGAACCGTGGCATCGCGGCCCAGGAAGCGCAGGGCGGTCTTAGCGGCCCGTGAGCCGCGCGCGTGTCGGTCGGCTGCTTCGTAGGCCATGTTGAGACCGCGGCCGCCCGGCAGCCCGTCGAGTAGCTGGCGGGCCGCGTCCCAGCGGAACGAGGAGCACGCGCGCTCGTAGTCCGCGAGGTTCGAGGCCACGCCGCTGGACGGCTGCTTGCGGATCGGTGCGAAGGCCATCCGCAAGGTCTAGAGCAATGACTGTGCCCGGCGGGCTCAGCTTCGACACCGCAACGTGTGGCGTGAGACGCGCGACCGGGGCCGAATGACTCACGCGCGTGGCGTATCGACTCGACACCGTCGATCCCGGAGCTCGCGCCCGCTAGAGCCCTTTGAGCAGCTCGCGCGCGATGATCGTGCGCTGGATCTCGGAGGTGCCGGCGCCGATCTCCATCAGCTTCGCGTCGCGCGCGATGCGCTCCACCGGATAGTCGCGCGTGTAGCCGTAGCCGCCGAAGATCTGCACGGCCGCGAGGCCCGCGCGCGTGGCGATCTCGGACGAGAACAGCTTCGCGGCCGACGCGAGCTTCGCGCAGCCGGTCGCCTGGGCGACACAGAGATGTGCCGCTTCGTAGACCAAGAGGCGCGCGGCCGCGACGTCGACGTACATGTCGGCGAGCAGCTTCTGAACCATCTGGAACTCGGCGATCGGCCGACCGAACTGCTCGCGCTCGCGGGCCCACTTCACGGAGTGGTCGAGCGCCGCCTGCGCGAGGCCGACGGAGATGCCGGCCAGGGTCGCGCGCTCGACGTCGAGACCGCGCATCATCATCGCGACGCCGCGGTTCTCCTCGCCGATGCGATCCGCCGCCGACACACGCATCGCGTCGAAGCGCAGCTCCGCGGTCGGGCTGCCGCGCATGCCCATCTTGTCGAGCGTGCGGCTGCACTGGAAGCCGGGTGTCTTGCCGTCGACGAGGAACACCGAGATGCCCTGCGCGCCGAGCGCCGCCGCGCCGGTGCGCGCGTACACGACGAGTGTCTCGGCTTCCGAGCCGTTGGTGATGAAGGTCTTGCCGCCGTCGAGCACGTAGTCGTTGCCGTCGCGCGCCGCGCGCGTGCGCATGCCGAGCGCGTCGGAGCCCGAGCTGGGCTCGGTGAGCGCCCATGCGCCGATCGCTTCACCCGAGCACAGGCGCGGGAGTACTCGCGCCTTCTGCTCGGGCGAGCAGTCGCGCGCGATCGCGCCCACGCACAGGACCGCATGGGCGCCGTAGGAGAGCGACACGGAGCCAGAGACTCGCGCCAGCTCCTCCATGATGAGTGCTGCGCCGATGTAGTCGCCGCCGCTGCCGCCATACTCCTCGGGCACCAGCACGCCGAGCGCGCCGATCTCGCCCAGGCGCAGGAAGAAGTCGCGCGGGAACCAGTCGTCCGCGTCGATGCGCGCCGCGATCGGCGCGAGCTCGGCTTCGGCCAAGCGGCGCACGGAATCGCGAATCAATTCGTGGTCTGGAGTGAGGTTCATCTACGACTGAAATACCGTCTCGTCCGGGAGCCGGATCGCCGTCAGCGGCCCTCCGTAGACGGCGCCGGTGTCGATCCCGATCGAGTACGGGAGATTCCACCTTACACTGAAATCAGGCAGCGGGGTGTGGCCGTAGATGACGGTGACTCCGAGGCTGTGCGGGAGATCGGCGGTCTCGCGCTGCCACAGGATGTCGCGCGCGCTCTCGCGCGAGAGCGCGTATTTCGCATCCGAGAGACCGAGCGAGGACTTCGCGAGGCCCGCGTGCACGAACGCGTATTCCCCCTCGAGGTGCCAGAGCTGCAGGCTTTTGTAGAAGCGCTCGTGCGCGGGCTCGAGCGCGAAGTCGTCATCGGAGTTGAAGTAGCCGTAGCTCGCGAGCGTGGTCTCGCCGCCGTTGTGCAGGAATGCCTCGGAGCCGAAGTAACTCGGGCCTTCCCAGCCGAGGAACGAGAGAAACATCGCCTCGTGATTGCCCAGGAGGAAGATGCACTCGTACGCCTTCTCGAGCGCGATCAGCTCGTCGACGACAGCCTTGGGGTTCGGGCCACGGTCGACGTAGTCGCCGATGAAGATCAGGCGGTCGCCCTTCTGAAGTGGCATGCGTGACAAGAGCCGGACGAGCTCGTCGCGCATGCCGTGAATGTCGCCGATCGCGTAGAGCATCCTTTCCCTATCGGCTACGCTCGCCTGCGCCTCGCTGCGCGCGCCTTCGGCGCTTGCGTCCTCGCTCGGGACGGCCCTCGCTCGGTCTCGCCTTGGCGTACGTGTCACTCGAGAGGGTCGGCCGGCGAAGGCCGCCCTGAGCCGGCCGGGCAAGCGGCGCAGCCGCGCGCAGCGAGCCGCAGGCGAGCGTAGTCAATCGGACCTTGCGCCGAGCTGGCCGCAGGCGGCGAAGATGTCGTCCCCGCGCGAGCGGCGCAGCGTCGCGGTGACTCGCTCGGCGACGAGCGCGCCGAGGAACGCGTCCATGCGCGCCTCGCTCGGCCGCCGGTAGGAGGTCCCGGGGTGCTCGTTCAGCGGGATCAAATTGACCTTGGCCCTCGCCTTGCGGGCGAGCGCCGCGAGCTCGCGCGCGTCGGCGACCGAGTCGTTCACGCCGGCGATCAGCGTGTACTCGAACGACAGCCGCTCGCGCCTCGGCGTCGGGAACGAGTTGCAGGCTTCCATGAGCTCCGCGATCGCGAAGCGCCGGTTCAGCGGCACGAGCACGTCGCGCAGCTCGTCGCGCGCGGCGTGCAGCGAGATCGCCAGGCGCACGGGCACGGCCTTGCCCAGCTCGGCGATCTTGGGGGCGACGCCGGCCGTCGACACCGTGATGCGTCGGGGCGCGAGCGCGAAGGCGTCCTCGTGCGTGAGCACTCGAATCGCCTGCACCACGTGCTTCAAGTTCAAGAGCGGCTCGCCCATGCCCATGAAGACGACGTGCGTGAGCGCGCGCCCGTCCGCGTCGAGCAGCTCCGCCGCGTGCAGCGCCTGGTCGACGATCTCGTCGGCGTGCAGGTTGCGGCCCAGGCCCATGCGCCCCGTCGCGCAGAACGCGCAGTCGAGGCTGCAGCCGACTTGCGACGAGACACACAGCGTCTGGCGGCGCGCCTCGGGAATCAGCACCGCCTCGATGCGCGCGCCGTCGATCGTGCCGAGCACGAGCTTGCGCGTGCCGTCCGCGGCAGCGTGCACCGCGATGCGCTCGAGCGAGTGCGTGCGCCAGTCGGCCGCGAGCTCCGCGCGCAGCGTCGCCGGCAGATTCGCCATGGCATGGAAGTCGCGCACGCGCCGCTGATACAGCCAGCTCGAGACCTGCGCCGCGCGGAACGCGGGCACGCCGGCGCTCGCGAATGCGGCGCGCAGCTCGTCGGGGGTGTGGCCGAGCAGCGCTTTCACTGCCGCTTACGATAGTCGAAGTACGCGATCGCGCGACCTTCGGCGCGGAACGTAGATTCGTAGGCCGTCTCGCGCCGAGCGGGCGGTGAGTCGGACCACGGCGCGGGCGCGTGCAGATTCGCGAACGCGCTCTGCCCCGCCAGGACGTCTGCGATCCAATCGCGGTAGCCGGGGTGATCGGTCGAGATGTGCAAGAGCGCGTCGGGCGCGAGCGCGGCCGCGAGCAGCGCGATCAGTGGCGCCTGTACGAGTCGGCGCCGCCAATGCCGCTTCTTCGGCCACGGATCGGGGCAGTTGATCCAGCACTCCTCTACACAGGACGGTGGCAGCACGCGCTCGAGCGCGAACTCCCCCGGCGCGTGCAGCAGGAAGACGTTCTCGAGCCCGCGCTTCTCTGCGCGCCGCGCCATCTTCTCGACGCGCTTCCGCGAGATCTCGACGCCGAGGAACGCGCGCTTCGGGCTGGCCTCGGCCAGGTCGAGCAGCAGCTCGCCGCGCCCGAAGCCGAGCTCGAGCACGATGCGCGCCGCTCCGAGCAGCTCCTCGAGGCCGCGCTCGCGCAGGCCGACGCCTTCGACGATCGGGCCCAATGGAGTCCTATGATCGCGTGGGCAACCTACCCACGCTCAGCGAATCTTGCGGCGCTTGCGCGACAGGTAGTCGACCATGACGTACTCGCCGATCTGGCCCGGCGTGGTGTAGAAGGCGCGGCCCTTGTTGATCTTGGTCATGCCTTCCACGAAGCGCATCAGCTCCGGGGAATCGTCGAGCATGAAGGTGTTGATCGTGATTCCCTTGCGAGTCACTCGGTTCACTTCGCCGAGCGTCTCCTTGTTCGCGCGCGGGCTGGTGCCGCCGACGCCGCTCGGCCACTCGACGCGCAGCTCGTCACCGACGAAGTACGCCGTCGGCTGGCCGTCGGTGATCACGATGATCTGTTTGTTCGCGGACGGATTGCGGTCGATCAGCCGCTGCGCGACACGCAGGCCGTTCTGCAGATTCGTGAACGGGTCCTCCATGTTCCAGACCAGCTCGGGCAGCTCGGGAATCGTGAGCTCGCGCGCGCGCGTGTAGAAGCCAACGATGAAGAAGCGGTCGCGCGGATAGCGCGTGCGGATGAGCTGGTCCATGGCGATCGCCACGCGCTTGGCCGCGGGCCAGCGCCCCGACCAGGACATCGACCAGCTCATGTCGAGCAGTAGCACCGTGGTGGTGTCGGTCTGCTGATCGGTGTCCAAGACCTCGAGGTCGCCGGGCTCGATGCGCAATGGCACGCTCGCGTGCTTCGGATCGCGCAGCAGCGCGTTGCGCACGGTGGCGACGGCGTCGAGGTGCGCGGGCTCGCCGAAGACGTACGGCTTCGAGCGCTCGATCGTGATCGCCCCGCCGCCGCGGTGAGTCGTGGCGTGCGCGCCCGGCCCGCCGCGTTTGAGCGAGCCGTAGATGTCCTCGAGCGCGAGCTCGCCGATGCGCCGGATCGCGCGCGGCGTCAGCTCCAGGCCGCCCTCGCCCGAGCGGATGAAGCCGCCCGCCTCGAGATTCCGACGCATGTCGCGCAGAATCAGGATCGACTCGACGCCCTCTTCGCCCGCGAGCTCGCGCAGCTCATCGAGCGAGACCTCGTCGAAGCGCCCTTCGAGCAGATTGCGCGCGAGCCGGCCGAGCCGCTCGATCTCGCGCATCAGGTCGAGCGCCTCGTCGAACGAAAGCGAGTGACCCCCGCGCAGCATCTGCCGGTTGCGCGCGTGAAACTCCTCGAGTGCGCGAATCTGGTCGAGCTCCCCCTGGAGCTCGCGAAAGTCGGCCTCGGCGTCCGCATCGGCCCACTCGTGGTCGCCGAAGCGCTTGAGCGCGTCGGACAAGCGGCGCGGGAGTGAATCCTTCTTCGTCTTGAAGTCGCTCCAGCGCTGTGACTCGACCCCGTTCCGCGCGGACTGCGCGCCCTCCTCGCGTTCGAGGATGTTGCGCAAAGTCTCCCAGCGCTCGTCGAAGGCCTGGTCCATGTTGTGACCGGCCATGCGCTCGCGCGCTTGCTTGCGGAGCTCCTGCAGCAGCTCCTCGACACCCATCACGCGGAAGTCCATGCCGGCGAGCTCGAAGCCCTGGTAGCGCATCCAGGACAGCGCCTCTTCGACGCCCATGCCTTCCATCAGGTGGCGCGCGAGCTCGTCGAGGGCCTGCTCCGCGGCGAGCGAGAACGCGCGCTGCGTGCCGTCCCATCGGCTGTAGCGCACGCGCGCCATCGTCAACCGTACGTGAGTCGGCGGCCCGAGGTCTCGCGGTTCAGCTTGTTCGAGAGATGTAGCCCCTCGAGCACGAGCTCGACCCCCGCCGCAATGCGCGCCGGGCTCGTCGCGCAACCCAGCAGCTCCACCGCTTTCCGCAGGCCGGCGATGTTGTCGACCCCGTCGGCGTATTCCCTGGACGGCAGCTCCTCGCCGACCTCGACCTTCCAGCCGTCGTCGAAGGCGCGCACGATCGCGTCGAGATCGGACGCGCCGCACAGCTCGCCGAAGACGGCGAGCACGGCGCGCTTCACGAGTGACTCGACGATCTCGTTCTCGGTCTTCTCCGCGCCGGCGTACTCGAGCTCCATCTTGCCGCCCATTGAAGCGCGCAGCGCGGGCAGGTCGGTGAGTCGCGGCACGGCTTCCTTCTCGCCCAGCAGCAGCGCGCGCCGCTCGGCACACGCGATGATGGTCTCGTAGTTCGCGATCGACGCGCGCACCGAGACACCGGAAACCTGCGAGACGTCGGGGCTCTGGCGCGCCTGGATCGTGAGCTCCGCGATGATCTCTTCGATGAAGAGCGGCACGTACAGCTCGACCGCGGTCTCGCGCGGCTTGCGCCGTTCCTGCTTCATCACCTGGATCTCGAGCTCGCGCGTCGGCGGATAGTGCGTGCGGATCTGCGCCTGATAGCGGTCCTTGAGCGGCGTGATGATCCGGCCCCGGCGCGTGTAGTCCTCGGGATTCGCGCTCGCCACCACCAGCACGTCGAGCGGCAGCCGCACCTTGAAACCCTTCACCTGGAAGTCGCGCTCTTCCATCACGTTGAAGAGCCCGACCTGCACCTTCTCCGCGAGATCCGGCAGCTCGTTGATGCAGAAGATCCCGCGGTTCGTGCGCGGGATCAGGCCGAAGTGAATCGTCGACTCGTCGGCGAGATAGCGGCCCTCGGCGACGCGGATCGGGTCGATCTCGCCGATCAGATCTGCGACCGACGTATCGGGTGTCGCGAGCTTCTCGCCGTAGCGCGCCGCGCGGCCGATCCAAGCGATCGGCGTGCGCTCGCCGAGCTCCGCGACGCGGTCGCGGCCCCAGCGGCTGATCGGCGCGAGCGGGTCGTCATTGACCTCGCTGCCCTCGAGGATCGGCACGGCCTCGTCGAGCAGCTCGACGAGCTTGCGGATCATCTTCGACTTTCCTTGGCCGCGCTCGCCGAGAAAGATCATGTCATGACCCGCGAGCAGCGCGTGCTCGAGCGCTGGCACGACGCTCTCCGAGTAACCGATCATCTCGGGAAGGAAGGGCTGCCTCGCGCGCAAGCGCGCCGCGAGATTGGCGCGCAGCTCCTCACGCACGGTGCGCGATCGGTAGCCCGATGCAACGAGCTCACCGAGCGTGCTGGGTCGAACCACTGTCTCGCGCCTCCGGCCGCGGATCTACGCGGGCGCGGCATTGTACGCCGAACTACTTGTCGTCGTCCGATTCGCCGCCGTCCTTCTCGTCCTTCTCGCCGTCGCTCTCGTCGGTCTTCTCGCGGTCGGTTCCGACGATCAACTTGAGTCGCTCTTGGATGATGGGCAGCTTCGGATCCACGAGTCGCAGCTTGTCCGCGTCCGGATACTGCGCGACGAGCTCGCGCGCGTTGTTGATGCGCTCGTCGGTGGCGGGATGGCTGGCGAGAAACTGGGGCATGCCCGAGCTGCCGCCGCCTTCCTTCTTCAATGTCTCGAACATGGTCACCATGCCGTTCGGATTCCAGCCCGCAGCGGTCATCGTCTCGAAGCCGAGCGCGTCCGCTTCGCGCTCGTCGTCGCGCGAGAACGTGTTGATGAACGCCTGACCCGCCATCGAGCCGGCGACCCCACCCGCGTTCGCGAGGTACGGATTGCCGGTGAGGATCGCGACCGCCAGATAGAAGACGTTCACCACGAAGCCAGTGCTGCGCTGCTTGTTGACGCGCTTCGCCATGTGGCGCGCAGTCACGTGGCCCATCTCGTGAGACAGGACGGCGGCGAGCTCGGCGCCGTTGTGCACCTTCATCAAGAGGCCCGTATTCACGTACACCGCGCCGCCGGGGATCGCGAACGCGTTGATCTCCTCGTCCTCGACCACGTAGAAGCGGAACTCGAAGGGCGACGGGCGAGCGGAGGCGGCGAGCTGCTCGCCGAATTGCCGCACGTAGTTCACGGTGACTGGATCGCGCACGAACACCAGCTGCTTGCGGAGCTCCGCCTGGTACTGCGCGCCGATCTTCTTCTCGTCATCGACCGAGAGCGTGCCGCACGCAGTGAGCGCGCATGCGAGCGCCGCGAGCGCGACCGCGCGCTTTAGTCTCGTGTGCCTCACTCGGCTCCCTCTTCGTCCGTGTGCGCCTGCGTCTTCTCGAGCGTCGCAATCACCGCGCGGATCACCGACACCACCGCGGTGTCGAACTGTACGTTGTCCACGATCGGCAATCCGTAGCGCTCGGCCTCCGCCACGAGGTAGCGCTGGATTGCGAGGATCTCGTCGAAATGTTCGAGATAGCGGTCGGCAGAGCGGCTGCGCGCCTTGGCGTTGCGCGCCGAGAAGCGGCCGCGGTAGGACTCGGGATCCAGCGCGCCGGTCATGACGAAAGTGACGTGCGCGCGCCCGGCGAAGCGGCCCAGCTCGAGCATGCCCGGCACGAGATTCGCTCCCTCGATCAGCATGCTCGTGTTCTCTTCGACCGCGCGCTCCAGCAGCGCGTGCACGCCGACCGCGATCTTCTGCGCCTGCTCGCGGAAGCCGACCACGACCGGGTCGCCGACCAGCGAGGTCACGCGGGGCAGCGCGAGATACGCGTCGAAGGTCGAGCAGTGGATCTCGGGCATGAGATCCGGCGAGAACATGAGCCGCATGATCTGGCGGATCGAGTCCGTCCCGATCACGCGCGGCAGCTCGAGGCGGCGCGCGACCTCGATCGCGAGTGAGGTCTTGCCCGAACCTGTCGCGCCGCCGAGCAGAACCAGGCTCGGCTTGCCGTCGTCGCGCGCGCTCCGCCACAGGCGATACCAGCCAGCCGGGCCGGGACCGTCGGTGCGCTCGATGGTCGCGGCCACGAGATGGCGCAGCTCCGTGCGATCGATCGCGGCGCGGCCCTGGCTGAGCAGGCTCTGTTCGATCTCGCGCGCGACATCGTGCGCGTCGGCCGGCTCGAGGCCGGCGCCCATCAGCGAGACCGCCAGAAGACCCTTCGAGAACGGGCTCCACGAGCCGTCCTCCTCGACCACGCGCGGCGGCTCGACCACCGTGACCGAGCCGAGGGCGTCGAGGTCGTAGCGGTCGTCGAGCAGCTCATCGATGAGCCCCGAGAGCTCCTCGAGGCGCACTTTGCCGCGCGTCGCGATCCGGTCGCGAACCGCAGTCGCGGTTTGAAACGCGACGTCGAAGGGAACGCCGCGCGTCACCAGTGACTGCACGAGGATCCCGCGCATGAACGGCCGCGGTCCGTCCGGACCGACGACGACCAGAACTGCTTCTTCCACGGAAAGGCGACGGTATCAAACGATCTTCTGCCCAGCGAGCATGCGCAGCGCGACGCCATGGCGAACGCCGCGCTCCGAGACCGTGAAACGCTCGGCCCGCAGGCACACGAGCGCCATCTCGAGACACACGAGGCCGGCGACGATCACGTCCGCGCGCCCCGGCTCGAGTCCCGGGAGCCGCCTGCGCGCGGCGACACCGAGACGTGCCAGCCGTTCGATCCAGGTCGCGAGGCACGCGCGCGAGAGCTCGAAGCCCTCGACACGCGCCCCGTCGTAGACCGCGAGCTCGAGCTCGAGCGCCGCGAGCGTGGTCGCCGTCCCCGCGACCGCGACGATCGCCGCGTCGCTCGGCAAGCCCGCGGGCAGCGCGCGCGCCAGCGGCTCGCTTGCGAGGAGCACCCGCTCGCGGAGCGCGGCGAGGTCCGCGTCGGGAATCGGATGCCGTGGCAGAAGCGCCTCCGTCAGGCGCACGCTGCCGAGCGGCAGCGACACGCCGCGGATCGCCCCGTCCCGCGCCTCGCGCCAAGCGACCTCCGTACTGCCGCCGCCGACGTCGATCACCGCAAGCGCGGCGCGGCTCTCCCCGACACCGATGCGCGTAGCCTCGAGCGTGAGCTCCGCCTCTTCGTCCCCGGAGAGCAAGCGCGCGCCGTCGAGCAAGCCTTCGCGCACCAGCTCGTCGAGAAACCGTGCGCCGCCGCGCGCGCGGCGCAGCGCCTCCGTGCCCACGGCCACCAGCCGCTCCACCCCCGCAGCGCGCGCGAGCTGCGCGAAATCAGTGATTGCCGTGCGCGTGCGGAGCAGCGCGTCGGGCGCGAGCTCGCCGCGCTCGAAGACACCCTGCCCGAGGCGCGTGATGCGCGCGTCGTCTCGGATCACCGCGCCGTCCGCGGCGAGCACGAGCATCAGGATCGTGTTCGAACCGAGGTCGAACACGCCGACCCGGCGCGGTCGGGCGTGATCCGTATTGGCCATCGCTGTCTCCTGTTGCTAACGTTCGCGGCGTTCGACGGGGGGTAGGGAACTTGAGGGAGATCCCGAGATCTGCCTCGGCCGCTTGGGGAGCTCGCTCCGCGTGTAACACGCGGACCGCTAGAGTTCCCGCCGCCGCGAGACTCTTCCACTCCGTCATCCCCGCGCATGTTTTCGCGGCTGTCCGGTAGTCGGGGAGGGACGGTATGCGCTGCATCGCAGTCATGAATCAGAAGGGTGGATGCGGCAAGACGACCACCGTCGTGAGTCTTGCGGGTTGTCTCGCCGCCGAAGGTCACTCGGTGCTCGTGATCGACATGGACCCTCAGGCCCACGCGACCTTGGGTCTGGGCATCGATCCCGAAGAGGTCGACGAGAACCTCTACGACGTGCTCGCCGAGGCCGAGGGTGCCGGCGCCAAGCTCGGCGACGTGGTCGTCCAAGCGGGCGAGCACCTCGACGTCGCGCCGTCCGGCGTGATCCTCTCGGCGCTCGAACAGAAGCTCACCGCCGAAGGCGCGCGCGGCCGAACTGAGCGCCTGGCTTCCGCCCTCGGCAAGCTCGAGAAGAGCTATGACTTCGGTCTGATCGACTGCCCACCGAACGTCGGCATCCTGACCTTCAACGCGCTGCGCGCCGCCTCGGAAGTGATCATTCCGCTGGAGACGAGCTACTTCTCGATGCACGGGGTCGCGAAGCTGCTCGAGACGATCGCGCTGCTCGAGGATCGGATCGGCCACTCGCTGAAGATCCGCATCCTGCCGACTCTGTTCGACGGCCGCACGCGCTTCGCGAAGCGCGCGCTCGCCGAGATCCGCGAGACTTACAAAGACCTCGTCTTCGACTCGGTCATCCGTTCGAACGTCCGCCTGCGCGAAGCCGCGCAGCGCGGAGTCCCGATCGCGAAGCTCGACCGCCGCTCGTACGGCTTCGTCGACTACATGTCGCTCGCGCTCGAGGTGCTCTACGACCGGGAAGAGGAAGAGGCGGCCCCGGTGCTGCCCGCTCCGACCGTTCCCACCGACGCCGAGATCACGAACGCCGGCGCGAAGGGCGTGGTCTTCACGTTCAAGGACCCGCACGTGCGCGACGTTCAGCTGGCCGGCGACTTCAACAACTGGATCCCCGACCAAGGCGTCGAGACGCGTCACGGCCCCGGCGGCACGTGGGAGAAAGTCGTGCGCCTCGGCCCGGGCGTCTACCAGTACCGCTACTTCGTCGACGGTGAGTGGACGCCTGACCCGAGCAACCCGCGGCGCGTCGAAGGACCCGCCGGCGGGGTAAACTCCGTCCTGATCATCAGCTAGAGCCCGTAGGTCCCGACGGGCGTGCTTCTGCCCTTCGGCTTCTGGCGGGACGGAGACGCGGTTGGCTCGGAAGAATCTCGGCGACGTCCTTCACTATTTCATTCCCGAGGACGAGCAGAGCGCGGCCCGTGAACGCGAGTCGGAGGCCGCGCCCGAGCCCGTGCTTCCGCTGCACGGCCGGGCGCCACGGATCTGCTTGCCGGCCGGGCCGGATCGGCTCCTGTGGTGCGCGCTCGCGCTCGAGCTCGCCGGCGCGCTCGCCTCCGAGTCGGGCAGCGCCCGCGTCGAGGTGGGGTTTCCGGCGTCGCCGCTCTGGCCGTCGGTCCCGGGAGTGCGGCTCGCGGCGCGCGCGCGCGAGCCGGAGGCGCTGGCCGCCGCGCTGGCCGAGATCCCGAGTGCCGAGCCCGTGCTCGTACTCGAGCGGCCCGAGCGCCTCGCGGCGTTTCTCGCGCGACCCGAGCGCGCGCTGCTCGACGGCGTGCTGCTCCCGGTCGACGCGTCCAGCTCAGGCGTCGGGCGTGCGCTGCGCCTACTGCGAGAGGTCGCGCCGGCGCTCGTGCGCATGCCGGTGCTCGCCTGGGTGATCGGCGCGCGCACGGCGCGCGAGGCGTCGGACCTCGCGGAGAGACTCGCGGCCGCGGCGCGCCGCCAGCACGCGCTCGACGTCGAGGTCGTCCCGGCGCTGCCGAGTGACCCGGCGCTGTTTCGGGCGCTTCTGCGCGGTGAGTCGGTGCACGCGAGCGACGATGGAACGAGCCCGGGCGCCCGAGAGCTTCGCGCGCTCTCCCGGCGCCTCGCGCTGCGCAGGGCCGCATGAGCGCGGCCGTCGCCCGCGATGCCGGCGGCGAGACACAGTGGACCTTTCTCTCGCGCGGAGATCGGGTTCACGGGCGCACCTGGAAGCCCGCGCGGCGCGGGCGTCACTCCGTCGTGATTCTGTGTACCGGCGACGGCGTGGGCAGCGGCGAGCTCGTCGAGCGCGCGCGCGCCGCCTGGTCGGGGCGTGCGGCGCTCGCGACCTTCGACCTGGCGCTGTGCGGCTCGCGGCGCAGCGACAAGCTCTCGGCGCTCGCGCTCGACCCGAGCCAATCGCTCGCCGCGCGCCTGCGCGCGGATCTCGAGACACAGACCGCCGCGGACCTCGAGCAGGTCGTCGCGCTGTTGCGCGCCGATCCGGATCTCGAGCCCGCGCGCGTGTCACTCGTCGCCGTAGGGATCGGCGCGCGCTTGGCGCGCGCCTTCGCCACGGGCGAGCACGGCCTGGCCGCGGTCGAGCTCGCGCCGTCCGACGCGCCGATCGGCGACGACTGGCTGCGCGCGGTCGGCGAGCGGGTCGCGCCTTTTTGACTTCGTTCGCCTGCGGCTCACTGCGCGCGCCTCCCGGCGCTTGCGGGCTCGGCTCGGGGCGGCCCTCGCCTCGCCGCCTTGCCCTCGCCTAGCCGCCGCCCTCCGACCTCGAGCGCGAGCAGCGTCCCGGCGGTCACGAGCCACGCGAGACACACGAACGAGAGACCCGGCAGCGCGTAGAGCGCGAGCGCGAAGCCGCCGAACGAGAGCATCTCGACGAACCGCTCCAGCGGCGCCGCGATCGCGTCGAGATTCGCGATGAACGCGGTCGCCGCGAGCGCAAACGCGACCAGGTTCAGCACGAACGGCACCAGCGCCCACGGCCAGAGCGAGCGCTCGCGGCGCAGCAGTGCGGCGGCGCGGCGCAGCACGCGCGGCGCCGTGGCCGCGCTCATGCGTCGATCAGCGCCAAGATGCGATCGCGCTCGCGCGCCAGCGAAGCGTCGTCCGGCGCCTCGAGGTTCAGGCGCAGCAGCGGCTCGGTGTTCGACGGGCGCAGATTGAACCACCAGGTCGGGTAACTGATCGTGAGTCCGTCGAGCTCGTCCGCTGCGCCATCGGGGAACTTCGCGCGCACGCGCGCGAGCGTGCTCGCGACGTCGGCCACGCGCCGGTTGATCTCACCGCTCTGGCGGTAGCGGCGGTACGGCCGCCACAGCTCCGAGAGCGGGCGCGCGCGCGCGGCGATCACTTCGAACAGGAGCAGCATCGCCGCCGCTCCATCGTCGGCGATGTAGCCCGCGGGAAAGCGGAAGTAGTAGTGACCCGAGAGCTCGCCCCCGAAGCACGCGCCGCGCTCGCGCATGACTGCCTTCATGAACGCGTGTCCGACCCGGCTGCGAATCGGCTCCGCGCCGCGCGCGCGCATCGTCTCTGGGACGATGCGACTGGAGCGCAGGTCGTAGAGCATCGGGATGCCGGGACGGGCGCCGAGCAGCTTGCGCTCGAGGATCACTTCGCAGAAGAGCGCGGTCATGAGATCTGCCGGCACCGCTTCGCCCGTCTCGTCGACGAACACGGCGCGATCGCCGTCGCCGTCGAAGGCGATGCCGAGGTCCGCGCCCTCGCTGCGCACCGCGCGCTGCAAGTCGTGCAGGTTCTCGGCTTTGAGCGGATCCGCCTCGTGGTTCGGGAAGCTGCCGTCGGGTTCGAAGTAGAGCCGCTTCGTCTCGAGCGGCAGGCGCTCCAACAGACCGAGCAACGCTTCGCCCGCGATCCCGTTTCCCGCATCGATCACCGCGCGCAACCTCGGGCGCGCCGGGAAGAGCTCGAGCAGCATGTCGTAGTACGCGGCCTTCACGTCGCGCGGGGTGACACCGGCGCGTGTCGGCGGCGCCGGCTCCGCTTCGAGCGAGAGCGCGACGTCGCGGATGCTCGCGAGGCCCGACTCGATGCCGATCGGCACCGCGTTTCGGCCGCACAGCTTGAAGCCGTTGTAGCCGCCCGGATTGTGCGAGGCGGTGATCATCGCGCCGCCGCCCGCGCGCGACATGGCCGTGGCGAAGTAGAGCTGCGGCGTCGACACGCGTCCGATGTCGATCACCTCCCTGCCCTCGCCGCGCAGCCCCGCGAGGAACGCGCTCTGCAGCTCGGCCGCGCTGGCGCGCATGTCGTAGCCCACGACGACGGGACCGCTTTCGACGTGGCGCGCGAAGGCGCGGCCGATCGCGAGCGCGCCGCGCGCATCGAGCTCCTGGGGGACGAGGCCACGGATGTCGTACGCCTTGAAGATTGCGGGTTTCATCGCGCCTCAGTGTCCCGAGTCGCTCGGTTGACTTCAACCGGGGCGTCGCCGACCTTCACGGTCCATGTTTGGTCTAGGCGTCGGCGAGCTGCTCATCATCCTGGTGATCGTGATCGTGATCTTCGGGGCGCAGCGCCTGCCGCAGATCGGCGCGGGCCTCGGCGAGGGAATCAAGAATTTCCGCTCCGCGCTGAAGGCGCCGCCCGAGATCGACGTCACGCCGAAGGACGACGACCCGAAGAAACCCGAGAGCTGAGCGGCCGCGCTCTCGCGACTCACTCGCTCCGCGGCCGCTCGGCCGCGTTCACTGGGGCTCGGGCGCCGCGGGTACGACCGCGTCGGGCGCCAGCGGCGCCTGCTCCGCGGGCGGAGTGTTCGGCGTCGCAAGCTGAGAGTCGCTCGCAGGCGGAGTCGCGGGCCGCGGCGAAACGGCCGTCGCGGTTCCGCGCATCACGGCCTTGCCGGCGACCAGACTGACTTGCACGCGCCGCGCGCTCGCCGGTGGATCCGCGAGCAGCGCGGTGAAGCCGGTGACTTGGGGACCGACGCCCGAGATCTCGCCGCCGTCCGACGCGAGGTGCACCGTGAGCTCCTCGGGAGCGATCTCGGCGTCGTCGAGTCGCTCGAGCCACGCACGGCGCGGCTCGCCCACGCGCCGGCCATCGTTCTCGAGCAAGCTCACGTCCACCTCGGGCGGCGCCGCCGGGCCGTTTGGGAAGAGATTCCCGCGCACCACCAGCACGCGAACGCCGAGGCTGTCGCGCGCAACGAACGTCTCGAGATCGGTCGCGATCCAGCCCGCGGCCTGCTCCGCCTCGGCTCCGGTGGCGCTCGCCTCGCGCTGCATCTGGAGACCGTGCAACGCGCCGCCGAGCAGGGCGATGCCGACCAGCGCCGCCGCGAAGCGCAGGATCGTACCCACCGAGCTCCCGGCCTCGGGATCGAACGACGCGGCGTCCGGCGCCTGTCGCTTCTTGGTGTCGCCCGCCGGAACCTCGGCGCGATCGAAGAGACTCGCACGCGCCGGCTTCGCCGCGGCGATCGGCGCGGCCTGCGCGGCCACCAGGCCGAAGGAGGCGCCCGCGTCAAACACGCTCCGCGCGGGCGCGGGGTCTTCCTTGGTCAGCGATTCCCAGCCGGCGTCGCCTTCATCGTCCGGTGTTCCCGCGCCGAAGGCCGCATCGATCTCCGGCGTCGGGCTCCGCTTCGCGGGCTTGTCCTTCGCGGGACGAATGGATGGCGGCGGCTCGCTCTCCGCGGTGGGGGCGTCGTCGCCGAGGAACACGCGGCTGTGCGTGGCGTCGGAGTCGGTGCCGAGGAGCGAGGGCGCGAACTCCACCGGACCCGAGCCGAGCTTCGGCGCGCCGGCATCGAGCATCTCTTGCGCCGTCTCGCCGCCGGTGGCGACGATGTGCTCTTCGCGCGGCGCCGCCGGCTCCAGGTCCGGCGAGTGAGCGTTCGGCGCCGGCTCTCCTTCCTGTGCAGGCGCGGGCGTTGCCGCCTCCTTGGCAGGCGCAGATCCCGGCCTTGCGTGAGCCGGCGTCGTCTGCGCGCCGGACTCGGAGGAGCTCCCGTCGAACAGAAACTCCGGGTTGTCGAGATCGTCTTCCGCGGCCGGGTCGCCGCCGCGGGTCGACGTGCGCGCGCTAACATCGCCCGCGGGACTCGGGCCCGTGGACGTGCCCGACGAGGGCGTGATGTGAAAGCGGTGGTGGCAGCGCGAGCAGCGCACGCGCGCCCCCTTTTCGGGAATGCGCGCATCCGCAACGTGAAAACGTGTCTCGCAATTCTCGCACTGGACGATCATGACGGTGCCCCGGCGGCAGCGTTTCTCGTCGGTGTCGAGCGACGCTCCCTTGAGGCGCGCACGTGACAGGAGCGCTCGCTGCGCTCCTGTCGCGCCGCCTGTTGCTCGTGACCGGCAAGGGAGGCACGGGCAAGACCAGCATCGCCGCGGCGCTGGGCGTGCTGGCCGCGCGCGCGGGCGTCCGCACGGTGGTCGTGGAGCTCGGGTCCTCCGACGCGCTACCCGAGCTGCTGCGCGCGCCCGACGTGGGCGCGGCGAATACGTCGAGCCGCGAGCCGGTGCCCATGGCCGAGCGTCTCTTCCGCTTCCAGCTCGAGCCCGAACGCGCGCTCGAGGAGTATCTCGCGCTGCAGCTGCACGTGCGCCTGTTCGCCCGCGCGATCGTCGGCAACGCCGCCTTCCACACCTTCCTCGACGCGGCGCCCGGCTGGCGCGAGCTGATCACGCTCGGGAAGCTGTGGCACCTGGTCTCGCTCGAGGACGGCCCGGGCCGGCCGCGCTGGCCGCTGCTCGTCGTCGACGCGCCCGCCACCGGCCATGGGCTCTCGCTCCTGTCGGCGCCCTCGGTGGTGATCGACACGGTGCGCATGGGGCCGCTGCGGCGCAACACCGATCGGGTTCAGGAGCTCGTGACTGACGCGGCGCGCACTTGGGTGCTGCCGGTGACTCTGCCGGAAGAGCTGCCCGTGAAGGAGACACTCGAGCTGCGCGCGCGCGTGCGCGAGCTGGGCGTCGCCCTCGGCCCGGTGATCGCCAACGGCGTCGAGCCCGAGCTCGGGCTTCCCGACGCGGAGCGCGCGCTGGCGTGCCTCGCGCGGCTGCCGAAGGGCGCGGCGCCGTCGCCGCTCGCCGAGCCCGACGTCGTCGCCGAGGCGGCGCGCCATCGCATGGCGCGCAACCGGATGCAGCGCGAGTACCTGGGCGTTCTCGCGCGCGAGACAGGTGAGACGCCGCTCGAGCTGCCCTGGCTCGCGAGCGGCGTCGACGGACCGGAAGGTGTGCGCGCGCTGGCCGAGGAGCTCCACGGGGCGCTCGCGTGAAACCCGATCGCTGGCTCGACTGTCGCGTACTGGTCACGGTCGGCACCGGAGGCGTCGGAAAGACGACGATCGCCGCGGTGCTCGGCCTCGAGGCCGCGCGCGCCGGCAAGCGCGTGCTCGTGATGACGATCGATCCGGCGCGCCGCCTCGCCGACGCGCTCGGCACCGGTCCGCTCGATCACGAGGCTCGCGAAGTCCCGCGCGAGCGACTGCGCGCGCTGGGCGCGCCGGACGGCGGCAGCCTCGCCGCGCTGATGCTCGACACGAAGCGGACCTTCGACGAGCTCGTGCTGCGACTCACTCCCGATCCCGCCGCGCGCGACCGTATCTTCGCGAATCCGATCTATCGCAACTTGACCGACGCGCTCGCGGGCAGCCGCGAGTACTCGGCGACCGAGAAGCTCCTGCAGGTCTACACCGAAGGGCGTTATGACCTGATCGTGCTCGACACGCCCCCCGCCGCGCATGCGCTCGACTTTCTCGACGCGCCACGCCGCTTGTCGGGCTTCCTCGACGGGCAGGTGCTGAAGCTGCTCTTGCATCCCGCCGCGGTCGTCGGACGCGCGAGCTTGCGCCTGTTCCGCGGCGGATCGGAGCTCGTGCTGCGCGCGCTCGAGCGCGTGACCGGGCTCGAGTTCCTGACGACGATCTCGGAGTTTCTGCTCGCGTTCGAGGAGCTGCTCACGGGCTTCGGCGAGCGCGCGCGCGAGGTCGCCCGCCTGCTGCGCGATCCCAGCTGCGGCTTCGTGCTCGTCGCCGGACCCGATCTGCAGCAGGCACGGCGCGCGCGCGCATTCTCGGAGCGCCTCCAAGCCGAGGGCATTCACTTGATCGGGCTGGTGCTGAACCGCGTGCACCCGTGGCCCGGCGAAGCGCCGCCGCCGCGCGACGATCCGGCCGAAGCGGCGCGCGCCGAACGCTGGCTCGCAGACGCGCTGGCCAGGGCGGACGGCGAGCTCGACGCGAGCGCCTGCGCGCGCGCGCTGGTCGGCGCGGCGCGCACCCAGGCCGCGCTCGCGCGGCGCGACAGCGCCGTGCGTCGCGAGCTCGAGAGCGCGCTGCCGCTCGAAGCCGACGCACTGCGCGCCGTGCCGCTCCTCGCCGAGGAAGTGCACGCGCTCGACGGACTCGCGCGCATCGCGCGCGAGATCTTCGCGCTGCGCGGCGATGGCTGACTCGACGGCGCGCGCGCTCTTGCACCTGATCCGCGCGGCGGAAGAGCTCGCGCTCGCCGTCGCCGCCGGCATGGAGGAGCTCGGGGAGCGCACGCACGCGCGCGCGACTCTGCTCGCCGCGCTGCGGACCGAGGAACGGCGCTGGCGCGCGCGTGCCGACACGGATCCGACGGCCGCGCGCGTCGCGGAGCTCGTCGGCGCGCTCGCCGACGTCTTCGAGCCGCCCGCGCGAGCGCGCGGCGCGAGCGAGGAAACCGCCCGACGAGACACGCGCCGGAAGTTTGACCCACCCCGGGTGCGGTGGGATACTCGCGCGCGATGGCGATCCTGATCAAACGCTACGCGAACCGGAAGCTCTACAACACGGAGTCGAGCCGGTACATCACGCTGCGGGGAATCTCCGAGCTGGTGCGCGAGGGCCACGACATCTGCGTGATCGACAACGAGACCGGCGAAGAAATCACGCCGATCGTCTTGTCGCAGATCCTCGTCGACGATCAGAAAGAGAATCGCGACCGCGACGGCGCGGTCTCGGGGACTCTGCTCGCCGAGCTGATCCAGCGCGGCGGCGACGCGCTCTACAGCTTGGTGCGCCGCGGCGTCGGCGACGTCGAGACGAATCTGAACGAGATGCGCGACAACGTGAAGCGCTGGATGAAGACCCCGGGCGAAGTCGCGAAGTTCGACGGCGCCGACCTCCGAGAGATCGTACACAGCGCCGTGGAGCGCGTATTGCGCGTCGCGGATCTGCCGACGCGCGGCGACCTCGAGGCGCTGAACAAGAATCTCGAGCGCTTGGCCGCCGCGCTCGAGAGCTTCGAAGCGCGACTCAGCGCCGTCGACGCGAAGCGCGAACGAACGCTCTAGGCGCGAGACCCGCGCCGCTCACCGCTAAGGCGCGAGACCCGCGCCGCTCATCGGTATTGCGCACTCAGACGAACACCGAGCGGCGTCTCGGCAGCTCTTCGTCGAGCAAGTTCTGGATCGCGCCGCGCACGCGCTCGCGCGTGCGATTCACGTAGAGCGGGTCGACCGCGCGCTCGGGCGAGACGTCGTCGAACCAGAGCGGCTCGCCGAAACGGATGCGCCAGCGGCTTGGCAGCGGAATCACGCCGAGCGGCCCGAGCAGCGGGAACGTCGGAGTGACTGGCAGCGGCACGCCGATCAAGCGGCGCAGGATGCGCGGCTCGAACAAGATCGGGTGAACCTCCTCGGAACCGATCACCGCGACCGGGACGAGCACCGCGCACAAGCGCGCAGCGAGTGACACGAAGCCGCCGCGCGCGAAGCGCTGCAGTCGGTAGCGCTCGCGGAACGGCTTGAGCGAGCCCTTCTGTCCCTCGGGGAACGCGATCACCCACTGATTCGAGGTGAGCAGTCTTTCGGCGTTCTCCGCACACGCGCGCACCGCGCCGAGGCGAGCGAGCCGCGACTGGGAAAACGGCAGCGTCGCGATCCAGTCCGAGACCATCGGCCGTGGACGGCGGCGCGACGGATGCGTGCGCTCGACCGCGTGCGCGATCATGAGCGCGTCCCAGGGGAGAATGCCGGCGGTGTTCGAGACGAACAGCACGCGCGGCGCGTCGGGGACGCCCTCGATGCCCGTGACGTCGACCCGCCACCAGGAGTCGTAGAGCCAGTCGAGCCAGCGGCGCGCGCGCTGCAGGTAGCGCTCGTCGAGGCCGAAGTCGTCTACCTCGGCCGAGATGTCGCCGGAGCCGGGGATCGCGATGCGCTCGCGCAGTGACTCGTAGATCTTCACGACGTCGATCTCGGCGAGCCGCGCGCTGATCTCGCCGCGCAGCTGCTGGATCCAGCCCGGCGCCGGTTCGACCGGCGCCGCGGGCTCGCGCTCGGGCGCGAACGACTCGCGCTCGAACGAGTCACTCGGCGGCGGCGGCGGCTCCGGCGCTTCGCCGACGCCGAAGCGGCTCTCGAGCTCGCGGCGCAGCGAGCGCACGGACTCTCGCAGCTCCGCGAGCACTTCCGGGGGAATCTCGCGGCTCACCGATAGCCTCGCAGCTTGCGCTGGACGACGAAGCTCATCCACGCCTCTTGCGTGGTGTACACCGGATCGAAGCCGAGCTGCTCGCGCGCGCGGCGCGTGTCGACGACCCAGCCGAAGCGCAGGTAGTCGAAGAACGCCGCCGGAGGATCGCCCGTGCGCGCGAGTGAGTCGAGCTGCGCGGCGCGATATACCAAAGGGTGCGGCAGTGGCAGGCCCCGCTTCCCCGCCAGTCGCAGCAGGGTCGAGAGCGGCAGCACGCCGTCGCCAGCGAGGTTCAGCGCGCCGGGCGCGTCGCGCTCGAGCGCGAGCTCCACCGCGTCGAGCCAGTCCTCCTCGTGGAGGAACTGAAACAGCGGGTCGTAGCCGAGCAAGGTCACCACGCGCGCGCGCTCGAAGCGCCGCGTGACCGACGACTCGAAGCTCGGCCCCATGATCCACGAAGGGCGCAGCGCGGTGACCACGACGTCGCGGTGCCGCCGCGCGAAGACGCGCAGCAGGCCCTCCATCTCGGCGCGGTCGCGCAGCGCGTGCGCCTGCCGGTGCGGGCGCAGCTCGTGCTCCTCGCTGAGGAACCCCGGATTGTCGGGGTGCGGTCCGTAGATCTGCGCCGTGCTGGTGACCACGAGCTTGCGCACGCCGGCGGCCGCGGCCGCGTTCATCACGTGCAGCGAACCCACGACCTCGAGCTCGTGCGAGAGCTCGACGTCGGGATGCGGATCGGTGAAGAACGCGGCGTGCAGGACCGCGTCGCACTCCTCCTTCTGGAGGATCTCCGCGACCAGGCTGTCGGCCGTCGGCTCGGTCAGGTCCACGCGGTGGAAGCGAACGCGCCCCTCGAGGCGGCGCGGCAGGCGCAAATCGAGCGCGACGATGCGCGGCGGGGCGTCGCCTTCGAGCAATCGCTCCGCGAGGCGCGCTCCGGTGAAGGTGCCAAGGCCAGTGATCGCGAGGCCCCGGCGCCCAAGCTCTGCCT
>JBGQIB010000032.1:0-36677 GCA_041498295.1 bacterium | reverse complement strand
CGCGCGCTCCAGTCGATGCGCTCGCCTTTGCGGCCGGCGACGGACTCGGGCTCCGCTTCGGTCGTGGCGAGCGCCTTCCGCTCCGCATAGTCCTTGTGCGGGTACCACCAGAACTCGTAGTGGCGGCGCGCCGCGACGTCGGCGTCGAGCTCGGCGAGACACTCCTCGATGCCCGTCTTCCAGATGCGCTCGTGCAGGCGGTACGCCGGGACGAGCTGCAGGCGGAGCGTAGAAAACACGCCGAGCAAGCCCAGTGACACGCGCGCCGCGTCGAGCCGATCCGGCTCGCTGTCGGCGTCGAGCTCTAGCACCTCGCCGCTCGCGAGCACGAGACGCGCGCCCACGACCTGCGAAGAGACGTTCGCGAGCGTCGGCCCGGTCCCATGTGTGCCCGTCGACACCGCACCGGCCAGCGCCTGCACGTCGACGTCGCCCATGTTCCGCATCGCGAGCCCCGCCGCCAGGAGCGGCTCCCCGAGCGCGTGCAGCTTCGTGCCCGCGCGCACGGTCGCCTGCCGCCGCTCGCGATCGAGCGCGATGACTCCCTGCCAATCGTCGAGTGACACCAGCGTGCCGTCGCTCGCGCACAAAGGCGTGAACGAGTGACCCGTGCCGGCGACGCGCAGGCCGCGCCCGTCGGCGGCGGCGGCGCGCACCGCTTCGATGAGCTCCGCCTCATCCCGAGGTCGCGCGAGGCGCGCGGGCTTGCAGGTCACTCGCCCGGAGAAGTTCGTCCAGCTCTCGCTCTGCATCTCGCGACGCAGGGATGCCCGTTCCGCCCGTGCCGTGTCAAGGGAAATTGCGGGTGAAAGGACTCAACCGGATCTTGGCCCATGCCGATTGGCACTTTGAAAATGGCCCAACCACCGTCGATCAAAGCGACCGGCTTCCAGTCGGCCGCGGACGACCTCGTCAAGTTGGTCGACGCGGGGCGGATTTCGCGCGCCGAAGTCGAGGCACGCTTGCGCGCAGAAGACCTGCGCTTTCTCGACAAGCAGCTCGCCGCCACGACCTGGGTGCCGATCGACACCTACGCACGCCTCGTCGAGATCCTGGTCCACGTCGAAGCCAACGGCCCCGCGGAGGCGTACCTGCACGCGCGCGGCGTGCGCGCGGGGCAGCGGCTGCACAAGGCGGGACTCTACCGCCAGTTCGACGCGAAGACGGAGACCTGGGGAAATCGCGTCGGGAAGATCGTCACCACGATGTCGTCGGTGCTCTACAACTTCACCAAGTGGAGCTTCGAGGCAGGCTCGGTGCACGGACTCTTCCAGCTCACGGTCGACGAGGCGAGCGAGTTCCCGGAAGTCGCGCGCTTCACCACGCAGGGCTTCATCGAGTACGCATCGCGCACCGTCTCCCACGGAAACGAGGTCGTGAGAAGCGAGCGAGTGACGAAGGATCGCATTGTGTTTCGCGGGCAACGCCCGAGGTAGCGCGAGTCACTCGGCGCCGAAGCCGAGCAGATCGGGGAGCTCACGCATGTCGCGGAAGACTCGCGCACCGGCGCCGGCGAGCGCGTTCGCGTCTTCGCTCGCGCCGTAGCCCAGCACGCTCATGCCCGCGGCGACACCGGCGTGCACGCCCCGGGGGCTGTCCTCGATCACCACGCAGCGCTCGGGCGGCGCGCCCATGCGCTCGGCGGCGTACAGATACAGATCGGGGAAGGGCTTGGGGCGCTCGACGTCCTGCGAGCTGAAGATGCGCCCGGCGAAGCGCTCGAGCAGCTTCGCCTTCGCGAGAGTCACGCGCATGGTCGCGTGCCGGCCGTTCGACGCGACGCAGGTCCGCGCCGGAATGCGCGCCAGCGCGTCGTGAATCCCCGGAACGGCGACGAGCTCGCGCTCGAATGCCGCGATCGCGCGCTTGTAGTGGCGCGCGCCGAAACCGGCCGGCAGCGAGCCGCCCAAGCGCGCTTCGAAGAGCGCGACGCACTCCGCCCACGAGCGCCCCTTGTAATCGCGCAGTGATTCATCCAGGGTCGTCGGCAGTCCGATCTCCGTGAGACACTCGGCCAAAACGCGGTTCGCGATCGGCTCGCTGTCGACGAGCACGCCGTCGCAGTCGAAGATCACGAGCTCGAAGCGCGGCGCGGCGGTCGGCACGCGCGACAGCCTAGCAGCGCGGCGCGCCCGTGTCGGTCTTGCGTTCGGCCAGAAACAGCGCGACGACCTCGAGCAGCCGAGCACGGTCGACGGGCTTCGAGAGATACTCGTCGCAGCCCGCCTCGAGGCAGCGGCCGCGATCACTCGACATCGCGTGCGCGGTGAGCGCGACGATCGGCCCGGAGTAGCCTTCGGCGCGCAGGCGCCGGGTCGCCTCGTAGCCGTCCATCACCGGCATCTGCATGTCCATCAACACGAGGTCGAACGGGCGCTCGCCGTCGAGCGCCGCAAGCGCCTGGTCGACCGCCTGCGCGCCGTTCTCGACCAAAGCCACCTCGACTTGCAGCGGGCGCAGGAGCGCGCGCACCAGCCGCTGGTTGTCGACACCGTCTTCGGCGAGCAGCACGCGAGCCCCGGGGAAGGCGCTCGGCACCTGGCCCGAGGCTCGCTCGAGCGCCGGCGCGCGCTCCGGCTCGTGACTCGCGTCTCCGACCGCAGAGTCGGGCGCGGGCAAGGTCAGGCGGAACTCACTGCCTCGGCCCAGATCGCTCGAGACCTGGAGCGCGCCGAACAGCATCGTCGCGAGTCGCTGCGAGATCGACAGGCCGAGCCCGACGCCGCCGTAGCGGCGCGTGTGCGAGCTGTCCGCCTGGCCGAAGGGCGTGAAGATTTTCTCCTGGTCGTGCGCCGCGATGCCGATTCCGGTGTCGCGTACGGCGAAGCACACGCTATCTGGCGAGTCACGGCCGACCCAGAGCGAGACACTGCCGTGCTCGGTAAATTTGAGCGCGTTCTGCAGGAGATTTGCGAGCACTTGGCGCAGGCGCACGGGGTCGGTCTCGATCACCTCCGGACAGGTCGCATCGACCTCGAAGTGAAACTCGAGTCCCTTCTCGTGAGCGGCGGTCGCGATCGGAGCGGCGGCGTCCTCGACCAGCCGCCGCAGCCGGCACGGGTGGCGGTGGATCTCGAGCTCGCCCGCCTCGACGCGCGAGATGTCGAGAATTCCGTCGATCAGCTGCAGGAGATCCGCGCCGTTGCGCCGCACCGCGGCGCTCCACTCGGCGCGCTCGTCGGCGCCCGCTTCCCCCGCGAGCAAGAGCTCCGTGTAGCCGAGCACGGCGGTCATCGGCGTGCGGATCTCGTGACTCATGTTCGCGAGAAACTCGGTCTTGGAGCGGCTGGCGGCCTCGGCGTGATCTCTGGCGGAGACGAGCTCGTCATGTTGCCGGTGAACGGTGGCGGCATGCTCCTCGAGCCGACTGGCCATCTCGTTCACCGCGCTCGCGAGCTCGCCCACCTCGTCGCCGCGCGTGATCGATACGCGTGCAGCGAAGTCGCCGTTTCCGATGCGCTCGGCCGCGCGCAGCAGCTGACTCATCGCCTGCACGAGCCCGCGAGACAGCACGAGACTCACCGCGAGCGCGCCCGAGAGCGCGAGCGCGCCGGCGATCAAGAGGAGCTCGCGCGAGCGCCGCAGGGCGGCTCCTTCCGCGTCCAGGCGAGATTCGACGCGCAGCCAGGCGCTGTCGACGGAGCGGACCGGAAACGCGATCGAATCGGCGCCGTGCGCGTCGCCGTCGCCTAGCGCGACCGTGGCTCCGCACAGCTCGGACCAGTCCTGCAAGGTCGCGGGCTCGATCGCCTCGAGCGCGACGAGCCGGCCGACCGGCTCGTCGGCCGTTCCTACGGCGACGCTCGCCAGGGCGTACAAGCTGCCGTGGCTCGTGACCAGGCGCGACGAGGTCGCGCCGCGCGCGATTGAGTCGAGTGACTCGTCGCCGGCGGACGCGGCAGTCCGCCCGTGGGCGTCGATGAACAGAATGCGCGCGGCGCCGAGGTTGTGCTGCAGATCGGCGGCGTAGTGGGCCAGGGTCGGCGGGTCCTCGACCTCGAGGTTCGCGCGCAGCTGCGGCGTTCCCGAGATCGCGCGGTAGCGGTCCGAGACCGACGTGAGGTGCGCGTCGACCAGTCGGTTCGCGGCGATCGCGGCGCGCTGGAGGCGCTCCGCCGCCGCGTGCTGCAGATCGTGCGCGAGCGTGCGGTCCTGAAATACGAGCGCCAGCGCGATCGCGAAGCTCGCGGTCGCGCCGAGGATCGCGAGCAGGCGCGTGCGCAGCGACATGATCGCCTAGGGGCCGGTTCCCGACGCGACCACGAGGTCCGCCGTCACCACGCCAGAGCCGACTTCGACGAGCTGCGAAGCGGGCGGCAGGCGGCGATTCCAGGTGCGCAGCCGGTATTTCCCGGGCGGCACGTCGGGGATCGCGAACTCACCGCGCGAGCCGGCGACCGCGTGCCAGATCGAAGGGGAGACGAAGATCGTCGCGCTCATCGACTCGTGAATCGAGCAGTAGATGCGCACGACCCCCGCGTACTGGAAGGTCTTCGCGCGCGAGTCACCGCGCGGATACAGCCCGAGGTCGAAGTCGTTCGGCGTGGAGTAGGAAAAGACGTTGTGAAAGATCACGTCGTCGTTCGGCATGACGACGGTCTCGCCCGCGGCGATGACCAGGAACGAGGGCGCGAAGCTCGCGTCCTTCTGGTGTATCTCGAGGCGGCGCTTGGGCAGCTCGAAGTGCAGCGGCGCGCCGGCGCTTTCGAGATACACGACGATCGGGCCGGTGTCTTCGAGCGAGACGCCCTGCACGCCGAGCGCGACTCGGCCGCGCACCTCGCCGGCGCTCGCCGGTGCGGCGCATAAGAGCACTGCGGCGAACGCGAGCGCGAAGCCCCTAGAAGTGGACACCGATCTCCATCCCGAAGAAGTCCGCGTGTTCCGCCGCTTCCTTGATGCTTGAGTCGGTGATGCCGCGGACCAGCGCGATGTGCTGGAGCGCGTACTGAGCCTTCAAGGTCATGTGGTCGCCGATCGGAAGGCCGACGACGAGCGCGTACGTATCGAGCTCGCTCATGTTGTAGCCGATCGCGCCGTCGCGGACGTCGAGCAGATAGCCTTCGTTGTCGTTGTAAGTGCCGAGGCCGCTCGCGCGGAAGGCGACATACGCGGGCGCGAGCCGCGGCGAGATCAGGTTCAGCTGGACCATGAGCTCGGCGAGCCAGTAGATCAGGTCGCGGTCGTAAGTCGTGCCGCCACTCGAGTCGATCTTCGCGCCGCCGTACGACAGCCAAAGGCGCGTGTCCGGGAGCTTCATGATCGCGTCGCCGCCGAGGATCGTGACGTCGTGCAGCTTGTTCGGTCCCCGTCCGATCGGCGCGCCGTCTTGGAAGCTCTGCGCCGTCGAGGCGGCGCCGAACGCGGTCGGAATCATCTCGCCGAGCCAGACGGATGCGAATGCCGGCGACGAGTTCGAGCCGATCACGCCCGACTTCAAGCCACTCACCGAGAGGTGCAGCCATTCCCACGGATCGACCGCCAGCTTGAGACTCAGTTGCTCCGATCCGTTCGGCAGCACGTTCATCGCGTTCTCGCCGTCGGTGAGCGCGAATGCGTAACTCGCCTTGCCGTCGAGGAACTTTCCCCAGAGCTTCACGCCCTCGTCCCAGAACCACGGCGGTGGGGCGGAGAGGGCAATGAACGGATCGGTGTAGTAACCGCGCCCAAAGCGCAGATAGTTCTCGCCGAACGGAATCTGGAATCGGCCGAACTCCAAATTCAGCCAGTCCTGATCCGCCAGTCCGCGGAAGTCGACGTACAGGTCGCCGATGTTGTTGGCGAGGTACCCGACGCGCACCAGGTTCCACTCGAAGGCGAAGCCAGCGTCGCGGAACGCGGTCGAGTCACCGAGCTTCACGTCGCGCGCGAGATCGGCGTCGATGAAGAAGCGCGCATCGTAGAGGTCGACCGAGCCGTGCTCGAAGGTTCCGTAGCTCTGGCCGTCGAGATAGTCGAGGTTCGAGCTGCCGCTGATGCGCACGCGCTCCGCCCACGCGCCCGCGCCACTGGCGGGGACGGCCGCGGGCTGCTGTGTCTCGAGCTCCGTGATGCGTTTCTCGAGCTTTTCTACGTCTTGATGGAGCTGGTCTAGCTCGGCGGCGCGCGGGTCCGCGTCGTCGGCGTGCGCGCGCGCGGCGTGCAGCGCGATGCCGGCGAAGAGCGCGAGCGCCGCGAGGCTAGTGGCTCGCATCGGAGGCCTCCTCGGAGCCACGGCCCACGCCCATCTCGAGATCGACCCGCACGACTTGGTCGGCGACGACCTCGACGGAGCGCGCGATCGGCGGCAAACGCGGGTGCCAGGCGCGCAGCTCCACGCGGCCCGGCGGCAGATCGCGAAGCTCGAAGCGCGGATCGCGAGTCAGCACCGCGTAAGGGCCCGGCGCGGCGAAGAAGCCGCTCTCGACCTGCGGGCGATCGAGCAGAAAGACCGAGTGCGCTCCCGACGTTTTCGCGGAGATCTCGAGTGTCTCGCCGGGCGCGACTCGCGCCACGAGCGACAGGGACGGACACGAAATGGTGTGGGGCTCGCCGGTCGTGTTGCGCACCGCGACCGTGCCGCCGGCGGCGAGCGCGAGCCAGCTCGGCTCGAGCCGCGTCTCGAAGTCGCTCGCGCGGATCGACATCTCGACGCGCTCGCCGGGCGCGGCGCGGCCCTCGAGATACACGACGGCGAAGCCCGGCTGCGAATAGTCGAAGATGCGCGTGTCGCCCGTGCGGCGATCCTGGTACGTGGGGTCGCTGGCGTCAGGCATGGTCACGCCCGCGTGCGGGATCAGCCGCAGGTCGCCGAAGAGCGTGCCTCTACCCCGAGTCGGCGTGGGCGGCGCGGATGCACAGGCCAGAGCGATCAGTGCAAGCGCGCTCCACGCACGGAAGCTGCGCGCGAAGTGCATGTCCCCGAGCATCGGCAATGCATCGCGAAACTGGACTGCATCCGAAGCTCGGGACTAGTCGGCGCGCGGCTCGGGAATCAGGCGGTAGCCAAACGACCGCACCGAGACGAGGTGGCGCGGCCGCGACGGGTCGGGCTCGATCAACTTGCGCAGACGCAAGACGAACGTGTCGACCACGCGCGTTCGTGTCTCGGGGTGAAGATCCCAGACCTCCTGGAGGATCTCGCCGCGCGAGACGGCAGTGTCTCGCCGTGCCCAAAGAAGCAGCAGGAGTGCCAGCTCCTTCGCGGTCAGAGAGTGAGTCTCTCCCGCGCGCTCGAGCTCGAAGCGGTCGGGATACACGGTGGCGCTGCCGATCACGAACGGCGCTTCAGGCGCGGTCTCGCTTCCGGCCTGCGCGGCGCGGCGCAACAACGTGCGAGCTCGGGCCAGCAGCACCGGCAGCGAGAACGGCTTGGTCAGGTAATCGTCGGCGCCCAGATCGAGCCCGTGCACGATGTCGTGCGCCGCGTCGCGCGCGGTGAGCAGGAGCACCGGCACGTTGTTCTCCGCCTCGCGCAGCCGGCGCACGACTTCGAAGCCCGAGATCCCGGGCAGCATCACGTCGAGCACGACCAAGTCGACGGGCGCGCCCGCAGGCTCGGCGAGTCGCTCGAGCGCGGCCTCGCCGCGCTCGGTGCTCTCGACGCGGTAGCCCTCCGCCTCGAGGTTGAACGCGAGGCCGCGCGCGAGGTGCTCCTCGTCCTCAACCAGGAGGATTCGTGCGTTCGCCGACATGACCTGGGAGAGTGAGGATGAAGCGGCTGCCTTTGCCCTCGCCGTCGCTCTCGGCGCGCGCGCTGCCGCCGTGCGCGCGCGCGACGTTGCGCACGATTGCGAGCCCGAGGCCGAGCCCGTGCGCGGCGCGCATGGCCTCCTGTGGCAATCGCTGGAAGCGCTGGAAGACGCGGTCGAGCGCCGACGCAGGAATGCCCACGCCGCGGTCGGCGAACTCGATCTCTAGCCGGCGCGCCGAGACCGGCCGCACCTGAACCTCGATGTGCACCTCGCCGCCGGCGTAGCGAACGGCGTTGTCGAGCAAGTTGCGGAACGCGATGCTGAGCTGCTCCGCGTCACCTCGCACGCGCGCGGACGGAGGCACGGACACCAGCACCGCCTCCTTCGCCAAGCCGTGGCGCTCGCGCGCGTCATCGGCGCACGCCGCGAGCAGCGGCGCCAGCTCGATGGCGTGTCGGCGCGCGCGCGGAGTGTCGGCACGCGCGGCCTGGATGATCTGGTCGATCGTGAGCTGCAAGCGATGCAGATCCTCGGCCATGACCGAGAGGAACTCGTCGCGCCGGTCGTCCGGGAGCGCGCGCCCGCGCAGCGTGTCGAGATACAGCTGCAGCGACGCCAGCGGCGTGTGCAGCTCGTGAGTCACCAGGTCCATGAAGTTCTGCTGCCGCTGATTCGAGCGGATTTCGCGTACCAGCCAGACCGCCTGCAGGATCAATACGCTGATGATCAGCGCGAAGAACAGCGAGCCGAGCCCGATCAGGACCCAGTGAATCGCGGTGAAGCCGGCAGCGAAGGCCTCCGACTCGCGCGCGACGAGGATCTGCCAGCCGACGGTCAGGGCAATGGTGATCGCGACGATGCCGGCGGTAAGCGCGATCGGAATCGAGATACGTGCGGCGCGCATGCGCCGAGCAAGTGTACGCGTTCGGAGTGCGCTGTGTAAGATGCGCCCGCATGCAGGGGCTGCGTTGCGCGCGGTTGTCCGGAGGCACCAGACCGGTGCCGCACATCAGAGGCACCAGACCGGTGCCGCACATCAGAGGCACCAGACCGGTGCCGCACATCAGAGGCACCAGACCGGTGCCGCACATCAGAGGCACCAGACCGGTGCCGCACATCAGACAGACCAGACCGCCGTTCCTGAGCCGTCTGTTCGTCGTTTTCGCGATCGCGGTGCTGCCCGCGGTCGCTCGCGCCGAGCTGGACGCCGAGGACATCGAGCTGCGCGTCGCGATCGAAGAGCGACAGCCCGAGATGGAAACGACGCTCGCCGACTGGGTCGGGCGCAACACCGGCACTTGGAACACGCCCGGTCTCGAGGCGTTCGCGCCGCTCGTCGCGGCGGAGCTCGCGAAGCTCGGCTTCGAGGTGAAGATCGAGCCGAGCGCGCCCCTCGAGTATCCCGATCGCAAGGACGCGCGCACCGGGCCGCTGGTCGTGGCCGAGCGCCGCGCGGCGCAGGAGCCCGAGGCCGCCCGACACCTTTTGTTGTTGGGCCACCTCGACACGGTCTTCGAGCCCGACTCGCCGTTCCAGTCGTGGAGCCTCGATCCGAACGAGCCGGGCAAGGGGTACGGCCCCGGCGCGAGCGACATGAAGGGCGGCCTCGTCGTCCTCGTGTATGCGCTGCGCGCGCTCGCGGAGAGCGGTGACCTCGCGGGCTGCGACGTCACGGTGCTTCTGAACTCCGACGAGGAGATCGGCTCGCTGGGCTCGCGCGCGCGCATCGAGGCGGCGGCGCGCAAGGCGCAGCTCGGCTTCGTGTTCGAAGCAGCGCGCGAGGGCGGCGAGATGGCGCGCTCGCGCAGCGGCGCGGGTCAGTTCCGACTCGCCGTCGACGGCGTCGCGGCGCACGTCTCGAGCTCGGCGACCGAGGGCCACAGCGCGATCGTCGCGCTCGCGAAGAAGGTGCTCGCGATCGAGTCACTCACCGACTTCGACCGCGGAATCCTGTTGAACGTCGGCACGATCGCGGGCGGCACGAAGCGAAACATCGTGCCCGACCACGCGAACGCCTGGATCGACCTGCGCTACGACGAGCCCGCGGAGGGCGAGGAGATGCGCGCGAAGCTCGAGGCGATCGCGCGTACGACCGACGTGCCCGGCACGAGCGCCACGCTCTGGGGCCGGCTGCACCGCCCGCCGAAGCCCGCGACCCCGGCAGTCGACGCGCTGCTCGCGCTGCAGCAGAAGCTCGCGCACGAGCTCGGCTACCCGGCGCCGGACTCGGTGCACTCCGCCGGAGTCACCGACGGCTCGCTGACGGCGGCGGTCGGTTTGCCGACGCTGGA
This sequence comes from bacterium, assembly GCA_041498295.1. Classification (GTDB taxonomy): domain Bacteria; phylum Myxococcota_A; class UBA9160; order SZUA-336; family SZUA-336; genus VGRW01. Next base: position 26,713 of record JBGQIB010000032.1, on the reverse strand, counting down.
TTCGCTCGGCGTGCGCGGCGGCGGCGCGCACACCGAGCGCGACTTCGTCTTGCTGCGGAGTTTGTCCGAACGCGCCGCGATCGCGGCCGTACTGTTGCGTCGGCTCGCGCGCACACCGGCCGGCGACGAGCCCAACGAGCCGCCGGGTTTACCTGCGCCGCCCGCCAAGTTAGAGTCGTCTGGCCCATCTCCGGCGGTGATCGCTGGGTCCCGGCCGGTGGTTGGTCCGTAAACCCCGCCAGGTCCGGAAGGAAGCAACGGTAGCGGCGCTCTCCAGGTGGTCGGATCGGCCCAGCGATCACCCCCGGAGATGGGCCCTCCTCGCCGGTCAGCCGTGGCCAGGGGCGTACGGAGTCCACATCCCGCCCGCAGCTTTCAGGTCCGCCCGCAGCTTTCAGGTCCGCCCGCAGCTTTCAGGTCCGCCCGCGGCAGCCAGCCGCGGGCCTCATAAGAACGGAGTCCCCCCCATGAGCTATGAGGTTCTCGCGCGGCGCTTCCGCCCGCAGACGTTCGACGACGTCGAGGGCCAGCGCCACGTCGTCACGGCGCTGCGCAATGCGCTGCGACTCGGTCGCGTGCCGCATGCGATCCTGCTCGCCGGACCGCGCGGCGTCGCGAAGACCACGCTCGCGCGCATCCTCGCGCGCGCGCTGAACTGCGACGAGGGACCGACCGAGAAACCGTGCGGCCGCTGCTCGCCGTGTCTCGAGATCGCCGCCGGCACCTCGCTCGACGTGCAGGAGATCGACGCGGCGAGCAACACCGGCGTCGACAACGTGCGCGAGATCCGCGAGAGCGTGCGCTATGCGGCTGCGCCCGGGAAGCACCGCATCTTCATCATCGACGAAGTGCACATGCTCTCGACTGCGGCGTTCAACGCGCTGTTGAAGACGCTCGAAGAGCCGCCGCCGCGCAGTCTCTTCATCTTCGCGACGACCGATCCGCAGAAGATCCCGACGACCGTGCTCTCGCGCGTGCAGCGCTTCGACCTGCGCCGCCTCTCGAACGCGGAGTTGCTCGCGCTCTTGCGCAAGATCTGCTCCGCGGACGGAATCGAAGCGCCCGAGCCCGTGCTGCGCGCGATCGCGCGCGAGGCCGACGGCAGCGGGCGCGACGCACTCACTCTGCTCGATCGACTCACGAGCGCGCTCGGGCCGAAGCTCGCGCTCCCCGAGGCGATCGCGATCCTCGACCTGATCGATCGCAAGCTCCTGCTCGACGTGCTCGCTCCGGTGCTCGCGCGCGAGCCCGCACAGGCGTTCGTCGCGCTGCGCCGCGCGCTCGAGCAGGGCGTCGATCCGATGCGCTTCGCGTCCGACCTGCTCGCGGAAATCCGCGACCTGATCGTCGCGCGCCTGGTCGACGATCCGACCGGCCTGATCGACGCGGCCCCCGACGCGCTGGCCGAGACGCGCGCGCGCGCGGGCGCGCACGACCCCGAGACTCTGCAGCGACTCTTCCGGGTGTTGCTCACGCGCATGCAGGAGCTCGGCGGCGCCGCGCGCCAAGAGCATGCGCTCGAGATGGCGATCGTGCGCCTCGCGACCCTGCCGGATTCCGAGTCACTCGCGCTCCTGCTGCAGAAGCTCGACGCGCTCGACGGCGGCGCGGGCGGGCCGACGCCCAGTGGTCCCACGCCGTCCGCGAGCTCGAGCGGCGCGGGCGGACCCCGCCCGGCGCCGCGCTCCGGCGCGAGCGCCGCGCCGCCGGCGGGCGCGGCTGTGCAGGCATCGACTCCAGCGCCGGCGGCGAACCCGTCCACTCCGCAGCTGGCCTTGACTCCCGCGCCCGAGCCCGCGCCGGGCGCGGAGGCGCCCGCCGAATCCGCGCGCGAGGAGCCGCCTTTGCCCGACGACGCGGAGCTCCTCTCGCTCGCGAGCGCGGACGAGCCCGCGCCGCCGCCGCGGACTTCCGCGCTGTCGCACGAGCAGCGCGCCGCGCTCGAAGCGCGCGCTCGCGCCGAAGCGAAGGCGCACCCGCGCGTGCAGCAGGTGATCGAAGCGCTCGACGCGGAGCTGCGCGAGATCCGCGTCGAGCGCATCTCCGACGCGAAGCGCGGAGAGGTCGCGTGAGCGACGCGCGTCTCGACCTGTCCGCGATGATGCGCCAGGCGCAGGAGCTGTCCGAGAAGCTGCGCCGCGTGCAGGAGGAGCTTCGACACCGAACGGTGTCGGCCACGGTCGGCGGCGGGCTGGTCGAAGTCATCGCGAACGGCGCGCTCGAGCTCGTCGGCGTGCGCATCGATCCGCAGGCCGTCGACCCGCGCGACGTCGAGATGCTGCAGGACCTGGTGCGCGCGGCGGCGAACCAGGCGCTCGTGCGCGCGAAGCAGCTCGCGCAGGACGCGATGCAGAAGGCCGCGGGCGTGCCGCTGCCGTTCGGCCCGGGGGGCGGCGCATGAGCGAGAAGCGCCTCGAGCCGATCGAGCGCCTGGTGAAGGCGCTGCGTCGGCTGCCTGGGATCGGCGAGAAGACCGGCACGCGGCTCGCGTACTTCCTGTTGGCCGCGCCCGAAGCCGTCGCCGGGGAGCTCGGCCAGGCGATCCTGCGCCTGCGCGCGGACGTCCGGCTGTGCGACGAGTGCTTCAACCTGACCGCGCGCTCGCCGTGCGAGATCTGCCGCGACGAGACGCGCTCCGCGCGCGTGCTGTGCGTCGTCGAGGAGCCCGCCGATCTCGCCTCGATCGAGAGCACGGGCAGCTTCCGGGGGCGCTACCACGTCTTGGGCGGGACAATCGCGCCACTGGACGGTGTAGGGCCGGAGTCGCTGCGCGTCGAAGCGCTCGTGGAGCGGATCGAGCGCGGCGGAATCGACGAGCTCATTCTCGCCACGAACCCGAACCCCGAGGGCGAGGCGACGGCGCTGTACGTCGCGGAGCGCGTCGCGCGCTACGGCGTACCCGTCACGCGCATCGGGTACGGCATGCCAATCGGCGGCGATCTCGAGTACGTCGACCCGGTTACGGTGCGGAAGTCGCTCGAGAACCGGCGCGCGTATTCCTCGTAGCTTCGAGCGCACTCGCGCGTCTATCTCAAGCTCCGGCCACGCACGCGCCGAAATCTAGAGCGGGAATTCGGCTCTTGTGTCTCGCGGAAGGCCTCTGCTAGCATCGCGCGCGGGGGAAATTTCGTAGGCGGATCGAAGTCTTACGGCTTCCGATACGCGGGATCGGGCGATGTCGCTGACGCCTCAACTAGTGCTCTTCGAGGACGACCATCGGAAGCTCCTCGCGGTTTCCGAGCGACTCGTCGCGGACGCGAACGCCAAGGCCGTCTTTCTCGTCGATCGCAACGGACAGCTCGTGACCGAAGCCGGCGAGCTGAAGGGCATCGACACCACGTCGCTGGCGTCGCTCGTGGCAGGCAACGTCGCCGCGACGCAAGGCCTGGCGAAGGTGATCGGCGAGCCCGACTTCCCGACTCACTTTCATCAGGGCGAGCGCGACAACGTGCACATCACGCTCGTCGCCCAGAGAATCATCCTGGTCGTGGTCTTCGACGAACGCAGCTCGCTCGGTCTGGTGCGGCTGCGCGTGAAGAAGGCCGGCCAGCGTCTTTCCGAAGTCTTCGATGAGATCTTCAAGCGTGCCGAGGCGGAGATGGACGCGGACAGTCCCTCGTCGCCGTTCTCGGAAATCAGCGACGAAGACATCGACAACCTGTTCTCGGACTAGGATTCGATGGCGTTCATCAACTACAGCGCGCGCGAGATCAACTGCAAGCTCGTCTACTACGGGCCGGGTCTCTGCGGGAAGACCACGAACCTGCGGTACATCTACGAGAAGACCGCGGCCGACGCGAAGGGCAAGATGATCTCGCTCGCGACGGAGACAGAGCGCACGCTCTTCTTCGACTTTCTGCCGCTCGCGCTCGGCGAGATCCGCGGCTTCAAGACGCGCTTCCACCTCTACACCGTTCCCGGTCAGGTGTTCTACGACGCGAGCCGCAAGCTCATCCTGAAGGGCGTCGACGGTGTCGTGTTCGTCGCGGACAGTCAGGAAGAGCGCTTCGAGGCGAACGTCGAGTCACTCGAGAATTTGAAGGCCAACCTGCGCGAGCAGGGCTACGACTACGACAAGATCCCCGCCGTGCTGCAGTACAACAAGCGCGATCTCCCGAACGCGGTTTCGGTCGAGAGCCTGCGCGAAGCGCTGAATCCGACCGGCAAGGTCCCGGACTTCGAGGCCGCGGCGCAGTCGGGCAAAGGCGTGTTCGAAACGCTGAAAGCGCTCGCTCGCCTCGTTCTCCAAGAGCTCAAGAAGGGCTCGAGGTAGGAAGCGGCGAGCAGCCCGTTCTGCCTCGTCACCCAGTGACTCGAGACAGGCGAAGCGAGGGGCGCCCCGAGCGAGCCGGCAAGCGCCGGAAGGCGCGCGCAGGGAGCCGCAGGCGCGCGTAGTCAGTCAGATACGCGCGAAGCGAGGGCCGCCCCGAGCGAGCCGGCAAGCGCCGGAAGGCGCGCGCAGGGAGCCGCAGGCGCGCGTAGTCAGTCAGATTCGCGCGAAGCGAGGGGCGCCCCGAGCGAGCCGGCAAGCGCCGGAAGGCGCGCGCAGCGAGCCGCAGGCGAGCGTAGTCAGTCAGACACGCACCTCCAGTGACTGGAGCCCGCGCGAAGCGAGGGCCGCCCCGAGCGAGCCGGCAAGCGCCGGAAGGCGCGCGCAGGGAGCCGCAGGCGAGCGTAGTCAGTCAGACACGCACCTCCAGTGACTGGAGCCCGCGCAGGATCGGGTTCGGGCGATGCGCGATCGGCGCGCCCGAGAGCGCGAGCTTCGGGAACCGCTCGAGCAGCGCGCGGAATGCGATTTCGCCCTCGAGCCGCGCGAGCGGCGCGCCCAGGCAGAAGTGCGCACCGAAGCCGAACGAGAGGTGGCGGTTTTCGCGGCGCGCGACGTCGAAGCGGTCGGGCTCGTCGAAGACCGCGGGGTCGCGGTTCGCCGCGCCGATCCCGCAGATGACGAGCGCGCCTTTGCCGAGCGTCACGCCGCCGAACTCGACGGGCTCGAGCGCGGCGCGCATGGTGGCTTGAACCGGGCTGTCGAAGCGCAGGATCTCCTCGATCGCGCCCTTCAGAAGCTCGGGCTCGGCGCGCAGGCGCGCCAGCTCGTCGGGGTGCTGCAGGAGCGCCAGCGTCCCGTTTCCGATCAAGTTGGTGGTCGTCTCGTGACCCGCGAGCAGCAGCAGGATCGCAGTCGCGAGCAGCTCGCTGTCACTCAAAGCGTCTCGGTCCTCTTGCGCCGCGACGAGCGCGCTGATCAGGTCGCCGCGCGGCTCGCGCCGGCGGGCCGCGATCACGTCGCGGAGATACTCGCTGAGTGAGTTGAAGCCACTCTCGAACGCGTCGGCCGCCTCGCCGCCCGCGATCGCCGCCGGGCTGGCGACGATCTGTGCCGCCCACACGCGGAACTTGGGGTGGTCCTCGGCGGGAACGCCGAGCAGCTCCGCGATCACGATCGCGGGCAGCGGCGCGCCGAGCTCGCCGATCACGTCCATGCGCCCCGCGGCCGCGGGCGCCGCGAGCAGCTCTTTCGCGATCGCCTCGATGCGCGGGCGCAGCTCGGCGACACGCCGCGGTGTGAAGGCCTTGTTCACGAGCGAGCGCACGCGCGTGTGATCGGGCGCGTCCATCATCAGCATGCTGCGGAAGACGTTGTCCTCGCCGAGGAACTGGCGGGGCAGCACCGCTCGGTTTCGCTCGATCGCGTCCGCGCGGCGTCGATCCGCGGAGAGCCGCGGGTCGCGCAGCGCCGCGTGAACGTCCGCGTGGCGAGTCAACAGGAACACGCCCGCGCCCACGTCCGCCGGGACCGGCACGCTGAACACCGGGTTGCTGGCGCGCAGGGTCGCGTACAGCGGGTACGGGTTCGCGAGCAACGGCCCGGCGAAGAAGCCAGGGGCGGATCCCAGGGGTGACGCTGAGGGGGCGGGGGCGCTCATTCGGGTCTCCTAGGGTGCGCGGTTTGCGTGCGAGGGATTTTACAATGACCGACCAGTCAGTCACAATAACAATATGGCAAAGATTCCGGCGGAGCGCCGGGAGGCGCACGACGAATCGCGCCGCACGCAGATCGCCGAGGCTGCCCTCCGGGTCTGGTTGCGCGACGGCTACCACGCCGCGCCGGTCGAGGCGATCGCCCGCGAGGCCGGCCTCGGGAAGGGCACGATCTACCTGTATTTCCCGACCAAGGACGCCGTGCTCCAAGCGGTGGTCGAACGCTTCTCGCTCCTGCCCGCGATCGAGGAGCTGGTCGGGAAGATGCGCGAGACTCCCCCGCAACAAGCGGTGCCGGTGCTGATCGCGACCCTGTGGCAGCGGCTGCGCGAGCGCGGGCCGCTGTTCGCGCTCTTGCTCGGCGGCGGCGCGCTGCGCTCCGACAACGCGCGCGTGTTCATCGAGCGCGTCGTGATCCCCGGAAATCGCTTGCTCGCCGAGTATCTCGACGCTTGCGTCGCGCGCGGCGCGCTGCGCCCGATGGATACGTTCGTCGCGGCGCGCGCGCTGGTCGGGAGCCTCGTGGTGTTCATGCTCTCGCAGAACGTGCTCGGCGGCGCCGAGCTGCAGCCGATCTCCGACGACGCGATCGTCGACACGATCGCGGAGCTGTTTCTGCGCGGCGCGCTCCCGCCGCAGCTCGCGAGCTGACTCCAATGGCGCCGCGCGCACTCACTCGGCTGCCGCCGTACCGCGCGCTGCGCTTCGCGAGCGTGGTCGGCCCCGCGCTGCTCCGCTACCGGACGCTCCGGGACGACGACGCGCCGGGCTGGGAACGCGCGCACGCGCGCACGGCGCGCGGCTTCGCCGCGCTCGGCGAAGACCTCGGCGGGCTCTACATCAAGCTGTGCCAGGTCGCGGGTGCGCGCGCCGACGTCTTCCCTCCTGTCTTCGTGCGCGAGCTCTCGCGCTTCCACGACCGCGTGCCGCCGCGCCCGTTCGCGGAGCTCGCGCCGTCGCTCGAGCGCGAGCTCGGCCGCCCGCTGGACGAAGTCTTCGCGCGCGTCGAGCCGGTCCCCGTCGCGGCCGCGTCGCTCGCCCAGGTGCACCGCGCGCAGCTTCGCGACGGCGGGCTCGTCGCGCTGAAGATCCAGTACCCCGAGGCGGCGCGCGTGTTCGCGACCGACCTCGCCAACCTGCGGCGCGGCGTGCGCGCTGCCTCGCGTTTGTTCCGCGGCTTCGCGCTGCGCGGCCCGATCGAGGAGGTGGCGCGCTTCATCGAATTGGAGCTCGACTTCGCGCGAGAGGCTGAGTCACTGGAGCGCAGCCGCGCCGCCTTCAAGGGCGACCCCGACGTACGCATCCCGAAGCTCTACGCCGATCTGTGTACGCCGAAGCTCCTGGTGATGGAGTATCTCGACGGCGCGCCCGTGTACGACCTCGAGCGCTTGCGCAGCGAGGGTGTCGAGCTGCGCGCGCTCGCGGATCGGATCGCGCGCATCTACCGGCGCATGATCTTCGAGCACGGCTTCTTCCACGGCGATCCGCACCCGGGCAACCTGCTGGTGATGCCGGACGGGCGCATCGGGCTGCTCGACTTCGGCTTGGCGAAGGCGCTGCCGCCTGACTTCGCCGCCTCGATCGGGCGTATGTTCGCCGCTTCGCTCGCCGGTGACGCGCGCGCCGCGTCCGAGGCAGCGCGCGCTCTTGGCTTCGACCTCGACGGCGTCGAGCCCGCCGCGTTTCAGCGCGTGCTGGGTATCGCGCTGGGCGCGAAGCACGGCCTGGCGGAGCTCCTCGAGGTGGTCGACGCCGGTCTCGGCGGCGTCCCGGACGACATCGCGCTCGTGATTCGCACGCTGGTTCTCTTGAACGGGCTGTCCGAGCGACTCGCGCCGGGCGAGCGGCGCATTTCGCGCGAGCTGCTCGCGGGCGCCGCGACCGCGTTCCGCGCTGCCTCGCCGTAGCGCGACGGCTTGCCTCCGCTCCGCTCCCGCTCCGCGCTGTCCACGGCGGGTTCGGAGTAGGATGTCCGCGATGCCTTCCTTCCGAACGCGCGGCTTCGCGATTCACTACGAAGTTCACGGCGACGGGCCGCGGACCCCGCTGCTGCTCGTCATGGGCATGGGCGGGACTTGTCAGGGTTGGCTGACCGTCACCGTTCCAGACCTCGTCAAGGCGGGCCGCCGCATCGTCATCTTCGACAACCGCGGCGCTGGCCAGTCGGAGGATCCCGGCGGACCGTTCGCGACCCCGGAAATGGCGGAGGACGCACGCGCGCTGCTCGATCACCTCGGCATCGCGCGCGCGCACGTGCTCGGCGGCTTCCTCGGCGGGATGATCGGCCAGGAGCTCGCAGTGACTCACCCGGCGCGTGTGGCGAGCCTGATCCTGGTAGGCACCTATGCGCGCGCCGACGCGAAGCGCCGCATGGTGCTCGAGCTCTGGAAGAGCATGGTCGAGCTGCACGTGCCCGCGGAGCTGCGCATCAAGAAGCGGCTCGTCTGGACGCTCGGCGACGCCACCCTGGAGCAGGAAGATCTGATCGACGCCATGTGGCGCTTCTACCTGCGCGACGACGCCCCGATGGACGACAGGGTTTTCGTGCGCCAAGCCGAGGCGTGCATCGCGCACGACGCGCTGGAGCGACTCAGTGAGATCACCGCACCCACGCTCGTGGTGTGTGGCGAGGGTGACATCCTCACGCCGCCGCCCATGTCGCGCCAGCTCGTGGCGCGCATCAAGGGCTCGAGGCTGGTTCTCCTGCCGAACGCCGGCCACCTCGTCGCCGCCGAGCTCGCGCCGCGCTTCAACCGCCTCGTCGATCGCTTTCTGGCGGAACAGGAACGTCAGCGTCCCTAAAGCGCAGAATTGGCCGCACCGATAGGACCGCCCAGGAGTTACTGACTCCGTGGAGTCCGTCCGGTGTTCGCACTCGCCCTCGCCTGCGTCGGCATCTACACGCTCATGAGCGCATTCGTTGGCGCCCGCCTGGTGCTGCGCGCGCTTCCGGCGCGCGGCGTGCCCGAGTTGCTGATGGGGCTCGCCTATCTCGCGGCTCCCGGCATCGGCTACCCGCTGGCCGTCGCCAGCACGAGGATGCAGGACCATACGGCCGGTCTCTGGATGTTCGTCATCGGCCAGACGATGATCGTCCTCGGCTGCAGCTGTTTCTTCTTCTTCAACGCGCGCGTGTTCCGCCCCAAGTCCGTGCTCGCGCAAGCGGCGGCCGCGCTCGGCGCTGTCCTGTTCGCGCTCTCGGGAAGCGAGATCACGCGCGGTCACATCGCCCTCGGAGCCGATGCGCTGGGCCTCGCGTCGGTGCGAGCCGCGAGCGTGACCATGCTCGCGGTGCTCGGGCTCGCCTACGCGTGGACCGCGTACGAAGGCTTCCGCCATCATCGGATGATGCGCCGCCGCGAGCTGGTCGGCCTCGGAGATCCGGTGGTCGCGAACCGCTTCCTGCTCTGGGCCATCGCGGGCTCGCTGCAGATGATCGCGGACGCCGTTTCCGCGTACGCGCTGCACAACGGCGGAGACATGACCGCGGACCCGGCGTCGATCTTCGCGACCTCGCTCGTCGGGATCGTGAACAGCGGCTTGCTGGTGCTGATCTTCATTCCACCCGCGCGCTACGCGCGCTGGCTGATGCGCGACCACCAGGCCGCGCTGGCGGCGGCGTAGCCGTGCCCGGATCGGGGGCGTTCGAGGCGATCTGCGGCGCGCTCGCAAGCGCCGACGGCATGGATCGCTGGACGGCGCGCGGCACCTTGCAGCTCTCGCTCATGGACGCCGGCCTCGAGGCGTCGACGGTGACTGCGGCGCAGCTCGCCATCGTCGTCGAGCGACTCCTGCCGCGGCAGCTCCAGTCACACGGCGGAGTGAACGTCGACGCCGTGTGCACGCGCCTGCGCGACACGCTCGCGGCGTTGCCTCCAACAACGGCCGAGTCGGCCGAAGGCGTCTTCGAGCGCATCGCGCGCTAGGCGATCCAGCGCGCCTCGACCGCGCGCGCGAGCACCGCCCCCAGTGACTCGGCCGTGCCGGGCCAGGCCGCGGCCGCGCGCTCGAGTGCCAGCCCGCGCGCGAAGCCCGCAAAGAGCTCGAGCTCCGCTCGCGAGACACGAGTGAAGCGCGCGCCGCTCGGCTCGCGCGCGACGACGAGCGGCGCTGGATCCGCGTCGAGACACACGCGGTCGTCCCCCGCGAAGCCCGGCTGATTCGTCTCCCAGATGCGATCGACGGGGTAGGGCGAGTCGAGCAGTGCGGTTCCGGGCGCGAGCCGGAACGAGGCTTCGCCGCGCCGTACCTCGGGCAGTGCCGCAACGCGCGCGGGGTCGAGCGGCGCCGCAGAAGCGGCGTGACGCGCGCGGTGCAGCGCCCATTCGAGCCGTGCGACGTCCGGCAGATACGGCAGCGCGCGCGCCGGCTCGAAGCGCTCGAGAAATTCGCCAAGCTCCGCGCCGTAGTCGCAGAGATCCGGCGAGGTCGACGGCACGTCGCGGGCGTAGCGTCGCGCGAGCGCGCGGAAGAACTCCGCGCCGACGAGCCGCAGGCAGACCGGGTGAACGGTCTCGAGCGCGTCGGCGAGCGCGCCGAGCGTCGTCTCGCGATGTACGCGCAGGCGGGCGTCGCCGGCCAGCAGCTCGCGCGCGAAGGCGCGCTGTAACTCAGCCAGCATCGGGAACGCCGCGCGGCAGCGCGCGCGCGAGCAGCGCATCCGCCTTGCTCGCCTCGTCGAGCAGCGCGCCGAGGGGCGGGATCGCGCGGTCGCGCTCGAGCACCGCGGGTAGCGCGCCGAAGCGCGCCACCACCCGCTCGAACAGGGCCCAGACCGGGTCGGGCACGGGCGCGCCGTGCGTGTCGAGCAACAGGTCGCCGCTCGCCTCGTACCCGGCGATATGGAGCTGCGCGACGCGCTCCCGCGGCAGTGAGTCGACGTACGCCTCCGCCGAGAAGCCGAGGTTCGCCGCGGAGACGAACACGTTGTTCACGTCGAGCAGGATGAGACAGTCGGCACGCGCAGCGACCTCGGCGAGAAACTCCCACTCGGCCAGCTCCGACTCGGCGAAGCGCGCGTAGCCCGAGACGTTCTCGAGCGCGATGCGCCGACCGAGCGCGTCCTGCGCCCGGGCGACCCGATCGGCCACGTGAGTCAGCGCCTCCTCGAGGAAGGGAATCGGCAGCAGGTCGTGCAGCTGTCGCCCGTCGAGCGAGGCCCAGGCGAGGTGATCGGAGACCAGTGCCGGCTCCAGGAGGTCGGCGAGCGCGCGCAGCTTCGCGAGATGAGATGCGTCGAGCGGATCGATCCCGCCGAGCGACATCCCGACACTGTGGAGTGTCACCGGCGCGCGCGCGCGCAGCGCTTCGAGCACGGGCCGCGCCGGGTCGCCGGGCTGCACGTGGTTCTCGGCCAGGATCTCGAAGAACGGGACGTCGGGGCGCTCGTCGAGGAGCGCCGCGAAGTGCGCGGGCCGCAGCGCCAAGCCGCAGCGCGCGGGCAGCCCGCCGGCGCTACTTGGCCGCGGTGCCGAGCACGCCACCGACGATCTTCTCGCAAGTCCCCTTCGGCAGCCAGACCCACTCGGTCGGATCGGCGTCGCTCTTCGACTCGTTGCAGCACGAGTGAGTCGCGGTCGAGCAGTCGTTCTGCCCTTTCTTCGCGATGCCGTAGCACTTCTCTTGCGGCGGGCGCTTGCCCGAGCCTTCTTCGGCCGCGCCGCTCGGGGCGGCGAGCACGAGGCCGAGGAAGCTGGCGATCGCGGAGGCGGCGAGCCTTCGATTCGCGTTCATGGGATCGGGTCACTCCTGGTTTCCGGTCCCGGCACTCTAGCCCACCTCGGGGAGAGCGAGCAGATCCGCCTCGGTCGGCATGGCGGCGGCCGCGCCGCGCCGCAAGGTCGAGGCGCTGCCCGCGCGCACGGCGCCGCGCAGCGCGCGGGAGAGCGGCTCGCCGCGTGCCAGCGCGACCGCGAGCGCGCCGTTGAACGCGTCGCCGGCGCCGGTCGTGTCGAGCGCGCGCACGCGCGGCGCGGGCACGTGCTCGAAGCCGGTCGCGTGCACCCAGACACAGCCGCCCGCGCCCAAGGTCACGACCACGTCGCCGCGCGTTTTCGCCTGCAACGCCGCGCCGGCGGCCGCGGCCGACTCGACGTCGTGGATGCGGAGCCCCGAGAGCGCTTCGGCCTCGACCTCGTTCGGGGTGAGCACGTCGATCTTGGCGAGTGTCTCGTCGGCGAGCGCGCGCACCGGCGCGGGATCGAGGATCGAGCGCACGTGATTCGCGCGCGCGAGCTCGAGCGCGGCGTCGACGGTCTCGGGCGGGAGCTCGAGCTGCACCAACAAGACACCCGCGGCGCGAAACACGGACAGCGCGTCGCGCACGTGTTCGACCGACACCATGCGATTCGCCCCGGCCGCGACCGCGATCTGGTTCTGTCCGGTCGACTCGTCGACGGTGATCGTCGCGATGCCCGTGCGCTCGCCGACCAGCGACTCGACGTGCGTCGCGTCGACGCCGGCGGCGCGCAGCGCGGCGAGCGCGATCTCCGCGAACGGATCCACGCCGACCCGGCCGATCATGTGCACGCGCCCACCCAGCCGCGCCGCGGCGATCGCCTGGTTCAGGCCCTTGCCACCGGCGCCGATCTCGAGCGCGCTCGCGCGCAGCGTCTCGCCCGGCTTCACGAAGCGCGGCACGCGCAGGGAGACGTCGACGTTCAAGCTCCCGACGACGGCGATGGCGCGCATGGGGAGGTGTTAGGGCGCGCTCCCGGCGCGAGCAAGGGAGCGCGGCTTGGTCTCTCGCGCGCGCGGCGGTACAACAGGAACCGTGAGCGATCCCCCCATCGTCGAAGTCGCCGTCCCGGTGCCGCTCGACGAGACGTTCGAGTACGCGCTCGAAGCGGGCGCGCGCGCCGAGCCCGGTGCGCGCGTGCTCGTGCCCCACGGCGGGCGGCGCGTGGTGGGGGTCGTGATCGCGGTCAAGTCGAGCGCGGAGGCGCGCGCGCGGGGACCGCTGCGCCGCGTGCTGCAGGTGCTCGACGACGAGCCGGTCTTGCCGCCCGCGTTGCTCGCCGCCGTGCTGCGCGCCGCGCACGACGCGCTGTGTCCGCCCGGGATCGCGCTCGCGGCGGCGGTGCCGCCGGGCACGGCGCCGCGGCCGGGCACGCGAGTGTCTCTGTTGCCGGCGGGCATGCGCGCGCTCGAGCGAGGGGAGCTGCGCGGCTCGCTCGCGAGCGTGCTGTGGGCGCTCGGCAAGCGACCTCGCTCCGAGGCCGAGCTGCGCGCGCGTTTCCCCGCGGCGGTGCCCGCGCTCGCGCGCCTCGAGCGACTCGGCTTGGTGTCGCGCGCCGCGGGCACCGATCCGCCGCGCGTGCGCGCGCGCAGTGAGCGCGTGTACCGCGTCGCCCCGGGCATCGATCTCGCGCGCGCGAAACAGGAGCTCGCGCGCGCGCCGAAGCGACTCGAGTTACTGCTCGCGCTCGGAGCGACTCCGGCGCCCGCGCGCTCGAGCCCCGCGCTGCGCGCGCTCGTCGAAGCCGGGCTCGTGCTGTGCGAAGAGCGCGAGCTCTCGCGCGCTACGCACGTCGAGCCGCTCGTGAAGAGCCCCGAGCCGCCCGAGCTCACCGCGCACCAACGCAGCGCGCTCGCCGAGATCTCGGCCGCGATCGAAGCCGGTCGTCATACGCAGTTTCTCTTGTACGGAATCACCGGCAGCGGGAAGACGGAGGTGTATCAGCGCGCGGCCGAGGTCGCGATCGCGCGCGGGCGTGGGGCGATCATCCTCGTGCCCGAGATCTCACTCACGCACCAGGTCGTCGACCGCTTCCGCGCGCGCTTCGGCGAGCGAGTCGCGGTGCTGCACAGCGGGCTGTCGGCGGGCGAGCGCTTCGACCAGTGGCGGGCGATTCGCGAGGGCCGCGTGCCGATCGCGATCGGCGCGCGCTCGGCGGTGTTCGCGCCGTACGAGGAGCTCGGGCTGATCGCGATCGACGAGGAGCACGACGGCGCGTACAAGAGCGAGGACGGCTTCCGCTATCACGCGCGCGACGTCGCGCGCCTGCGCGCCGAGCGCGCGAGCTGTCCGCTCGTGCTCGGCTCCGCGACCCCCGACGTCATCACGGCGTGGCGCTGCGCGCACGGCGAGATCGAGCGACTCACTCTGCCCGAGCGCGTCGCGAGTCGGCCACTGCCGACGGTGGAGATCGTCGATCTCGGCAAGGAGCCGCGCGCCGCGCGGCGCGGGATGCTGTCGCGCCCGCTGCGTCTGGCGCTGGCCGAGACTTTGGCCGCGGGTCGCCAGGCGATCCTGTTTCTGAACCGGCGCGGCTTCGCTGGCCGCGTCTACTGCTTCGCCTGCGGCTTCGCGCTGCACTGCCGACACTGCGATGTGTCGCTCGTGTACCACTCGGCGGATGGGCCGCGGCGCATGGACGACCCGCTCGAAGGGGAGCTGCGCTGTCACTACTGCGGTTACCGCGAGGATCCCGTCGACAACTGCCCGTCGTGCGGGAGTCGCGAGGGCGGCATGCAAGGCTTCGGGACCGAGCGCCTGTTCGAGGAGCTGGTCGCCGCGTACCCGGCCGCGCGCGTCGGTCGGCTCGACCGCGACACGTCCGCGCGCAAGGGCGCGCAGCGCTCGATCCTCTCCGCGTTCCATCGCGGCGAGATCGACGTTCTGATCGGCACGCAGATGGTCGCGAAGGGACACGACGTTCCCGGGGTGACACTCGTCGGTGTCGTCATGGCGGATCTCGGCCTGCACTTCCCCGACTTCCGCGCGGGCGAACGCACGTTCCAGCTGCTCACGCAGGTCGCGGGTCGCGCGGGCCGCGGCGACGAGCCGGGCCGCGTCGTGATCCAGACGTTCCTGCCGGATCACTACGCGGTCGCGCTCGCGCGCACGCACGACTACCCGCGTTTCTACCGCGAGGAGATCGCGCGCCGCCGACCGCACGGCTGGCCCCCGTTTCGCGAGCTCGTGCAGCTCGCCTTCACCGGCCGGCGCGCGCAGGCGGTGGAGCACGCGGCGCACGCGCTCGCGGGTCTCGCGAAGACGGTGCCCTGCGACGACCCGAGCGAGGCCATCGAGGTGCTCGGCCCCGCGCCCGCGCCGCTCGCGCGGATTCGCGACGAGTTCCGCTGGCAGTTGCTCCTGCTCGGTGCGCGCGAGCCGGTGCGCCGCGTTGCGGTCGAGCTTGCGCGCCAGGCGCGCGCTCCCGGATTCGCCGGAGTCACCGTGCGGCTGGATGCTAACCCTCTGCAAATGCTATGAAGTCCTCCCCATGTTGCTGCCGGTCCTCCAGTTCCCCGACCCGCGCTTGCGCGAGAAGGCGTTGCCCGTCGAGAAGGACGACGTGACGCCGGAGCTGCGGCAGCTCGCCGCCGATATGGCCGAGACCATGTACGACGAGCCCGGCATCGGGCTCGCGGCGACACAGGTCGGCGTCGCCAAGCGGCTGATCGTGATGGACCTCGACTGGAGCGACGAGGGCGAGCGAAACCCGCGCATGCTGCTGAACCCCGAGATCGTGGTTCGCGAAGGGCGCGCGACTTCCGAGATGGAGGGCTGTCTCTCCGTCCCCGACTTCAAGTCGGACGTCGAGCGCGACTCGCGCGTAGTCGTGCGCGTGCGGAACCTCGACTGGGAAGAGCTGGAGTTCGACGTGACCGAGCTCGAGGCGTTCTGCTTCCAGCACGAGATCGATCACCTCGACGGCATGCTGTTCATCGACCGCGTGAGCAAGCTGAAGCGGGACCTGTACGTGCGGCGCCGGAAGAAGCAGCTCCGGCGCGAGCAAGAGGAGCGCGAGGCGGCGGGTCATCCGGGCGGCTGACTCGGCGGAGGTCGGCCGGTGACCAAACGCGCGGCTCTCCGCTTGGTGTTTCTCGGCACGCCGGAGTTCGCGGTGCCCGCGCTGCGCGCGTTGGCAAATACACCGCATACACTGGTGGGTGTCGTCTCGCAGCCGGATCGGCCGCGCGGACGGGGAAGAGTGCTGGAGCCGACGCCGGTGGCGGCGGCCGCAAAGGAGTTCGCGCTGCCGCTATTGCAGCCGGAGAAGATCGGCGACGAAGCGGCGCTCGCGTGGCTGCGCGCCGCGCGGCCGGACCTCGGCATCGTGGTCGCGTTCGGGCAGTTCATCCCGAAAAGTGCGCGCGAGCTGCCGCCGCTGGGGATGATCAACGCGCACGCGAGTCTCTTGCCGCGCTGGCGCGGCGCTGCGCCGATCGAGTGGGCGCTCGACGCGGGCGACCGGCGCACGGGGATCTCGATCATGCGCGTCGTGCGCGAGATGGACGCGGGCGACGTGTGCCTCGCGCGCGAGCTCGAGATCGGCGCGGCCGAGACCGCGGGTGAGCTCGCGTCGAGCTTGGCGGAGCTCGCGGCCGCGGCGCTCGTCGAGGCGGTCGACACGCTGGCCGCGGGCCGCGCGCAATTCCGCGCGCAGGACCCCGCGCGGGTCACGTTCGCACCGAAGCTCGACCGCGCGTTCGCGCGGCTCGATTTCGCGCAGCCCGCCGAGCGCGTGCTGCGCCGTATCCGCGCCGCGACGCCGCGGCCCGGGGTCGACGTCCAGCTCTCGAGCGCGGGCAAGCGCCTCTCGATTCTGCGCGCGCGCGTCGGTCCGACACATTCTGGTGTCGGACCCGGCAGTCTGCGCGCAGAGGACGGCAAGCTGCGCGTCGCCTGCGCCGACGCTTGGCTCGAGCTCGTCGAGGTCCGGCTCGCGGGGCGGCGCGCGCTGCGCGCCGAGGATCTCTTGCGCGGTTTTCGCGTGGCCGACGGCGAGCGCGTGGAGTCGCCATGGGCGTGAGCGAGTTGATTCCCAGCGCGCGCGGCGTCGCCTTCCACGTGCTCGAGCGCGTGGAGCGCGACCGCGCCTTCGCCGACCTCGCGCTGCACGCGGCGCTCGCCACCGCGCGCCTCGAGCGCCGCGACCGCGGCTTCGCGACCGAGCTCTCGTACGGCAGCCTGCGCCTGCGCGGCCGGCTCGACGCCGCGCTCGCGCAAGGTCTCGACCGCCCGCTCCACCGGGTCGAGCCGGCGCTGCGCAACCTGCTGCGCCTCGGGGCCTACCAACTTCTGTGTATGTCGAGCATCCCCGACGCTGCGGTCGTCGACGAGAGCGTGACGCTCGCGCGCAAGCTCGGGCTCGAGCGCGCGACCGGCTTCGCGAACGCCGTGCTGCGCGGGATCGCGCGCAAGCGCGACGCGAACGAGCTCGTCTATCCCGATTTCGCGCTGGACCCGATCGGTCACCTCGAGACCTACGGCTCGCTGCCACGCTGGCTCGCGGAGCGACTCGTCGCGGAGCTCGGCGCCGAGCCTGCGCGCGCCTTCGCGCTCGCCTGCACCGAAGCGCCTCCGCGCACCGTGCGCGTGACCGCTGGCGCCGACGTCGGGGCCGTGGCGCAAGCGCTCGGCGGGCGGCCGACGCAATTCGCGCCGCGCGGAGTCACTGGCGTCGCGCTCGACCCGGTGCGCGCCGAGGGCTTCGACCGCGGTGACTACGTGATCCAGGACGAGGCGTCGCAGCTCGTGCCTCTTCTGCTGGGCGCCGAGACGAACGACACGGTGGTCGACTGCTGCGCCGCGCCGGGCACGAAGTCGGTGCAGCTCGCGGAGCTCGTCGGCCCGCGTGGCGAAGTCATCGCGCTCGAGCTCCATCGCGCGCGCATCGCGCTGATCCACAACGCGCTGCGGCGGCTCGGGCTCGCGAACGTGCGCCCGCTCGAGCGCGACGTCGTGCAGGGCTTCGACCTGCAGGGCCAGCGCTTCTTCCGCCGCATCCTCGTCGACGCGCCGTGCTCGGGCCTGGGCACCTTGCGCCGCAACCCCGACGCGCGCTGGCGCGTGCGCCCCGAAGACCTCCCGCGCGCCGCGGCGAGCGAGCTCGCGATCCTCTCGTCCGCCGCGCGCTACGTCGAGGAAGGCGGCGTCCTCGTCTATAGTGTCTGCACCTTCACCCCCGAGGAGACGACCGGCGTGGTATCGCTCTTCCTCGCGTCGCATCCGGACTTCCGGGTCGACGATCCGCGTCCGTTCCTGCCCGAAGCGGCGCGCGCGCTGGTCGGCGCGGGCGACGCGCTCGCGACCTGGCCGCAGCGCGACGGCTGCGACGGCTTCTTCGCCGTGCGTCTGGTGCGCAAGTGAGCGTCTGGAAGATCGCGCCCTCGATCCTGTCGGCGGACTTCGCCCGGCTCGGCGAGGAAGTGACCGCCGCCGAGCAGGCGGGCGCCGACTGGCTGCACCTTGACGTGATGGACGGTCACTTCGTGCCGAACCTGACGATCGGCCCCGACGTCGTCGCCGCGGTCGCGAAGCGCACGAGCCTGCCGGTCGACGTGCATCTGATGGTGCGGGAGCCCGACCACCTGCTCGAGTCCTTCGTCCGGGCCGGCGCGACCGCGCTCGGCGTGCACGTGGAAGCGTGCACGCACCTACACCGAACCTTGTCGGAGATCCGCCGGCACAAGGTGCGCGCGTGCGTCGTTCTGAATCCCGCGACCCCCGCCGAGATGATCCGCCCCGTACTGTCGCTCGTCGATCAGGTGCTGGTGATGACCGTGAACCCCGGCTTCGGCGGTCAGGCGTTCATCGCCGAGACACTCCCGAAGATCCGCCAGATCCGCGGCTGGATCGACGAGCTGCAAAAGCCCATCGACCTGGTCGTCGACGGCGGCATCGGGCCAGAGACGATCGAGCGCGTGGCGCTGCACGGCGCGCGCGTCTTCGTCATGGGCAACGCGTTCTTCAAGAGCGGTGACTACAAGCGCTTCGCCGACGGCATACGCGGCCAGCTCGCGTCCCTCTCGGGCCCTTAGCTCAGTGGTTAGAGCAGCCGGCTCATAACCGGACGCGCCCAGGTTCGAATCCTGGAGGGCCCATTTCTTATTGACTTCGCTCGCCTGCGGCTCGCTGCGCGCGGCTGCACCGCTTGCACGCCCGGCTCGGGACGGCCCTCACCGGGCTTTGGCGTGTAACTGTCTACGTTCGCCCGCGGCGCCCTGCGCGCGGCTGCACCGCTTGCGGGCTCGCTCGGGACGGTCCTCGCTTCGCCCGGCTCGAGTCAGTCGGGGTGCTCGAGAAGATCGGACTCAGAGCGTCGGCAGAGTGCGTGGAGGTTTGCCGAGCGGGAAGGCCGCTTCGATTTGTGCGAGGTCGGAGTCCGTGAGGTCGACGGAGGCGTCGCCGGCGTTCTCGGCGGCGTGGTCGGGATTCGAGGCTTTCGGGATCGCGAAGAGAGAATCTCGACGGACGAGGAAGCGCAGGGCCACTTGCCGGGGAGTGACTCCGTGGGCTGCGGCGATCGTTGCCAGAGTGCGGCCGCCGGGGCTGCGCGGGTTCGGGAAGCGACCGCTGCCGAAGGGGCTGTAGCCGACGAGGGCGACGTCGTGTCTCTCGCACCAGGGCAGGACGGCGTGCTCGATGGCGCGCTGCTCGAGGTGATAGAGGACTTGGTTGCAGACAGGGCGGCCGAGCGGGAGGAGCTCCTCGAGGTCGTCGACGTCGAAGTTGCTGACGCCCCAGGCGGCGATCTTGCCGTCGCGCTCGAGCTGCTCGAAGGCGGAGACAGTTTCCTCGAGGGGGTGATTTCCGCGCCAGTGCAGCAGGTATGCGTCGATGCGGTTCGTGCGCAAGCGGCGGAGTGACTGCTCGCACGCGGAGATCGTTCCCTTCCGCGAAGCGTTCTGGGGCGACACCTTCGAGACGAGAAACACCTCGTCGCGGCGGCCTGCGATCGCTTCGGCGATGAGCGCCTCGGAGCCCGTGTACAGCTCGGCCGTATCGATGTGAGTCAAGCCCAGCTCGAGACCGCGGCGCAGCGCAGTCACGGCTGTTGCGCGGTCGTCGCGGCCCATCTGCCAGGTGCCTTGGCCGATTGCGGGGACGTTGCGGTCCAGTGGACCGAAGCGCTTCGCGGCGATCAGAAGCTCTCCTTGTACGGCCGGAGATCGAGCTCGAGGGTCCAGGCGGAGCGGTGTTGGGTGTGGAGCATCCAGTAGGCGTCGGCGAGGGCGTCGATGGAGAGCATGCCGTCTGCGCCGAGTGACTGCTTGACTTGTGGGAGGCGCGAATTGACGAGCTCCCCGTCGATGGCGCCGTCGACGATCACGTGGGCGACGTGGAGGCCCTTGGGGCCGAACTCGCGGGCCAGGCCGTGGGCGACGGCGCGCTCGGCGGCCTTCGCGGCGGCGAATGCGATGTACGGCGGGCGCGAGCGGAGTGACGAGGTCGCGCCCGTGAAGATGAGCGTGCCGCTGCCGCGCGGCGCCATGCGGCGGGCGGCTTCGCGGCCGCACAGGAACGCGCCGAACGCGCATACGCGCCAGGCGGCCTCGAAGAATGCGTCGGTCATGTCGGTGAGTCCGCCGACGGCCATGTTGCCCGCGTTGTAGACGACGAGCTCGGGCGGAGCGCCGGTCTGTTTCTCGACCGACTCGAAGGCGTGCGCCATGTCGGCGGCGGACGTGACGTCCGCGACGAGCGCGTGAGCGCGCCCGCCGTTCGCGCGGAGCTCGGCGGCGACGGCGTCGACCTTGGCCTTCGTGCGCCCCGCGGCGAACGTCTCGAGACCCTCGTGCGCGAAGCGCTTGCACAGCGCGCCGCCCAGACCCGCCATCGCCCCGACCCCGAGAACCAGTGCGCCTTTGGCCATGACGGCAGCCTACTCGAAATCCGCTTCGCGATCAGCGAGGCGAGGGCCGCCCCCGAGCCGAGCTAGCAAGCGGCGAAGCCGCGCGCAGCGAGCCGCAGGCGAGCGAAGTCAATTGGAACTGAAATCGGAGAGAGTCGCGGGTTGCCATGCGGCAGAGATCACGCGCCACGTGCCGCGTTCGTCGCGCAGCCGCACGTCGAAGCGATAGAGATCCGCGTGCACCTGCGGCAGCGCACCGGCATCCGCGATCGGCGTGCCCGCGAGCGCGACCAGCGCCTCGGCGCGCGCCAGGCCGGGCTCGGCGATCTCGACCGCGCCGATGCGCGCGAAGACGTACACCGATTTGTTTCGCATGAAGTGTCCGGTGGCCAGGCCGAGCGCGGTGCGCCGGTCGTTTCCCTGCGCATCCTGGTACCACTCGGAGAGGTACTCCTTCATCGCGCCCACGTCGCGCGCCTCGGCGGCGGCTTCGAGCGCGGCGAGCACGCGCCGCACCTGGTCCTCCGGGGACCGTTCGTCCCCGCCGCAGCCGAGCGCGAGCGCGAGTGTGAGCGCGGCGAGCATCCATCTCATGCGCGAGAAGATGACCTGCTAAGGTTCCCTGCGGGAGGGCCGCCCGCGTGATCCGCTACGAACCGTTCCGCCCCGAGTTCTCGAGCGATCCGTATCCGCACTACCGCGAGCTGCGCGCGCACGCGCCGGTGCACTTCGCGCCGGAAGCGCACGTGTGGTGTGTGTCGCGCTACGAGGACGTGCAGGCGGTGCTGCGCGCCGACGACGTGTTCTCGTCGCGCGCCATGTTCACGATGATCATGAACAACGGGAAGGAGGGCGCGCCGCCGCTGAGCTGGGCCGCGATCCGCTTTCTCGTGTCGCTGTTCGCGCGCACGCGTCTGAACCCGCTCACGTTCGCGAACGCGCGCAACCTGATCGCCGAGGACGGCGAGCGCCACACGAGCCTGCGCGCGGTGGTCAACCGCGGCTTTACACCGCGGCGTGTCGCCGCGTGGGAGAAGCGCGCGCGCGAGGTGGCCGACGAGTGTCTCGCGCGCATCGCGAGGCGCGACCGCTTCGATCTGGTCGAGGAGCTCTCGATCCCGCTGCCGGTCACGATCATCTCGGAGATGCTCGGCATCGAGCCGGAGCGCCGCGCGGACTTCAAGCGCTGGTCGGACGCGATCATCACGAACTCGACCGGCTCGGGCCGCGCGACGCCGTTCTCGCCGGCGTTCGGCTCCGCGCTCGCCGAGATGATCCGGTACGTCTCGGGCGTCGCGCGCGAGCGCCGGCTCAATCCCGCCGACGACGTGATCAGCACGATCGTCGCGGAGCAGGACGGCGGCCAGGGACTCAGCGACCGCGAGGTGTTCCAATTCGTGCTGTTGCTGCTCGTCGCGGGCAACGAGACCACGACGAATCTGATCGGAAACACGGTAAACGCACTTCTGCGTCACCCGGACGCGTGCGAGCGCGTCGCGGCCGACCCGGCGCTCGTGCCGTTCGCGCTCGAGGAGACGTTGCGCTGGGATGCCCCGGTGCAGCTCGTCTTCCGGACCGTCCGGCAGGACGTGGACGTCGCCGGCGTGCGCATCCCGAAGGGCGCGATCGCCTGCGCGCTGCTCGGCTCCGCGAACCGCGACGAGCGCCGCTTCGCCGACCCGGATCGCTTCGACATCGATCGCGACACGCAGGGGATTCTGTCTTTCGGCTTCGGGAAACACTTCTGCCTGGGCGCTTCCCTCGCGCGGCTGGAAGCGCGCGTCGCGCTCGAGGCGCTCGCGCCGCGGCTGCCGAAGCTCCGACTCACGGGCGAACGCGAGCTCTGCGACTCGTTCCTGGTGCGCGGGCCCAAACGGCTCGAGCTCGAGGTCGCGCGCTAGAGAACCGGGCCGCGCGCGCGAACCTGGTATATCCTGCGCCGCGTGGGGGAAGTCGAGGCGCGCGGCGGGCGCGAGCTCGTGCGGCTCTTGGTCCATCCGGCGGACAGCGCGTCGGAGCCGGAGCTGCAGGCGGCGCTCGAGGCGATCACGCGTACGGGCAGAGTCGAGTGGCTCGGGGCGGTCCACACGGCCGAGCTGCGCGCGGATCTCGAGAGCGAAAGTGTCGACGCGCTGCTGCTCGACGTGTCACTCGCCGGTCACGGCGCGCTCGACGTGTTGCGAGAGCGGCGCGCGCGCGGGGGCACGACGCGCGCGCTCGTGCTCGCGGCATTCGGCGACGGCGAAGCGGCGGAGCGGGCGCGGGCGCTCGGCGGCTGCGCGCTGCTCGCGCGCGACGGCGTGACTCCTGCCGTACTCGAGGCGGCGCTCGCCGAGCTCCTGGCGCTGCCCGCTCGCCACGTCGCCGCGCCACCTGCGCCGAGTTCGGTTCTCACGCCGAGCCTCGCTCCGACACAGCACAGTGCCGCCCTGGCGCCCGCCATGCTCTGGAAGTGCGACGCGCGCGGCGAGTTCACGCACTTCACCCGCCGCTTTCTCGAGTTCCTCGGCTGCGATGCGTCGGACGCGCGCGGGCGCGGTTGGTTCGAGGCGGTGCACCCCGACGACCGCGGCGCCTGGCTCGCAACTTGGGCGGACCTCGTCGAAGCGCCGCGCGCGCTGGCGCTCGACTTCCGCGTGCTCGCGGCCGACGGCGTCTACCGCTGGGCGCGGCTCGACGCGCGGCCCGGCTTCGATCCGGGCGGCGCGCTCGAGTGTTTCGTCGGCTCGCTCTTCCCGATCGACGACCTGGTCACGGCGCGCGACGCGGCGCGGGCCGAGGTCGGGCGGCACGAGGCCGCGAACCGCGAGCTCGAGGAGCTCGCCTTCGCCGGCGCCCACGATCTCCAGGAGCCGCTGCGCAGCCTCGAGCGCGAGCTCGGCGACTCACTGCGCGGCGAGACCGCGGATCTCGGGCTCGCGCTGCGCCAAGTGAGTCGTATGCGCACCCTGCTGCGCGACCTCGTCGACTACGCGGGCGCGACACAGATTCGTGTCAGCGCCGAGGCGAGCGAGCTCGCTCAGGCGCTCGAGTGGGCGCTCGAGAACCTGCGACCGGCGCTCGCCGAGGCCGGCGCCGAGATCAAGGTCGAGACGCTCGCGCGCGTGCTCGCCGACCCGATCCAGATCGCGCGCGTGTTCCAGAACCTGCTCGCGAACGCGCTGCGCTTCCGCTCGCCGGCGGCGCCGGTCATCGCCGTCGGCGCCGAGCTGCGCGAGCACGATGCGCTGGTGTTCGTGCGCGACAACGGCATCGGCATTGCGCCCGCGCACCACGAGAGCGTATTCCGCGTCTTCGAGCGCGCGCACGCGGAGGTGCGCGAGGGCTCCGGCATGGGGCTCGCGATCTGCCGCCGCATCGTCGAGCGCCACGGCGGGCGGATCTGGCTGGAGTCCGAGCCGGCCCGCGGCTCGACGTTCTTCTTCACTCTTCCGCTCGCGCCGGAGTGACTGAAGAGAGTGGCGAGGCGAGGGCCGTCCCGAGCCGAGCCCGCAAGCGGCGAAGCCGCGCGCAGCGAGCCGCAGGCGAGCGAAGTCAATCGGAGAAGGTGTCGGCGATGGCGGCGAGATTCTCGCGCACGCGCCCGGGGGCGACGCCGATGGTGGGCGGGTACAGCAGCGGCTGCTCGGTGAGTTTGTCCCAGAGGCGCAGCCGGTCGCGCGCCTCGTCGGGCCGACCCGCGATCGCGATCTCGTCGACGAGCGCGTCGGGCACCGCGGCCGTCATGGCCGCGAAGTCGCCGCGCCGGTACGCCGCAGCGATCTCCTCGCCGACCGAGCGCCAGCCGTGCGTGTCGAGCACCGAGTGATACAGCTTGGTCGTGTAGTAGAACGCGATCTGAGCGCGCGCTTCGCGGCGCGCTTGATCGACGTCGTCACTCACCGAGCAGATGACGTAAGGCGCGAGCGCGCAGCGTGAGCCCTCGAGCTCGGGCAGCACGTGCTCGGCGATGTACTTGCGCGTGAAGATCGGGTGGCCGACGAGCCCGTCGGCGACCGCGGCGGCGGCACGGATCATGCCGCGATTCACTGCCGCGACATACACCGGAATTTCTGCGCGCGGCGCGCCCGGGCGCGCGAACTGCGGGATGTCGATCTGGTAGTAGCGGCCGTCGAACTTGAGGCCGCCACCCTTCTGCGCCGCGAACGCCGCGCGCACCAGCTTCACCGCTTCGCGCATGCGCGGCGCGGGCGGGTCGTCGAACTTCACCGAATACCAGCGCTCGTTCATGGAGCGCGTCCCGCTGCCCAGGCCGAGGATCATGCGTCCGCCCGAGAGCTCGTCGATGTCTAGCGCAGCCGCGGCCGCGAGCATGGGGGTACGCATGAATGCGTAGGCGATCGCGGTGCCGAGCTTCACGCGCGCGGTCGCGGTCGCCACCGCGGTGAGCCGCACGAAGCCGTGCATGTTGAAGAACTCGATGGTCCACACGGAGTCGAAGCCGCGTGCTTCCGCGTGGCGCGCGGCGGCGATTTGATCCGCGATCGTGGGGGCGGCGAGGATGAGTCCCAGTCGCATCGCGCAATTGAACCACAAGCGAGCGAGGGCCGTCCCGAGCGAGCGAGCAAGCGCCGGAGGCGCGCGCAGTGAGGCGAAGCCGAACGGACGTCACGTCGGACGTGCTGTGAGATCATCGGCCGATGCACGGCGAGATCGCGATCGTGGGCGCGGGCATCGGCGGACTCGCCGCGGCGCTGTCGCTCTCCGACGCCGGCTTTCCCGTGCGCGTCTTCGAGTCGGTGCCCGAGCTGAAACCGCTCGGTGTCGGCATCAACTTGCTGCCGCACGCCGTGCGCGAGCTGGACGAGCTCGGCCTGCGCGCCCCGCTCGAGGCGGCGGGCATCTGCTGCGGCGAGCTCGCCTACTACACCAAGCGGGGTCAGCGCATCTGGGCCGAGCCGCGCGGCCTCCACGCGGGGTATCGCTGGCCGCAGATCTCGATCCACCGCGGCGTGCTGCAGATGCTCCTGCTCGACGCGGCGCGCGCGCGCATCGGCGCGGACCGGATCCAGCTCGGTGCCCACTTGGAGCGCTTCGAGGCAGAGCCCGGCAAGGGCGTGCGCGCGACTTTTTCCGGCCGTTCTCCCGTGCGCCGCGCGCTGATTGCGCGCGGCGGTGGAGTGACTCACTCTGTGGACGCCCGCCTGCTCATCGCTGCGGACGGCATTCACTCGACCGCGCGGTGTTCCTTCTATCCCGGCGAGGGGCCGCCGCGCTGGAATGGCGCGCTGATGTGGCGTGGCACGGCTGAAGCGGCGCCGTTCCTCGACGGCCGCACGATGATCATGTCGGGTCACACGAGTCAGAAGTTCGTCTGCTATCCGATCGCGACCGCGGGCGCGCGGCAGACGCTGAACTTCGTCGCCGAGCTGCGCTG
The DNA here is from genome assembly GCA_041498295.1 of bacterium. Lineage (GTDB taxonomy): Bacteria > Myxococcota_A > UBA9160 > SZUA-336 > SZUA-336 > VGRW01. The sequence goes on along the minus strand of JBGQIB010000032.1, from coordinate 766 downwards.
CGACGCGAGCGTGGCCGCGGAGCGCGAAGACTGGAACAAGCCGGGCCGGCTCGAGGACTTTCTGCCCCGCTTCGAGAGCTGGCGCTTCGACTGGCTCGACGTGCCCGCGCTGATCCGCGCGGCCGGCCCCGTGTACGTGTATCCGATGGTCGACCGCGATCCGCTGCCGCGCTGGAGCTTCGGGCCGGTGACACTGCTCGGTGACGCCGCCCACCCGATGTACCCGATCGGCTCGAACGGTGCCTCGCAGGCGATCCTCGACGCGCGCGTGCTCACCGGCTGTCTGCGTCACCACGCGGGCGATCCCGAGCGCGGCCTCGCGCGCTACGACGAGATCCGGCGCGCCGCGACCTCCGAGATCGTGCTCGCGAACCGGCGCCAGGGACCCGAAGCCGGCCTGCAGCTCGTCGAGGATCGCGCGCCCGACGGTTTTGTGCGCGTCAGCGACGTGGTGCGCGAGGGCGAGCTCGCGGCGATCGCCGAGTCCTACAAGCGGCTCGCCGGCTTCTCGGTCGCGGACCTGAACACGCGCCCGTCACTGGCGGCGCCGACCGCCTGACTTATTGACTTCGTTCGCCTGCGGCTCACTGCGCGCGGCTTCGCTGCTTGCGGGCTCGGCTCGGGACGGCCCTCGCCTCGCGCCGACCGCCTGACTTCGTTCGCCTTCGGCTCACTGCGCGCAGCTTTGCTGCTTGCGGGCTCGGCTCGGGACGGCCCTCGCCTCGCGCCGACCGCCTGACTTCGTTCGCCTGCGGCTCACTGCGCG
>JBGQIB010000031.1:0-36809 GCA_041498295.1 bacterium | reverse complement strand
TCGTCGAGCGCCTCGCGCGGACGGGCCTCCTCGACTCACTAGAGACGCGCGGCGTGGTCACCGCGGAGGAGGTCGCCGTCGAAGCGCGCGCACACGAGCTGTGCCCGTTCGAGGTGAGCCTGCGCCTGGCACAGCGTGCGACCGTCGTCGTCTGCGACTTCAACTACGTCTTCGACCCGCGCGTTGCGCTGCGCCACCTCTTGAACGGCGCGAACGGCCGCGACTTGCTCATCGTCGACGAGGCGCACGACCTGCCGGAGCGGGCGCGCGGCGCGCTCTCGCCCGCGCTCGAGCTCGCGCGCCTCGATTCGCTCGGCGCCGCGCTCGAGGCTCAGAGCGAGCCCGCCTACGGGCAGGCGGGGGCGCTCTTGCGCGAGGTGGCGAGTCACTGCTCCGAGGTCGCAGCGCGGCTCGGCGAGGAGCGCGAGTCGATCGCGCCCTGGGTGGAGCCCGCGGCGCGCGGCTTCTGGGAGCCGATCGCGCTGCGCGCCGCGATCTCGCAGTCCGAGACGCAGGCGCTCCTCAATCACGCGGGCCCGCGCGATGCTCGGCTCGCGCCGCGGCGCGAGGGACGCGACGCGCGCCTGCGCGATCCGGTGCAGAGCGCGCTCGGCGACCTGCGCGGCTTCGCGAGCGCGGCCGACACCGATCCGGATCAGTTCGCCGCGCTCTGGTCGCCCGAGCGCGCGTCGCTCTTGTGTCTCGATCCCGCCCCCTGGATCGGCGCGCGCATTCGCGCCTTTCACGCCGCGGTGCTGATGAGCGCGACGCTCGCGCCGCTCGAGCACCACGCGCGTCTCCTCGGCGTCGCGGGGCCGCGGAGTCTCTCTCTCGATCTCCCCTGCCCGTTTCCACGCGAGCACCGCCTGCTGGTCGGCTCGACCTCGGTCGACACGCGCTTCCGCGTGCGCTCCGAGCACGCCGCGGAGATCGCGCGCACGATCGCGCGCTGCGCGGCCACGCGGCGGGGCAACTGGCTCGCGTTCTTCCCGAGCTTCGCCTTCCGCGACGAGGTCGTCGCCAAGCTGCCCGCAGGCGAGCTGCGCGTGATCTTGCAGCTTCCGGGCGCGCCCGTGGAGCCGATTCTCGCGCGGCTGCGCGCCAACCGGAGCGAGACCTTGCTCGTCTGCGGCGTACACGGAGGTGTGTTGGCCGAGGGCGTCGACTACGCGGGCGAGCTCGCGATCGGGGTGTTCGTCGTCGGGCCCGGTCTGCCCAAGCTCGACCTCGAGCGTGAGCTCGTGCGCGCACACTTCGAGCGCGAGTTGGGCGCGGGCTTCGAGTACGCCTACCTCGTTCCCGGTCTCGCGCGCGCGGTGCAGGCGGGCGGCCGGGTCTTGCGCGGGCCTGACGACGTCGGCGCGATCGTGCTCCTCGACCGCCGCTTCGCCGAGCCCGAGTACTTCGACCGCCTGCCTGCGTGGTGGCGGGATGAGATCGTGTTCACATCGGATCCCGTGCCTGCGCTCGAGGCGTTTTGGCGCGGCGGACCGGCCGCGCGCGTGTAATTCTCCCGCGCGTGACACGGATCGCAAAGCGTCTGCTTCCCGCGCTCTTGCTGGCGCTCGCCGCGCTCGCGTACTTCGAGCTCGCCTGGGCTCCGTTCTACGAGTTTCCAGCGCCGCAGCCGTTCCGCGGCGAGCGCTGGTACAACCCGTACGCCGGCTATCGCGGGGGCGGACTGCTCGCCAATTTCCACGCGCACTCCGAGGCTTGGGGCGGACTCACCTTCGGCAACACACCGCGCCATGAGCTGTTCGCGATGTACGAGAAGCGCGGCTACGACGTGATCGGCATCAGCGACTACATGTCGCTCTCGCCGCCCGAAGGCAACGACGGTGAGATCTACGTCTCGTCGTACGAGCACGGCTACACGCCCGGGCGCCACCACCACACGGTGATCGGCGCGGAGCACGTGACCTGGTTCGACTATCCGCTCGGCGCGAGCACGCGCCAGAAGCAGCACGTGATCGACCAGCTCCGCGCGAGCGCGCCGTTCATCGTCGTGAATCACCCGACGAAGGCGGAGTCTTTTTCGATCGCCGACCTCGAGCAGCTCACCGGCTACGACGCCGTCGAGGTCGCCACGAAGTACGGCGTTTGGGACGACTTCTGGGATGCCGCGCTTTCGGCCGGCCGGCCCGTCTGGGGCATGGCCGCCGACGACGGCCACGCGCAGACCGAGACCGGCGGGGGGAGTCACCTCGGCGTCGGGGCGGTCGTGATCCACACCGAGGAGCGCACGCGCGACGCCGTGCTGCGCGCGCTGCGCGACGGGCGCTTCCATTCGCTCTACACGCGCCAGGGCGAGGGACCCATCGCGCTCGAGCGGTGCGAGATCGAGGACGGCCAGCTTCACGTGCGTGTCGGTGAGGTCGCGAGCGTGATCCGCTTCTACGGCCCGCACGGCGACCTACGCCACCAAGTGTCGGGGCGCGCCGAGGCGAGTTACGCGCTCGGCGCGGACGACCCTTACGTGCGCGTGGAAGTCATCGCCCACGGCGCGGTTCTGTATCTGAATCCGGTGCTCCGCTGGGACGGCGTCGCACTGCCGAAGCCCGAGGCGCGCGTGCTCGTCGCGAAGACCTTGGCGGTGCGCGCCGGGGGCGCAGCCGCGCTCGCCGCACTTCTCTGGCTCGCGTCGCGCTCGCTGCGCACGGGCGCTCAGGGCGCGGTTCGCGCTCCGGCGTCGGGAGTTCGGAACAGCACGTAGCCGCCGTCGCGCTCGAGAACTTCGAGCCGCGAGCTCTGTGAGAAGCGCGCGAGCTGCGGCTCGCCCGTGATGCCGATGCGAGCGCGGCGCTCGCCGAAGACCTCTGCCTCCGCCCAACGCCCTCCGGTGGGGCTCACGTAGTGAGTGGGCCGCTCGGCGTAGAAGCAGACGCTCGGGCGATGGCGCAGCCCGAGCATGAGCACGGGCTCGTCGGGCTTCGTGAGTGCCGCGGCGCGCACCGCGATGCGGCGCAGAGGAGCACCGATTTGCGCGTCGACGCGCGGTAGCACCGTTTGAAACACGACGGTGTAGAAGGCGATCGCCCCGCACGCGAGCGCCGCGAGCGAGCGCTCGGGGCGCCGCGCGCGCCAGGCGAGCAGCGCGGCCACAGCGCCAGCCGCCAGCGCGCACGCGGCCAGCGCGCCGCCGACGCCGAGCTGGAGTGGGTTCGCGAGCGCCGGATGTCGCGCCGCACTCTCGCCGAGCAGCGCCGGAAGCTGCGGGTGAACGAGCGGCAGAAGCGCGGCGGCGAGCGCGAGCGCCGCGACGCAGCCGAGAGTCACCGCCCACGAGCAAGCGAGCGCGGGATCGCGTGCGGTGCGCGGGCGCGCGAGCAGCGCGCCGACCGGCAGCACGAGGCCCGGGAACGCGGGCACGATGTAGTTCGCGAGCTTGGTCGCGGCGATCGAGAAGAACAGCAACGTCACCGCCGAAAACAGCGCGAACAGGCGCAGGAAGCGCGCGCGCTCGTCGTCGGCGCGCAGGTTCGCGCGCGCGAACGCGAGCGGCAGGAACGGACTCCACGGGAAGAGGCCGACCAGGAGCACCGGCACGTAGTAGAAGATGCTCCCGCTGTGCCCCTGCATCGGTCGACTGAAGCGGCCGACGTGATTCTCGAGAAACAGCGCGCGCATGAAGCCGAAGCCGCCCGGCTGAGTGAGTCCGAGCGCGAGATACCAAGAGCCGCCGACCGCGACGAGGATCGCCGCCCCGGGCGCGAGCCAGCTCGGGCGCAGCGCGTCGCGCAGTCGCCGGCGAAGGCCGAGCTCGAGCAGAGCCACGGCGCCGGGCAACAGCACGCCGATCGCCCCCTTCGTCAGCACCGCGAGCGCAGCGGCGAGGCAGCCGAGCGCGAACCAGCCCGTGCTGCGCTCGCGGGCCTCGAATGCGCGATGCAGCGCGCCGAGACAGACCACGAGCCACAGCAGCAAAAGCATGTCCGTGAACGCGAGCCGCGCGATCCCCGCAAACTCGACGGACGCCAGGAGCGCCAGCGCGCTGCCGAACGCCACACGATCGCCGAGCGGCCGGCGCGCGAAGGCGAACAGCAGGAGCGGCGCCAAGGCGCCGGCGAGCGCGGTGCCGAGCCGCGCCCCCGCTGGCCCTACACCGAGGAGTTTCATGCCCGCGGCCGCGGTCCAGTAGAGGAGCGGCGGCTTCTCGAACCACGGATGGCCGCACAGCTTCGGCACGAGCCAGTCGCCCGTCGCCAGCATCGCGCGCCCGACCTCGGCGTACGCCGCTTCGTCGTAGTCGACGAGGCCGATCGCACCGAGCCCGAACAAGGGCACGAGGCCGAGCGCGAGGAGAAATCCGAACCGTCTCAATTCTGCGTATCCCCCCGAGCGCCGCGCAGCATAGTCAATCGGGTCCCGCTACGCTTCGACGCCCGGGATGGACGAGCAATACCGCAGCGCACTGAATCGCGACGTGCCCCCCGCGCGGCGCGGTGAGTTCGCGCCACTCTCGATCGGTGCGCTCGAGGTCTGGCCCCCCGTGGTGCTCGCGCCCATGGCCGGCGTCACGAACGCCCCCTTCCGCACCCTGTGCAAGCGCTTCGGCGCGGGCCTGTACGTATCGGAAATGATCACCGCGCGCGCGCTCGTCGACGGCAACGAGAAGACGCTGAGACTCGCGGGCTTCAGCCCCGAGGAGAAGCCGCGCAGCCTGCAGCTCTACGGCGTCGACCCGAGATACGTCGGCGAGGCCGTCGCGTTTCTCGTCGACACGGGCCGGGTCGACCACATCGACATGAACTTCGGCTGCCCGGTGCGCAAGGTCACTCGGCGCGGCGGAGGCGCCGCTCTGCCGCTGCGGCCGAGGCTGTTGCGAAACATCGTGCATGCCGCGGTGTCTCGCGCGCGCGGAATCCCGGTGACGTTGAAGTTCCGCATCGGCATCGACGACGACCACGAGACGTTCCTCGACTGCGGCCGCATCGCCGAGCGGGAGGGCTGCGCGGCGGTCGCCCTCCACGCGCGCACGGCCGCGCAGCTCTACGACGGCGAAGCGCGCTGGGATGCGATCGCGAGATTGCGCGAAGCGGTGCGCTCGATCCCGGTGCTCGGCAACGGCGACATCTGGGAAGCCGAGGACGCGCTGCGCATGATGCGCGCGACCGGCTGCGACGGCGTGGTCGTCGGCCGCGGCTGCCTCGGTCGACCGTGGCTGTTTCGCGATCTCGCCGACGTCTTCGACGGGCGCGCGCCACTCGACCCGCCGCGCTTCGGCGAAGTCGCGGAGCTCATGCTCGCGCACGCGCGCTTGCTCGCGGGCTGGTTCGGCGAGTCGTTCGGCGTGCGCGGCTTCCGCAAACACGCGACCTGGTACACGAAGGGCTTCCGCGACAGCAAGGCGCTGCGCGTTCGGCTGTGTGCGGTGCGTGACCTGGCCGAGCTCGAGCAGATCCTGGCCGGGATCGAGCGCGACGAACCCTTCTCCCCCATGGCTGTGCGCGCGCCGCGCGGCAAGAGCGGCGGCACGCAGCGCGTCGCGCTGCCCGACGGCTACCTCGACCACCTCGACGACGACACCCCGCCAGGCGCAGAAGCCGAAGACCCCACCTCCGGGGGTTAGCTGCACGAGAGCTGCGCCATGACTGCACGTTCTAGGAAACGTGCGCGAATTGGTGTCAAGGTCACGGCGCGGGGCGCCGAAGTGTCTCGGGATGCAAGCACCCCTCGGGCTGCCGTCCGGCTCTATTGTCGCCGACCGGTACGAGCTCACCGGCGAGCTCGGGAGAGGGGAACGCTCGATCGTCTACCTGGCGCGCGACCGCCAGACCGGCACGGATGTCGCGCTGAAGCTGCTCGCACTCACTCCGGCGACGGCTCACTTCTCGCGCCAGCGTCTGCGCCGCGAGTCGGAGATCGTGCGCGCGCTCTCGCATCCAGGAATCGTGCGCCCGCTCGAGCTGGTCGACCACGGCTCGTGGAGCCTGATCGCCATGGAGCTGGTCGCGGGCCGCTCACTCGCTGGCGCCGTCGCCGCGGACGGACCGATGCACCCCGACGCGGTCGCGCGCCTGGGCATCGAGGTCTCCGAGGCGCTGTACGCCGCGCACCGCTGCGGCGTGGTGCATCACGACGTGAAGCCCGAGAACATCCTGCTCGACGCGGGCGGGCGCGCACGGCTCGCCGACTTCGGCTGCGCGCGGCTCGAGGGTCAGGCGCTGCTCACCTTGCCCGAAGACCCCGTGACTCACGCAGCGTATCTCCCGCCCGAAGTCATCGAGGGACAGATCGCGGACTCGCGCTCCGACGTGTACGCGCTGGGCCTCGCGCTCTACTTCGCGCTGGTCGGCAGCGCGCCGAAGGGCCAGCGACCGAATCTCCCGCCCGCGCCGCTCGCGGCCGGTTATCACCCGCGCGAGAAACGCGCGGAAGTCCCGGAGTGGCTCGACGAGATCGTGGCGCGCGCGACGCGCGCCGAGCCCGGGCATCGCCTCGAAACCGCCGAGCGGCTCGGACGCGCTCTCTCGCAGCGCTCGCTCGAGAGTCGCGGCGACGAGGTCGGCGACGGACGCGCGCTGCGCGTCTGCGTGCTGTGTCGCCGGCCGGGCACCCTGGGCCGCACGGTCTGTCCGCACTGCGAGGACGTCGAGGGCGGCGAGGCCGACACGCTTCTGCTCGTCGTACCCGCGCGCGGCCGCGACGCCCGCGCCAACCAGCTGAGACTCCTGTCGGAGCTGACCAGCATTCCCCCGCGCCAGCTCGCGCTGCGCAGCGCCGCGAACGCTCAGCGTGCGCTCGTGCGCGTGTCGAAGGCACACGCGGAAGCGCTGGTGAAGCGGCTGCGCGGCCGCGGCATCGAAGCGCGCGCCCTGGGGGTCGACCTCTGTTGGCGCGCGTTGCCTCACTGGAGTCTGGCGCTCGCAGCCGCCACCGTCGCGGCGGGCGCGAGCGCGGCGTTTGCCGGCTTCCCGCTACTGCTCGCCGCGAGCGTCGTGCCCGCGGCCGCGGCGCTCGTAGCCGGCTGGACGTGGATACAGCGCGAGACACTGCTCGGCGACAAGACCGAGTCGCCGCCGCCGGCCGTGCTCGTGCACGCCGTCTCCGACGCGATGCCGCGCCTGCAAGTGGGGCAAGGACGCAAGCTCTTGATCGAGCTCCTGCGCATTGGCCGCGACCTCTGGAAGCTCTGCGCCGGGCCACAGTCCGATGGCGCGCGCTCCGAGCTCACCGCCGTGCTTCTCTGCGGCTGTGACTCAGCGAGCGAGCTGTCGCGGCAGGACGGAATCCTCGACGCGCTGCAGCTCCACGGCGAACGGCGCAACGAGCCCCCGCCGGGACTCATGGAGAGCCGCGCGCTGTATCACAGCGCGCGCAGTCGGCTCGTGCAGGCGATGCTCGAGTCCGCGGCGTCACTGTCGCGCTTGCGCGCGCAGGACATGCTCGACCCCGAAGACGAGCGCCGCGCGCTGCACGCGATCTGCTTCGAGCTGCGCGAGGAGCTCGAAGCGGTGATCAAGCAGGCCGACGAGGCGTCGCAGCTGTTTCCGGGTCGGCCGCTGCGCCAGCTCGACCGCGCTTGAACACGTTGCGCCGGCCCCCGTTGCCGAGAGCCGGCGCAGTGTTCAGTTCGCCGACGCTCTAGGCGTTCGACGCTGCGTGCGTCTGCAGCTGCGGGCCGTTCGGCCCTTCGACGATCGTGACTCCCGGCAGATCGTTCGCCGGAATGCGCCACTGCTTGCCGATGCGCACCGCGCCGATCTGGCCCGACTCGATCAGGCGATAGACCGTACGCGCCGAGATGCGCAGAAAGTTGGCCGCCTCACGCACCGTGATCAGATTCTCCGCCATCGCGATTCCCCCCAGTTGTTCCGTTTGCTCGGCCCCTTTGGGCCTACTTCGTCTCTGCAGGTCTTTTGACCGGCACCTTCGATCAACCCCGGCCAGCCCCGCTCTCTATGAGAACGTTTCGTCAGGGTCGCCAACTCCTTTAGAAGTTTTTTTTCAGCTGGCGGAGTGCGAGCGGAAAAACGAAACAGGAACGCGTGGATCGGGGATATTTCAAAAGCTCGATCGCGGGCTCCGGCGCATGCGAGTTCCGGTGCCGCTGTGCGACGATGCCAGCCCATGGCGGAAGCGACACCCCAGGCGGAACCGGCGACACCCTCCTCGCTCGCGGCGACCGCGGCTCGCATCCTCGTTCCTCTGCTCCTGGTCGCGCTCGTCGTCTACTTCTACGGAGAGATCATCGCCGCGTGGTTCCGCGAGTTCGCCGATTGGGTCAAGACACTCGGCCCCTGGGGCCCGATCGCGTTCATCGCGGGTTACGTACTCGGCGTACTCGCGTTCGTCCCCGGCTCCGTGCTCACGCTCGCGGCAGGCGCGATCTTCGGGCTCGCCGCGGGAACCCTGTACGTGTTCATCGGCGCGAGTCTGGGCGCGTGCGCGGCATTCGGGCTCGCACGCAGCTTCGCGCGCAGCGCGATCGAGCGGCGCATCGTCGGCAACAAGCGCTTCGCAGCCGTCGACCGCGCGATCGCGAAAGAGGGCCTGCGCATCGTGTTCCTGTTGCGCCTCTCGCCGCTGTTCCCGTTCTCGTTCGGGAACTACGCGCTCGGCCTCACGCGCGTCAGCTTCCGCGACTACGCAATTGCGTGTACGGGCATGCTGCCCTGGACCTTCGTGTACGTGTATCTCGGCTCGGTCGTCGGCGACACGGGCGGCGGCTTGCGCATCGTCATCGGCTTGGTCACCGCAGTCGTCGTGTTCCTGATCGCGCGCATCGCAAAGCGCGCGCTCGCGGAGGCGACGGCCGAGTCGGCGAGCTGACGCGCGCTTCCACTCGACGGAAGATCTTTGTCTCGAATTGCGCATCCGTTGCGCAGCGCGCGCGCCGCGAACGCACAGCGCGCGCGCCGCGTCTGGTCCGTCGCTTGCACGACCGCCTTGCGATGCCGTCTCCCACCCCACGCCAGCAAGCCGGGTATCTCCGCCGCCTCATGCGACGCGGTGAGATCGAAGTGATCGACCCCGCCACCGGACGCGCCGCGCCCGCGATGATCGAGCTCCAAGCCGACGTCATTCGCATCGTGCCGATGTTCGAGTCGCCCAAGGTCGAGGTCGGAGTCACGGACCTCGCATTCGCCGACGACGCGCCCGCTTTCGCGAGCGTGGTCGGGCGCTTGCGCCGAGCGCTGACGCTCGAGCAGCTCGAGGAAATCGCCGCGGCCATCGAGCTCGAGCTGAGCCGCGCCCGCGACATTGACCCTCCGGTCTGAGAGCTCCCGCAGCAGATCTCCTCGGGGAGTATGATTCCCGCCAGGAACGATCCGCAGGAGTGAGCCATGAAGACCGTCTCCGGGGCCTCGCGCCGCGGCGCCGCGTCTCGCGAAGCGATCCTGCAAGCGGCCGTGCGCGTGATCGGCCGCGAGGGCTTGGCCGGCGCTTCGCTCGCCGAGGTCGCCAAAGAGGCGAACACGAGCAAGCCGGCCGTCTTGTACCACTTCGGGTCGCGCGACCACTTGCTGCACGAGGTGGCCTCGCTGGCGCTCGGGCTCTATCGGGGGTTGCTCGGGTCCCCCGAGTCGCGCGGGCCGACGCCGCGCTCGCGCTCGGAGGCGGCGATCGCAATTGTCTTCGCGCCCGAGAACCGCACCCTGCTCGCCTGCGTCCACGAGCTGGTCGGCCTCGGCATGCGTGACCCGGCGGTCGGCAAGCTGATGCGCAGCTCGCTCGAGGCGGTGATGCAGGGTCCGACGAACGCACTCGGGCACCTGGGTCTTGACGAGGCGCGCGCGATCTCCCGCTCGCTGATCCTGACGGTGCATGGGCACGTCGAGCTCTGGCTGTGCTCCGACCCCGCGGACTCGAAGCAGTTCATCGAATCCGCGACGCGCTCCGCGCTCGCGCTGCTTCCCCTGAGCGCCTCGGACTAGAGGGCTGGGCGCGCGCCGAACTGGCGGCGCAACCAGGCGACCAGGATCCGATTCAGCTCCGCGGGGCGTTCCTGCTGCGTCCAGTGACCGCAGTCGCGAATCAGCACTTTCTCGAGATTCGCGACGCGCGCCTCCATGCCGTCGGCCATCGCGGGCGGGAGCGCGAAGTCGTCCTCGGCCAGCACCATGAGCGACGGCGCGTCGAGTGTCTGTGAGACGTGCTCGGTGAGTCGCCAGTTGCGGTCGATGTTGCGGTACCAGTTTATGCCGCCCGTGAAGCCGCTGCGCTCGAAGGCGCGCACGAACACGTCGAGCTCCGCATCGCTCTGCAGCGGCTGACCGAGCATGCGCCCTTCCTCGACGGCGGCCGCCAGATTGCGGATGCCGCCCGAGAGGTCGACGTCTGCGAGCTTGATGCCGCGGCGCATGAGGACTTCGAACACGCGGCGCACGTCCTTCGCGAGCCGCGCGTCGGCGTCGCCCGGCTTCTGGAAGTGCACGATGTAGTGCTCGGGTCCCATCATCTGCGTGAGTGACTGGATCGGCGGCAGCGACGAGCGCGCCATGAACGGCGTGTTCACGCCGATGAGTCCGAGCACGCGCGAAGGGTGCAGCTGGCCCAACGACCAGATCACCATCCCACCCCAGTCGTGACCGCAGAACACCGCGCGCTCCAGCTCGAGCGCGTCGAGCAGGCCGACGAGATCGCCCGTGAGCTGCGCGATGTCGTACGCCTCGACCGCTTCGGGCCGGTCACTCGCACCGTAGCCGCGCTGGTCGAGCGCGATCGCGCGAAAGCCCGCGTCGGCGAGCGCGGGCAGCTGGTGGCGCCACGAATAGGCGAGCTCCGGGAAGCCGTGCGAGAACACGACGGGCACGCCCGCGCCCTGCTCGTACACCGCAAGGCGCAGGCCGTTCGCGCGCACGAAGCGCGGCTCGGGAAAAGACGGGGCCATGTCGCGCTCTCCTACGGCTCGAGAATCACTTTGCACTGCGATGTCGGTGTCTTCAGCGCCTCGAAGGCGCTCGGGAACGACGCGAGGTCGACGATGTCGGTGATCATGTCGTGGCCGGCGATGCGGCCGCGGTCGAGCATCTCGATCGCAAGCTCGAAGTCGCGCCGGTGGTACGCGACCACGAAGCGCAGCTCGACCTCCTTGATGATGGCCAGCGCCGGAAAAATCATGTCCGGCTGCATGCACACACCCACGACCACGACGCGGCCGCGCGAGCGCGCCATGCCAATGCACTGCTGAACGAGGCCGGGCATGCCGACACACTCGAAGATCACGTCGGGCGGGCCGCCGGTCTCGCGCTGGAACGCGGTGACTGGATCTTCCTTGGAGACGTCCGCGACCGCGGTCGCGCCGAACTTCGCGGCGAGCGCGATGCGCCCGGGCGCCTTCTCGTTCACGACCACCGCACGCGCGCCGAAGAAGCGCGCCCAGGCCGTGACCGCGAGCCCGATCGGCCCGGCGCCGATCACCATCACGCGCTCTCCGGGAGTGAGTCGCGCCTGATTCACCGCGTGCAGGCCGACGGCCAGCGGCTCGACCAGCGCGCCCTCGCGGAACGTCACGCTAGCGGGCAAGCGGAGTGACTCGTTGCCGCCGGTGAGCACGTACTGCGAGTACGCGCCCGGGATCTGGCCCAGTCCGACGGTGCGCAGGCTCGTGCACGCGATGACGTCGCCGTCGAGACACGCGCGGCATTTCCCACAGCCGATGCAGGGCAGCGCGCAGGCGCGGTCGCCGACCTTCCAGAGCGATTTCAGATCCGCGCCGACCTCGACGACCTCGCCCGCGAACTCGTGGCCCATCACGGTCCCGGCCGGCAAGCCCGGCGGCAACGACGAGGCGTGCAGGTCGGAGCCGCAGATCCCGCAGCTCTTCACCGCGAGCACCAGCTCCCCCGGCCCCGGCTTGGGGTCCGGAAGCTCCTCGATCGTGAGCGGTTTCCCGATGCCGTGAAAGACCGCGCCGTGCATGACGACTCCTCCGAGTGAACGACGCCGCATCCTGAACGATTGATGGACTTCAGTCCAGTTATGGAATAAGCTACAGAAATGATCTCGGCTGCCCCCACGGTAACTCGCCGCGCGCGGAAGAAAGAGCGCACCCGCCAGGAGATCTTCAGCGCCGCGATGGAGCTGTTTGCGAAGCGCGGCTTCGAGGCGGTCACGATCGAGGCGATCTGCGACGCGGCCGACGTCGCACGCGGCACATTCTTCCTGCACTTCCCGACGAAGGCGGCGCTGCTCTGGGAGTGGAACCGTCAGGTCGCGGACGAATTCCGCGCCGAGCTGCGCGAGCCGCGCAGGAACGCGGTCAGCGAGATTCGCGCGCTGGTCGAGCACATCTCCGAGAAGCTCCTCTCGCAGGCCGACGTGATGTCGGGTCTCTTGCAGGAGTTCTTCGCGACCCCGCACGTCGCCGCCGAGGCGCGCGAGCAGGGTCAGGACCTACACACCTTGGTGGAAGAGCTCGTGCGCCGCGGTCAGAAGCGCGGCGAGCTGCGCCGCAGCATCGACCCGCGGCTGGCCGTCGCGGTGCTGATGGCGACGTCCGCCGCGATTCTATCCGGCGCCGTTTGGAAGCCGGGCGAGCTGGCGCCCGAGAAGGTTCGCGCGCAATTCTTCGAAGTCGTATTCCACGGACTCACAGGAGATCGAAAGTGACTCAACCCCGCCTGCGCTTCGGCATCTTCATGGCCCCATTCCACCCCGAGACCGAGAACCCGTCGCTCGCGCTGGCGCGCGACATGGAGCTCGTGCAGCACATCGACGCGCTCGGCTACGACGAGGCATGGATCGGCGAGCACCACTCGGCCGGCTACGAGATCATCGGCTCGCCCGAGGTGTTCATCGCCGGAGTCGCCGAGCGCACTAAACACATCAAGCTCGGCACGGGGGTCTCGTCCCTGCCCTACCACCACCCGTTCATCCTGGCCGACCGCATCCGCCAGCTCGACGTGCAGACGCGCGGTCGAGTGATGTTCGGCGTCGGCCCCGGCGCGCTGCCGACGGACGCGTTCATGATGGGCATCGACCCGGCCGTGCAGCGCGACCGCATGCTCGAGTCACTGCGCGCGCTGATTCCTCTCCTGCGCGGCGAGATGGTCACAATGAAGACGGACTGGTTCGAGCTGCGCGAAGCGCACCTCCAGCTCCGCCCGTATACAGAGAACGGTGTCGAGGTCGCGGTCGCGAATCAGGTCTCGCCCGCGGGCGCGCGCGCGGCCGGCGAGTTCGGCGTGTCGCTGCTCTCGCTCGGCGCCACGACCACCGGCGGCTTCAACGCGCTCGCCAACACCTGGGGCATCTGCGAGGAGCGCGCGAAGGAGTTCGGTCAGCGCGTCTCGCGCCGCGGCTGGCGCCTGGTCGCGCCGATGCACATCGCCGAGACACGCGAGCAGGCGCGCGAGGACGTGAAGTTCGGCCTGCTCAAGTGGGCGAGATACTTCCGCGAGATCGCGGCGCTGCCGCTGATCGAGTCGGGGCTCCCGGTCGAGCAAGCCGTCGACCGGATGATCGAGAGCGGCATGGGCGTGATCGGTACGCCCGACGACGCGATCGCACAGCTCGAGCGGCTCGAGCGCCAGTCGGGCGGCTACGGCTGCTTCCTTCAGCTCGCGCACGAGTGGGCGAACAAGAGCGCGACTCACCGCAGTTACGAGCTGATCGCGCGCCACGTCATGCCGCGCTTCCAGCACACCAACGACCTGCGCGAGAAGAGCCTGACCTACGCGATCGAGAACCGCGCGCGCATCATGGCCGAGGCCGGCGGCGCGATCATGAAGGAAATCCAGAAGCACGCCGCCGAGCAGAGCGCGCGAGGCGAGCGCCGACCCGAGCCGAGTCGTACGGAGCGAGCCGCAGGCGAGCGGAGTCAATCGGACCCGAAGCCAAGCGCCTGAGCGAAGCCATGACACCGAAACACGTCGTCATCGTCGGTGGCTCGGTCACCGGGCTCGGGGCTGCGCTCGCGCTCTCCAACGACGGCCACCGCGTCACCGTGCTGGAGCGCGACGCGACGCCGATGCCCGCCTCGCACGTCGAAGCGTTCGAGAAGTGGGACCGGCGCGGCTCGCCCCAGGTGCGCCACTCGCACGCGCTGCTCGGGCGGCTCTACTGCCTGATCCGCGACCACGCGCCCGATCTGCTCGCGAAGCTGGTCGCCTGCGGCGCCGAGGAGATCCCGCTGATCGAGATGGCGCGCCGGACCATGCCGAACGCGACCGTCGAGCCAGGCGACGAGAACATCGTGCTGCTCGCCTGCCGGCGCATCACGTTCGAGTATCTGCTGCGCCGCCACGTGCTCGACTCCGGCCGCGTCGACTTTCGCGACGGCGACGAGGTGACCGGCCTCGCGACCGCGAGTGACTCGACCAGTGGTCCGCCGCGAGTCAGCGGCGTGCACGTGATTCGCGCCGACGGCGCGCGCGAGGTGCTGCATGCCGACCTGGTCGCGGACGCGAGCGGGCGGCGCTCGAAGCTCCCGGACTGGCTCGAGGGGATCGGCGCGCCGCGCCCGCGCGAGGACGCCGAGCCGTGCGGGATCTTCTACAGCTCGCGCTTCTACAAGCTGCGCGAAGGCGCGGTTCCGCCGCCGCTCGCGAGCGGCATGGGCCAGGACCTCGGCTACATGAAGATCGGCATCTTCCCCGGCGACGCGCGCATCTTCTCGGTCACGCTCGCTGCGTCGCCCGACGACGACGTGCTGCGCGCCCTGCTCCGCCCGCGCGGCTTCGAGCGCTCGGCCGCCGCGCTGCCGATCCTGCGCGGCTGGATCGACCCCGCGACCTCCGAGCCGATCTCCGAGGTGCACGGCATGGCGAACCTGCGCAACCTGCGCCGCTTCCTGATCCGCGACGGCGAGCCACTCGCGCTCGGCGTGGTCGCGCTCGGCGACGCGCTGATCCACACCAACCCGATCGCCGGCCGCGGCTGCTCGCTCGGCTGGGTCTCGGCGTTCCTGCTCGCGGAGTCACTGCGCAAGCAGCCCGACGACCTGCGCGCGCTCGCGCTGCACTTCGAGTCACAAGTCGAGCGCGAGATCGTCCCGTGGTACGAGATCCAGATCCAGCAGGACCGCGACGCGATCGAAGTCGACGCCATGCAGCGCCGCGGCGAGAACCCGTTCAAGATCGAGCGCGCCGACGGCTCGCAGGATCCGAAGGCCTTCATGCGCTCGCTCATGCGCGAGGGCCTCGGCCACGCGTTGCGCGAAGACATCCACGTGCTGCGCGCGTTCATGCGCGTGCTGAACCTGCTCGACGCGCCGCAAGACCTGATGAAGCGCCCCGAGATCTTCCAGAGCGTGCTGCGCGCCTGGAACGAGCGGGCGTCGAAGCCGCCGCTCGCGGTCGGCCCATCGCGCGCGGAGATGGTCGAGCTGCTGCGCAGCGCCGCTTAGGCCGAGTCACCCGGCGTCGTACGCCTCCTGCAAGCGCTTGATGTCGAGCTTCGTCATCTGCAGCATCGCGTTCGTGACACGCTGAGCCTTCACGCGGTCCGGGTCCTGCAGCAGCTTGCGCAGAAGCGAGGGAACGATCTGCCACGACAGACCGTACTTGTCGGTCAGCCAGCCGCACCTGTTCGTCGCGCCGCCTTCCGAGAGCTTCTCCCAGAACTGGTCCACTTCTTCCTGTGTCTCGCAGGTCACGAAGAGCGAAACCGCGGGCGTGAACTTGAATTGCGGGCCGCCGTTCAGCGCGAAGAACTCCTGCCCGTCGAGGACGAACGTCGCGTCCGAGGGACTCGTGCTGAGAACCTTCGAGTTCTTGAAGATGGACACGTAGAACTTCGCCGCCTCCCCGGCCTTTCCGTCGAACCACAGGAACGGGGTGATCTTCTGCATGTGAACTCTCCTCTTCTCCTGAAGGACGATCGGCGAGCGCACGAGCCGACACGGGCATGGCCCTTCGCTCGAGCTCAGGGCAATCGCGCGTACATCCCGTACAACACGTACCCAGCAGTCACCGCGCCGAGCGCGCTCGACACGAGGGCGGTCCAGCCGGCGCGGCGGTGGGAGCGCGCGCCACGCGCGCGGGCTTCGACATTACTCGCTGTCGGCGGATCGGCGAGGCGGCGGCTGGTGGCGAGATACAGGGCGCGGCCGCCGGCGAGCACCATGGTCGCGACGCACAGCTCGTGGAAGCGGAGCACGTTCACGAAGCGCGGCTCCCAGAGCTCGAGGGCTTCGCGGCCGAGCAGCACGAGCTTCAGGCCGTACGAGAGCACGAAGAGCACCACGAGCAGCGCGGCGGTCTTCATCAGGCGCTGATGGCCCGCGATCTCGGCGCGCCGGATGCGACGCACGCCGAGCACGGCGAGGGTGACCGCCGCGAGCATGTTCGCGAGAGCCGCCGTCCAGTACGCGACCTTGGGATCGAAGTCCATCGCGCGCGCAGCATATCCCAGGAAGGCGGGCGTTTACGCTGGCGACGCGAAAGTCCGCAGCTATCCTCGCGTTCCAGTTGATCTGTGGGGGGTTATCCGTCATGGCAGTCGCTCGTTCCCTGTTCGTCGCAGTCTCGTGCACGGCGCTCGTGCTCGCGGCGCTCTTGGTTCCCGGCGCGGTGCGCGCCGACTCGAACGGCGTCCCGCCGATCGGGGGCGTCTGGAGCGGGAAGTTCTCGGACACCTACTGGGATCAGACCAGCGCCGGATCGGTCAAGCCGAAGCAGAAGTTCAAGTCGAAGGTCGACGTCACGATCGTTCAGAGCGTCGACGCGTTCTCGCTGACCATCGATTTCCAGGACCCCTTCTTCATCGACTCCTCCGTGGGAATCTCCCAGCTGATCCTCGACGGCTTCGGCGGCAACTATCACGTGAGCTCCTCGATGAGCGGCGCTGCCTCGGTGACTCTCTCTGGGGTCGCCAACAAGAGCGGCACGAAGCTGACGCTCACGGGCGTCGGGGCCTCCAGCGAGTTCACGCACGAGATCACGATCAAGCTGAAGAAACAGAGCCCTTAGCTCGGCAAGGCGAGGCCGCGCTTGCTGTTCAACAGCCTCGCCTTTCTCGTCTTCTTCCCGGCGTTCCTCGTCGCGCAGCTCGCGACGCGCGGCGCCGTGCGGATCTGGCTCACGCTCTTCGCGAGCTACTTCTTCTATGCGTGGTGGGACTGGCGGCTGCTGCCGCTGCTCTGGTTCCAGACGGGGCTCGACTTCTTCGTCGCGCGGCGTCTGCACCCGATGCCGGACGCTGGACCACGCCGCCGGCTGCTCGCGGTGTCGCTCACGACGAACCTGCTGCTGCTCGCGTTCTTCAAGTACTTCCACTTCGGCGTGGAGTCGACGCGCGGGCTGGCGCACCTGTTCGGCTTCGAGCTGCCGGAAGTCACGCTCGCGATCGTGCTGCCGGTCGGGATCTCGTTCTACACGTTCCAGAGCATGAGCTACGTGATCGACGTGTACCGCGGCGAGGTCGAGCCGGAGCCGAGCCTGCTGCGCTTCGCGGCCTCGGTGGCGCTCTTCGTCCACCTGGTCGCGGGGCCGATCGTGCGCGCGCGACATCTCCTGCCGCAGCTCCGCACCGATCGCGTCTTCGACGCCGAAGTCGCGACGGCGGGCTTCGAGCAAGCACTCTGGGGCTTCTTCAAGAAGATCGCCATCGCCGACTCACTCGCGGGGTTCGTCGACGCGCGCTTCGCCGCGCCGCAGCTACAGGACGGGACGACGCTCCTGCTCACCGTCTACTTCTACGCGATCCAGATCTACTGCGACTTCTCGGGTTACACCGACATCGCCCTCGGATGCGCAAAGATCCTGGGCTATGACCTGGGGGTGAACTTCGATCGGCCGTATTTCTCGACGAGCTTTCGGGACTTCTGGCGCCGTTGGCACATCTCCCTGTCGAGCTGGCTGCGCGACTATCTCTACGTCTCACTCGGCGGCAACCGGCGCGGCGTCCCGCGAGCCTACGCGAATCTGCTCGTCACGATGCTGATCGGTGGGCTCTGGCACGGCGCGAGCTGGACTTTCGTCGCCTGGGGCGGGCTGCACGGGTTGTATCTCGTGGTCGAGCGCGCGCTCGGGCCGTGGCTCGGGCGAGCGCAGGCGGTGCTGTCCGCGCCTCGCTGGCTCGAGAAGCTCGCGGCGCGACTGTTCGTGTTCCACGCCGTGTGCTTCGCATGGATCTTCTTCCGCGCTCAGAGCTTCGCGGACGCCGCCGAGGTGATTCGCGGTATCGCCACGCGCAGCGAACTCTCGTTCGCGCAGGTGCCGAACAAGTTCGCGGTGATCAAGATCGTCGGCCTCGTCGCGCTCCTCGTCACGGTGGAGGCGCTGTCGTTTCGGACGAGCTTCGTCGCGCGCCTGCGGGCTCGGCCCGCGCTGCGCTTCGCGGCGGCGTCGCTGCTTTTGTGGGGCATCGCCATCCTCGGCACGTTCTCCGGCGCGAACTTCATCTACTTTCAGTTCTGAGGGCGCATGGGAGTGAGTCTCCGAGCGGGGCTTCTGCGGTTCGCGGTGCTGACCGCGCTCGTGCTCGCGGGCGATCGCGGGCTCGCGGCGCTCTTCGATCTCGCCTTGCCGCACAGTCAGTTCCGCTTCTCGCTCGTCGCGCGCGGCGGTCAGCCGCCGAAGGTGCTCTTGCTCGGTGACTCGCGCGCGGTGAACGGCCTGTACGCGCCCGAGCTCGAACGCCTGGGGGGCGTACCGGTCCTGAATCTCGGGTACGAAGGGATGTCGACGTTGATCGCCGAGGCCGTACTGCGCGACTACCTCGAACGCAACGCGCCGCCCCGATTGATGCTGCTCGAAGTGAGCGACGTGACTGCTCCGCACACGCTGCTCGAAGGGCTGACGTGTTACTCGCATCTGAGTCCAGCGCTGTCCGCGCTCGCGGACCAGAGGAGTCCGGTCACCCAACGCGCCGCACGCCTCGTACACTTGTATGCGTACAACGGCGAGGTTCCGCTGCGCGCCCTCTACTACGCGCGCCGCAGCGACCAGGACTTGATCAACCGCCATCACATCCCGCCGGCGCTCGTCGAGGAAGCCCGCGCGGAGGCCGACTTCGATCTCCCGGCGCTCCCGGAGAACCTCGCGGCGCTCGGCCGGATCGCGGTGCTCGCGCGCGAGCGCCGCATCCCGCTGCGCTTCATCGTCGTGCCGTATCTGCCGGAGCACCTGGCGCACGCGCGCAATTGGGACGCGTGGCTCGAGGCCATTCGCGGCGCCGCCGGCTCGGACGCGCGCATCTGGGACTACGGTCACGCCGTGACCGACCACGAGCAGTTCGCGGATCGCGTGCACCTGAACGAGCTCGGCGCGACTCCACTCGCCGCGCGCCTCGTGGCCGACGGCGTTCTCGCGATTGACGGCGCATCCGCCCCGGAGTAACCCCTGCGCATGTCGCCGCCCCCGTCGAAGCGCGCCGCGAGCGTGGTCCCGTTCCTCGCGATGCAGGTCATGGAGCGCGCGTTCGCGCTCGAGCGCGAGGGCGCCGAGATCATTCATCTCGAGATCGGCGAGCCGGAGTTTCCCGCGCCGCCGGCCGCGGTCGCCGCGTGCGCGCGCGCACTCGCCGAAGAGCCGGCGCGCTACACCGACAGTCGCGGCCTGGTCGAGCTGCGCGAGGCGATCGCCGCCGAACGGCTGATCCGAAACGGTGTCAGCTTCGACGCGGAGCGCGTGCTGATCACGAGCGGCACGTCGCCAGCGCTGCTGCTCGCGTTCACCTACCTGCTCGACCCCGGCGACGAGGTCGTGCTCGGCACACCGCACTACGCCTGCTACCCGAACCTGATTCGCGCCGCGGGCGGCGTGCCGGTATTCGCGCCGACCGACGCGCGAGACGGCTACCGGCTGCGCCCGGAGCGCGTGGAGAAGGCGCTCAGCTCGCGCACGCGCGCGATCCTGGTCGCGTCGCCCGCGAACCCGACCGGGGCGATTCAAGAGCGCGCGGATCTCGAGGCGATCCACGCGCTCGGCCTGCCGCTCGTCTCCGACGAGATCTACGACGGACTCGTGTACGACGGCGCGCGAGTCACTTCGGCGCTCGAGCTGGGCGACGACGTGTTCGTGCTCGACGGCTTCTCGAAGCGCTACGCGATGACGGGCTTCCGCCTGGGTCATTTGATCGCGCCGAGCTCGGCGGCGCGCACCTTGCGCAGCCTGGCGCAGAATCTGTTCATCTCGGTCGCGAGCTTCGTGCAGCGCGCGGGCATCGCGGCGCTCGCGCACGGCGCGGGCACGATCGCCGAGCTGCGCGAGGCGTACGCGACGCGGCGCCTGTTGCTGATGCGCGGGCTGCAGGAGCTCGGCTTCGAGGTGCCGGTGGCGCCGCGCGGCGCCTTCTACGTGTTCGCCGACGCGCGCCGCTTCAGCTCCGACTCACGCTGGCTCGCGAGTGACATCCTGGAGCGCGCGCGCGTCGCGGTGACTCCCGGCGTCGACTTCGGCGAGGCCGGCGAAGGCTGGCTCCGCTTCTCGTGCACGACGACCGAGGCGGAGCTGCGCGAAGCGCTCGCGCGCCTCGGCGAGCTCCTGCGCTAGCCCGCGATCAGGATCCGCGCTTCGACGAGGCCGGTGACGGCCTCGGCGAGCTCGGCGTCTGAGACACTCGCCGCGCGCGCGTGGGCGCTGAGCGCAGCCGCAGCGAGCGGCTTCGTGGCGCGCGCGAGCAGCGCCGCGAGCTCCGGCGAGAGCAGCTCGACCTCGACTTCCGCCAGGCGGAACGGTTCTGGCTCGGGTGCGCGCTGCACGAGCAGGGTCTCGCACTCCGCGCTCGAGATCTCGACACCGATCGGTGTGGGATCGCCTTGGTCGAGCGCCGCGCGCACGCGCGCTGCCGCGTCGAGGGTGCCCGCGGGAACGCGTGTGAGCTCGGCCCAGGGAGCGAGCGCGACTTCGCCGGTGGCGAGCACGGCCGCGGGCCGGCGCGCGCGGCGTGCGGCCGCGAGCGCCGACTCGAGCGCGACGAGCGCGCGCACGAGCGGAGCTGCATGCTCGCTCCGCTTCTCCAGGTAGCGCGCGAATGCGAGCGGCAGGCTTGCGTCCTGGGCGACCGCCTCGTGAAATTCGCGCGACTGCGTGAACGCCTCGGCCAGGTGCGAATCCGCGGCTACGGCGAGCGAGAGCGCGAACTCACTCGTCACGTTGCGCAGGAACTGAGCGCGGCGCTTCCCGTCGCGATCCGCGGAGACACCGGCGGGATCCGCGCTGGCCAGGAGCTCGAGCTCCTCGGCGCCGAGCGCCGCCGACGCGAGCGCCTCCGCCTCGCGCGCGCGCAGGAGCTCGGCGAAGTGAGGATCGAGCTGCATGCGGAACAGCGTGCGCTGGATCCGGCGGTGGTTCATCGCGCGCGCGCCGAGCCACCGAGCTCGCACGCGAGGCGCGCGAAGGTCGGCACCACCTCGGCTGCCGTGTTTCGCTCGCACTCGAACACGAGCGCGCGCAGGCGGGTCGCGCGCGGGAGGACGTGCGCCAGGATCTCCCAGGTGTCACCGAGCGGTGTCGGCCCGTGCCCGTCGTCGACGAAGCGGCGCCCGCCGTGCCGGAACTCGCTTCCCCCCGCGACGTGCAGCTCGAGCACGCGCTCGAGCGGGAAGCCGTCGAGCCCGTCGAGCGGCGCGTGACCCGTCGCGCGCTGGTAGATCGCCAGGTGCGCCGCGTCGAGCAGGAGCCCCGAGTCCGCGCCGTCCGCGACGCGCGCGAAGTAGTCGAGCAAGTGGAGATCGCCGAGATACACATGCGCGGGCGGATTCTCGGGCAGCACTTCGAGCGCGACCGACTCGCGCACGCGGCGCACGTTCTCGGCCATGGCACGCGCCGAGTCCGCGCACAGGACCGGCGGCGCGAGCAGGCCGTGGCCGCGATCGCGCGGGCCCAGGTGCCACAGGCCTGCGTCGCCGCACAGCCAGGCCGCGCCGAGCTCGCGCGCCAGCGAGCCGACCGCGCCGAGCCACGCATCGCTCAGGCTCTCGGCCTCCTCGAGATTCCCGTCGAGAAAGTGGTAGGTCGTCGGCCAGCCCGCCGCGCACCACGCGCGCGCGGTCGCATCGACGCCGCGCTCGAGGTCGACGCCGATCTCGAGAAACTCGACGAGCTCCGGATGCGCGCGGCGCAGCGCGACCGGATCGAGGCCCGTCTTCGCGGCGCCGAACTCCGTCGAGATGCCGAGCCCGAGGCGCGGCAGTGCCGCGACGCGTGACTCGAACGCGGCGAACGGGTCTAGGCTCACGCTGGCTACGCGGGCTCGAGCTCCACGGGGATCTTCGTGAAGCTGCGGAACACGATGCTGCGGTGCAGCGGCAACGGCTCGCTCGACGCGAGCCGGATGCCGCGGGTGCGACGCAGCAACACGCGCAGCGCGGTCTGCGCCTCGAGCCGCGCCAGGTTCGAGCCGAGGCAGTAGTGCGTGCCGAAGCCGAACGCCAAGTGGCGGTTCTCGCGGCGCGCGCCGTCGAAGCGCTCGGGCTCCTTGAAGACCGCGTCGTCGCGATTCGCGGAGCCGAGCCACGTGATCACGATCTCGCCTTTGGCGATCTTCTCGCCACACAGCTCGGTGTCGGCGGTCGCGCAGCGCGGGTCCATCTGCACGGGCGAGGAGAAGCGCAGCACCTCCTCGATCACTGACGGAATGCGCGCCGGGTCCGCGCGCACGAGCGCGAGCTCTTCCGGATGCTCGAGCAAGGTGAGCGCGACGTTCCCGATCAAGGTCGTGGTCGTCTCGTTCCCCGCTACGAGCAACAGGATCAGCATCTGCAGCAGCTCGTCGAAGGACAGGTGAGTGCCCTCGAGCTCCGCGGCCACGAGGCCCGAGAGGAGGTCTTCCTTCGGCTCGCGCCGGCGCTCTTCGACCAGGCCCGAGAAATACGCGCCGAGCTCGCGTACGATCGAGAGCGTATGCGCCATCGCCTCCGGCGACGGCGGCGCGAGCAAACCGGTGCCCAAGGTCGAGACCAGCTCATCCGACCAGTGCTTGAAGCGCGCGCCGTCCTCGGGCGGGACGCCGATGATCTCGGCGATCACCGTGACTGGCAGCGGATAGGTGAGCGCCTGGACCAGATCGACGCTGTGCTTCGCGAGCGCGTCGTCGAGGAGTGACTCGGCGATCTCCTCCATGCGCGGCTCGAGGCGCCGGATGATCTTGGGTGTGAATGCCTGATTCACGAGGCCGCGCAGACGCTCGTGCTCCGGCGGATCGGTGCCGAGCATGTTGGGCGGAAGATCCTGCTCGGGCTTGATCCCCGGCGGCAGCGGGAACACGTTCGAATACGCGCCCGAGTCGCGCAGCACCTCGACCGTGTCGGCGTGCCGGAAGATCGACACCACCGGCAAGCCGGGATGTCGATAGATGCGCCGCTCGCGGCCGAGGGCGTACGCCGCGAACGGATCGCGGCGCGTGGCTTCATCGAAGGGATTGAAGAGAAAGTCGCTCGACATGGGCAGCATTCTAGCGCGGCTCGGCGCGCGACTCGTGACCCGACGCCGCCAGGCGCGCGACGATCTCGGAGAGGTGGTCCTCGCCGCGCGTCTCGATCACGAACTCGACCTCGACCTCCGACGACGGCGCGCGCGCGAAGGCGCGCTCGTGCAGCACCGAGACGACGTTCGCGCCGGTCTCCGCGATCGCGCCCGCGATCACCGCGAGCTCCCCTGGCTGATCGCGCATGCGCACGAGCAGGCGGGCGAGCCGCGACGTGCGCGCGAGCCCGCGCTCGATCACGTGTGAGAGCACGAGCATGTCGATGTTCCCGCCGGAGATGATCACGCCGACGCGCTTGCCCGAGAACGCGCGCGGATTCCCGAGCACCGCGGCGAGCGCGGCTGCGCCGGCACCCTCGACCACCGTCTTCTCGACTTCGAGGAACAACAAGATGGCGGCCTCGATCGCGTCTTCCTCGACGAGAAAGAGCTCGCGCACCAGCCGCTTCACGATCGGCAAGGTCAGTGCGCCCGGCGCCTTCACGGCGATGCCCCCGGCCAGTGTCGAGTTGCCACAGCGGATCGGCGCGCCCGCGAGCGCCTGCTTCATCGAGGGATAGCGCGCGGCCTGCACGCCGAAGACCTCGAGCGCGGGCGAGAGAGCGCGCGCGGCGGTCGCGCAGCCGGAGATGAGACCGCCGCCACCGACGGGAATCACGAGCGCGTCGAGCTCGGGCGCGTCCTCGAGCATCTCGAGCGCGACCGTGCCCTGCCCCGCGATCACCTGCGGATCGTCGAACGGGTGTACGAGCACGAGGCCGCGCTCGCGCTGCAGCTCGCTGGCGCGCGCGCTCGCGTCTTCGAAGCTCTCACCGGCGAGCACCACCTCGGCGCCGAGCGCGCGCGTGTGCTCGACCTTCACCGTCGGCGTGAAGCGCGGCATCACCACGAGCGCGGGGATGCCGAGACGCTTCGCGTGCAGCGCGACGCCCTGCGCGTGGTTGCCCGCCGACATCGCGATCACGCCCGAAGCGCGCTCCGCGGCGCAGAGCGAGAGCAGCTTGTGAAGCGCGCCGCGCTCCTTGAACGACGCGGTGAACTGGAGGTTCTCGAACTTCAGGAACACTTCGCAGCCCGCGAGCTGCGAGAGCGTGCGCGAGTGCAGGCACGGTGTGCGCTCGATGGCGCCCTGAATCGCGCCGGCGGCGGCGCGTACGTCGGCGAGCGAGATCTCGGCCATGGCGGCCGAGTGTATACTGGCGCGCGCTCGGTCGAAGCAAAGGGGCTCGTCGGATGAAGCTCGCGACATTCACGCATGCGGGCTCGACCCGCATCGGTGTCGTCCGCGGCGACGAGCTGATCGACCTCGCAACCGCGGCGCCCGAGCTGCCGCGCGATCTGATCGGCTTCCTCATGCAGGGTGCGCGCGCCCGACAGCGCGCGGGCGAAGTGTCGTCGGCCAGCGGCGCGCGCCTGCCGCTCGCGGACGTGAAGCTCGAGGCGCCGATTCCGCGCCCTCCGAAGTATCTCGCGGTCGGCTTGAACTACGCCGATCACGTCGCGGAGAGCGGCCTCGAGCCGCCCAAGTTCCCGACCATCTTCAACAAGCAGCCCAC
Source organism: bacterium (assembly GCA_041498295.1). GTDB lineage: Bacteria > Myxococcota_A > UBA9160 > SZUA-336 > SZUA-336 > VGRW01. Next base: position 11,938 of record JBGQIB010000031.1, on the reverse strand, counting down.
CTGCGTCGTCGGCCCCTACGACGAAATACACATGCCGCGTGTCTCGAGCGCGCTGGACTACGAGGGCGAGCTCGCGTTCGTGATCGGGAAACGCTGCCGGCACGTGCCGCGGCGCCGCGCGCCCGAGGTGATCGCCGGGTACCTGGTCGCGAACGACGTGACGGTGCGTGACTGGCAGCTGCGTACGCCGACCTGGACGGTCGGCAAGTCTTTCGACACCCACGGCCCGCTGGGCCCGTGGCTCACGACCGCGGACGAAGTCAGTGACCCGCACGGCCTGGGCATCCGCACGTTCGTGAACGGCGAGCTGCGCCAGAACTCGAACACGAAGGAGCTGATCTTCGACTGTTACGCGCTGGTCGAGCATCTGTCGACCGCGTTCACGCTCGAGGTCGGCGACGTCGTCGCGACAGGAACACCGGGCGGTGTCGGCATCGCCCGCAAGCCCCCGCGGCTGCTCGCGGTGGGCGACGTGGTGCGCGTCGTGATCGACGGCCTGGGCGAATTGCGCAACGAAGTGGTGAACGAGCCAGAGGAGACCGCGCGCTTCTAGGCGCGCGAAACACACGCTATGAAATACGGACTCGCGATCTTTCCCACCGACTACTCGATCCAGCCCGTCGAGCTCGCGCTCGCCGCCGAGGCGCGCGGCTTCGAGTCGCTCTGGTTCCCGGAGCACTCGCACATCCCGGCGTCGCGGCGCACGCCGTTCCCGGGCGGTGGTGACCTGCCCAAGATGTACTACGACGTGTACGATCCGTTCATCTCGCTGGGCGCGGCGGCGGCAGTGACTCGCACCTTGAAGCTCGCAACCGGCGTGTGTCTCGTTGTGCAGCGCGATCCGATCCAGACCGCGAAGGACGTCGCCACACTCGACCGCGTCTCGAACGGCCGCTTCCTGTTCGGCATCGGCGCGGGCTGGAACGCCGAGGAGATGGAAGACCACGGCACGGTGTACCGCACGCGCCTCTCGCTGATGCGCGAGCGCGTCGCGGCCATGAAGGAGATCTGGACGAAGTCGAAGGCCGAGTACCACGGCAAGTTCGTCAACTTCGACCCGGTCATGGCCTGGCCGAAGCCCGTGCAGAAGCCACACCCGCCGGTGTTGGTCGGCGGCGGCTGGCCGGGCGGCGCCAAGCGCGCGATCGAGTACGGCGACGGCTGGATGCCGATTCACATCCCGAAGCACCTGGTCCGCCGCCTCCCCGAGTTCTGGAAGCTCGCCGAGGAGTCCGGCCGCAAGCGCGACTCATTCGAGCTGACCGTCTTCGCGGCGCTCCCGGACGAGAAAGAGCTCGAGGGTCTGCGCGAGAACGGCGCGGTGCGCGCCGTGTTCATGCTGCCGCCCGACCCCGCCGAAAAGCTCCTGCCGCGTCTCGATTCACTCGCGGAGCTGGCGCGGCGCTTGGGCTGAACTGACTCGGGCGGAAACGTGGAGCTCGGTTTCGAGACGATCGGCAATGCGACGGTCATCGTGCACGACCGCGTTCCCGTGCTGGCGACCGACCCGTGGCTGCGCGGCGCGGCGTACTTCGGCAGCTGGGCCCTCGGCCATGCGATTCCGCCGCAACAGCTCGAAGCGGCCCTCGCCTGCCCCTACGTGTGGATTTCGCACGCGCACCCGGACCATCTCTCCGCCGAGTCACTCGAGCTCCTGCGCCGCGCGACCGTGCTGCTCCCCGACCACGTGGGCGGGCGCGTCGCGCGCGACCTGACGGAGCTCGGCTTCAAGGTCCGCGTGCTGCCCGATCGCACCTGGGTCTCCCTGTCCGAGCGCGTGCGCGTGTTCTGCATCGCGGACTACAACCAGGACGGGATCTTGCTCGTCGACGTCGGCGGCACCTTGATCGTGAACCTGAACGACGCGAACGACTGCGGCTGGGGCCGCGCCCTGCGCGCCGAAGTCGCGCGCTTCCCGAAGAGCTTCCTGCTCTGCCTATCCGGCTACGGCGACGCCGACATGTTCAACTTCCACGACGAAGACGGGAGGCGCGTGCCCGCCGCCGTGAAGGCGCCCTTCGGCGCGTCGATCGCGCGGCGCGCCGAGAGCGTAGGCGCGCGCTTCTTCGCACCGTTCAGCTCGATGCACCAGTACCAGCGCAGCGACAGTGTCTGGGCGAACGAGTTCACGACGCCGATCGACTCACACCGCGAGGGCTTCGCGTCCGACGCCTGCGAGATCCTGCCCGCGTACATCCGCTACGACGTGCTGCGCGATCAGGTCGAGGAGATTCGGCCCGTGGAGACCCCGGTAGTGGCCGTCGATCCGAGGGACTTCGGCGACGACTGGTCGGAGCGGCTCGAGCCCGACGAGGCGCGCAAGCTGCGCGAGTACTTCGCGCGCTTCGAGCACCTGAAGGGCGCGCTCGACTTCATCCGCGTGCGCGTCGGCGGCGCGGAGCACCTGATCGAGATGTCGCGCGGGCCGTTCCGGAAGGGACTCACGTTGGACGTGCCGCGTGGGTCACTCCTGACCGCGGTGACTTACCGCGTCTTCGACGACCTCATGATAGGCAACTTCATGAAGGTCACCTTGCACGGGTCCTGGGCCGAGGGCCGCCCGCTGTATCCCGGCTTCACGCCGTACGTCGCGAAGTACGGCGACAACGGGCTCGCCTACACGCGCGCCGAGCTGCGCGAGTATTTCGCCGCGTATCGCCAGCGCGCGGGCTTCGACTACGTGCGCCACTGTCTCGAGGCCGAAGCCATGCACCGCTTCCGGCAGTGGGTCGGGCCGGGCACGCCGCTCTGGTCGGCGGCGCGCCGCGCGTACTGGTGGGTGAAGGCGGCGCCCGGTGCGCGCGCGAGTTAGAGCGCCTCGAGGAGCTCCGCGCGCGTGCGCGCGTATTCCTCGTCCGTGAGCAGCCCGCGGCGGCGCAGGCGATCGGCGCGCGCCAAGCTGCGCGCGACGTCGGAGTGCGCCTGCGCGTCCGGGTGGAGCGCGCCGCGCTCGAGTCGATCGCGCAGCGACTGCGCGAGCGCCCACGTGGTCGCCCCCGAGAGCGCGGACTGCGCGACCGCGCCGCCGATCGTGCCGATGCCCGGGAGAATCTTCAGCGCGCTCGCCGCGACGCGCGGCAGCAGCGCCCCAAAGAGCCCGACGCCGACCGCGCCCGCCGCGTCGACGCCGACGTCCGCCCCGTAGAGTCGGCCGAGCTTGCGCATCATCGAGAGCTGCACGGCGGTGACCGCCACGAGATCGACGAGCGGGATCGGGATCGCGGCGGCCGCGACCGCGCCTGCGACGTGATTGGAGATCAGCTCCTCGGCGCGACTCTGCGTAGTCATGGGGCCTCCTCGACGGCATGCGTCAGGACTCGGCTGAGCAACTCGCGTGCCGCTCGGGAACCCGCGCTCCGGGTGCAACGCGGCGAAGGCTGCAGCGCGGGCGCGACACTCCGCAGGTTGAGCTAGGCTGCGGCGCGCATGGCGGCACCTCGGCCCCTCGTCGCGAACGCTGCAGGAGAGATCGTCGATCTCCCCGGGCTGCGTGCCGCCGCGCGCGCGGGCGACGAGCTGTTCCCACTGGACACGGCGGATTTGGTGCCGCTGCCCGAGGCGAGCGAGCTCCTGTTCCTTCCGAAGCGAGTTCCCTTGGCGTTCGGCGGTCCCGCGCCCGAGCCGGTCGGCGACGCGCTCGCGGTCGCGGCGTTCCTGCCGCCCGGCTGGACCGGCCTTGCGCTGGCCGCGTATCGCCGCGAGAGCGACGCGCCGCTCCTGCCTCTCTACGCGTACACCGCCGCGTGTTGGTACCGCGGCCGCATCTGCGTGCCGGCGCGCCGCATCGACGACGACGCGAAACACGACCCCGAGTCGTTCTCGCGCGAGCAAGTGAGACGGCGCATGAGGGCGCTCTGCAAGCGCTTCCCCGAGAACCGGCTGATCCGCCATCACGGCGAGCGCTGCGCGCTCGAGTGGGGCTGCCCGAACGCACAGAACCTGTTTCTCGGCCGCTACGAGGCGCCGATCGCGCTCGCGCGCTCGTGCAACGCGGCCTGCGTCGCGTGTATCTCGGAGCAACCCGCGGACACGGTGCCGTCGCCGCAGACGCGGCTCGAGTTCAAGCCGACCTTGCAGGAGATCCTCGAGATCGCCGTGCCGCACCTCGAGCGCGCGCCGCGCGCGATGATCAGCTTCGGGCAGGGCTGCGAGGGCGAGCCGCTGCTCGAGGCCGAGCGCATCGAGGAAGCGATTCGCGCGATTCGCGTGCGGACGCCGCGCGGCACCTTGCACCTCAACACCAACGGGAGTCGGCCCGACGCGGTCGCGCGCCTGGCCGACGCCGGGCTCGACAGCATCCGCGTGTCGACGAACAGCGCGCGCGAAGAGACGTACACGCCGTACTACCGGCCGCGCACGTACCGCTTCGCCGACGTCATCGAGACACTGCGCGTCGCGCGGGCGCGCGGTCTGTTCACGTCCGTGAATCTCCTCTCATTCCCCGGAGTCACGGATCGCTCGGACGAAGAGGAGGCGCTCACGGAGCTCGCGCGAACTACGGGCCTGCGCATGATCCAGTGGCGCTGCTTGAACGTCGACCCGGACTGGTACATGGCTCTGTTCGCCGGAGCGCCACGCTCTCCGCGCCTGGGCATGGCGGCCTTGCTCGCGCGCCTGCGCGAGGCGCTCCCGGAGCTGCGCTTCGGCTACTTCAACCCGCCCGCCGAGGACTGGAGGTGAGGATGCGTGGCATCTCGCTCGCGACGCTGATCTGTGTAGCCGCGCTCGCGCCGTCCGCGAGTGCACAGGAAGCCGCCGCGCCGACGCGGATGCGCTCGAGCGCCGCGGACCGCTCCGAGCTCGGCATCACGGTCTATTCCGGCGGCTTCGGCCTGATCCGCGAGACGCGCACCCTGCCGCTCGCGAAGGGTCGCTCCGAGCTCGAGTTCGCCGGCGTCGCTGGGACGATCCAACCCGAGACCGTGCAGATCCACGCGCTCGGCTCCGCCAACCTGCGCGTGCTCGAGCAGGACTACCGCTACGACTTGCTCTCGCCCGAGAAGCTGCTCGAGAAGTACGTCGGCAAGAACGTGCGTGTGCTGCGCTGGAGTGAGTCGAAGGGCCGCGACGAGGAGCGCGACGCCGTCGTGCTCAGCGCGGGCCCTCCACCGATCCTGCGCATCGGCGACGAGATCTCCTGGGAGTTCCCAGGCCGCATCTCGTTCCCGGAGATCCCGAAGAATCTGATCGCGCATCCGTCTCTGGTCTGGCTGCTCGAGAGCGGCGGCGAGAAACCGAAGGTCGAGGTTTCCTATCTCGCCCAGAATCTCGGCTGGAAGGCAGACTACGTGCTGGTCGTCGACGCGGCGGACACGAGCGGCGACTTCACCGGCTGGGTCACGCTCGACAACAAGAGTGGCGCGGCGTTCGAGAACGCGAAGCTGCAGCTGGTCGCCGGCGACGTGCACCGAGTGATGCCCGAGCGCTTCCCCGAGTCACTCGCGAAGCGCGGCATGGTCACGGCCGCCGAAGCCGCGCCGCAGTTTCGAGAGGAGGGCCTGTTCGAGTACCACCTCTACACGCTGGAGCGCCCCACGACCCTACTCGAGAACGAGACGAAGCAGATCGCGCTGCTCGAAGCGAGCGGCGTGAAGCTACAGAAGCGCCTCGTGCTGCGCGGCGAATCGATCTGGTTCCACGCGCAGATCGGCGACGGACCGACACCGAGCAAGGTCAGCGTCAGCCTCGAGTTCGAGAACAAGGCGGCCGAGCACCTCGGCATGCCGCTGCCCAAGGGAATCATTCGCGTGTACAAGGCCGACTCGGGCGGCGGCCGGCAGTTCCTCGGCGAGGACCAGATCGACCACACGCCGCGCGACGAGAAGGTGCGCGTGCGCGTGGGCGACGCGTTCGACGTGATCGGCGAGCGGCGCCAGATGGACTACAAAGTGATCAGCTCGTGCCGCTCCGAGTCCGCCTGGCAGATCGACCTGCGCAACCACAAGGACGCAAAGGTCGACGTCGACGTGATCGAGCCCGCGGACGGTGACTGGGAGATCGTGAGCTCGAGTCAGAAGGCCGTGAAGGAGGACGCGCACACGTTCAGCTTCCGCATCCCTGTGCCTGCAAACGGGAGCGCGCGCGTCGAGTACCGGGTGCGCGTCCGCTGGTGCTAGAGCTCGCGCGCACGTGCGCCGCGCTCGAGCGCGGCATGCGCGAGGGCCTGCACGCGGGCGCGCAGCTCTACGTCCTGCGCGCGGGCGAACTCGCGGGCGAGCTCGCGCTCGGCCTCGCCCGCCCTAACGTTCCGATGCAAACGGACTCGATCTTGCTCTGGATGTCGTCGACGAAGCCGCTGATGAGTGTTGCGATCGGCCAGCTCGTGGACCGCGGCCTCGCACGGCTCGACGATCCCGTCGCGAATCACGTTCCCGAGTTCGCGGCGAACGGAAAGACCGAGATCACGCTGCGCCATCTACTCACGCACACGGCGGGCATTCCCGACGCGCACAAGCAGTGATCACACGAGTCGTGGGACGAGATCGTCGCGAAGATCTGCGCCGCGGCGCCGGAGCCGGGCTTGCAGCTCGGAATCGACTGCGAGTATCACGTGGCGTCCGCGTGGTACATGCTCGGCGAGATCGTGCGCCGCCGCGACGGCCGCAGCTACAGCGAGTACGTGCGCGAAGCGATCCTCGCGCCGCTCGGCATCCGCGGCTTCTGGGTCGGAATGAGCGCGAGCGACTGCGAGGCGAACCGCGCGCGCATCGCCCATCCCCACTCCGTTACCCGCGACAGGCTCGAGCCGATCGACTTCTGGGCGTGGTCGGGCTCCGCTGAGTCACTTGCCATCTGTCGGCCGGGTGGAAGCGGCTGGGGCACCGCGCGCGCGCTCGCCGGCTTCTACGCGGCGCTGCTGTGCGGCGGAGCGCCGATCATCCGGCGCGAGACGCTCGAGTGTCTCACTGCGGTCGCGCTGCCCGCTGTGCACGATCGGAGCTTCAACGTCGTCCTGAACCGAGCCCTGGGCTTCGTACTCGACTCGAAGGAGTTCGGTCCCGCCTCGGCCTGGTACGGCAATCGCGTCTCGCCACGCGCATTCGGCCACGCCGGCTACTACTCGTCCGTCGCGTTCGCCGATCCAGAACACGACCTCGCCGTCGCGCTCGCTTGGAACGGCTTCGGGCCCGCCGCGAAGAACGACGCGCGCGTCCACGCCGCGCTCGACGGGCTTTACGAAGACCTCTACCTCTGACTCGACTCCCAGTCACATCCCGCTGGTCGGAGCCGCGGCGGCGGGGAATCGATACCACACATCGTTGTGGCCCCAGACAGGAACGATGACGACCACTCCGGCTCCCGCGTTCCGGTGCAAGACGATCAGCGAGCCGTCCACGCCCTTGCGCACCCACACACTCTCGTCCGTCGCGTACCCGCCGACGCCCGGTGCGCCGGCGTGCGTCGTTTCCAAGGGCAGGAAGACGAAGCCCTTGTTGCCTGCGTAGGTTTCCGGGTAAGCGCTTCCTACGGAAGCTGCGTCGGACTCGGGACGCCCGAGCCTGCCGAGTAACTTCTCGCCCTGGAAGGATTGCACCTCGAGAACTCGGTTCGCGGGGCCGGTGATCACTACGACGTCCACGTTGCCGAGCACGCTCCCGTCCGGAGCGCGAACACCGAGCAGTCGAGCGAGAGACATCTCGCCCACGGACTTGCCTCCCGGCGAGATGCCCTGGCCGTGGTCCGCGTATCGGCCCGAGATGTCCGGGCTCACGCCGACTCTGGTGTCGGCCGCTGTGAGTTCGGGCAAGGCCGCCGGGTAGTCGGGGAGGACGGCGCAGCTGGCGAGGCAGAAAAGCAGCGCCGGGAACGCGTGGCGAGCGCGCCTCAAGGTCTGCGCGCCGTGACTCGCTCGATCTCCAGCGCCAGGATCTGCCGCGTGATCGCGATCGCGCACGCGTAGGTCGAGTCAGTCCCGAACGCGCCCAGGCTCTTGGACAAGAGTGACTGCCGCCGGCTGTAGGGCGTGTCCGACGCGTAGTGCAGGACGCCGAGCGCGAAGCCGGTGCGCTCCGAGAGCGCGACGATTTCGTCGTTCGGGTGGCGGCGCGGGTCGACGAGCTCGAAGATCGCCGACAGGTACGGGCCGGCTTCCATCTCGAGCACCGTGTAGCCCTCGCGATAGAACACGCCCATGTAATTCGGGTTCTGCAGGAACGCGCCGCGCACCGTGACGGCCTTCTGATTGTCGAGCACGCTGCCGTGCTCGAGCCAGGGCGCGAGGTCGTCGAAGCCCAAGGCGTTGCGGATGAGATAGGTGTTGTCGGAGTGCTCGTCGTGCACGACGCGCGAGATCATCACGTCGCCGACCTGGCCGTTCAGGGTCGCGGCCTTGCCCATGACGTACGCGCCGAGCAGCGGCCCCGCGCCCTGACCCACGCGCGAGAGCAAGTGGTAGGCGGCGAGGCCGAGCGGGTAGTCGATGTTGATGATCCACGCGTCGCTCTGGGCGAGCTTCTCGAGGCCGGGCATGCGCAGGCGCGGATCGAAGCGCTCGGGGCGCACGCGCGCGAGCTCGATCACCTGCGTCTGCACGTCGATCTGCGCCGTGACGTCGGCCGACGAGATACCCGACTCGGCATCCCAGTGCTGCACGCGCGCGAGCGCGCTCGGATCGCTGGTGACGTAGCCGCGCAACGCGAAATACAGGAGGTTCGGCGCCGCGGGCGAGCCATCGGCGAGCTGCTGCTCGAGCTCGGGCAGGAAGTCGACGCGCGGGTCGCGCCGCGCCGCGGCGAAGATCGCGTCGCGGTGCGCGAGCGCGTAGCCGCCGAGCAGGTTCGCGAGTGAGTGCGTGTTCGACGAGACGAAGTACACCGGCGGGTGCGGCGCCGCGGGATCGCGCACGTACACGCGCTCGACGCCGTGCCACCAGTGCTGCGCCGCGCGCTCGTACGCGGAGAACGAGCCCGCGAGCAGGCGCACGCGCAGATCGAGGCGCCGGGTCGCGAGCGCGCGCAGGGCGGCGTCCGAGTCACTGCCGAGCGCCTCGCGCAGTCGCGCGTAGTCGGCCTCGGACAAGTCCAGCGCTTCGGCGACCGGCACCGGCTTGGCCGCGGGATTGCCGGCGGATCCGGTCGCGCCGCCCGCGAGCAGCTCGTGCATCTTGTTCCACTCGATCTGATAGGCCGTGAGAATGGGCACGAGATCGTCGATGTCGGAGGTACTGGCGACGTACGCCGCCAGCGTTTCCGCGCCGTCCCAGCGCAAGAGGCGGCGCCGACCGCGCGTGCGCACCCGCTGCCACGCATGTGTCTGGAAGCCGAAGTCCGCGAAGGTCTCGTCCGACTGCCCGAGCACGACGCGCTGGATCTGCGGCATGCAGTCCGGCAGGCGCGCCGCCGCGTAGCCGAAGGCGCCGATGTCGGGCGTCGGCTCGCGCGCGCCGACGTGCAGACTCGAATTCGAGAACGAGTGCGCTTCCTCGAACGCGCGCACCCTCACCTCGCCCGTGCTGCGCAGCAGCGAGTACACCGTGCGCAGGTAGAGGGCGATCTCGTTGGTCTCGGTGTCGGGCTTCTGGCGCTCCACTTGGGTTTCCGATCGGAGGGGCCGGAAAGCTACCAAAGCCCATGGCCCCTGCCGCCCAGGTAGAATCTCGCGATGCGCGAATACGAGAAGCACGATGCCCTCGGTCTGGCGGAGCTGGTGCGCAAGGGCGAGGTGAGTCCAGTCGAGCTGCTCGACGCTGCGCTGGCGCGTGTGTCCGCGCGCAACCCCGCCTTGAACGCGGTGAACATGAGCTTCGAGGCACGCGCGCGGCGCGAGATCGCGGCCGGGCTGCCCGACGGGCCGTTTCGCGGCGTGCCCTTCTTGCTGAAGGACCTGCACGCGCAGCTGGCAGGCGAGCGCCTGACGTTTGGCTCGCGACTCTTCGCGAGCTTCGTGTCCGACACCGACAGCGAGCTGGTCGCGCGCTATCGCCGCGCGGGCCTGGTCACGTTCGGACGCACGGCGTCGCCGGAGTTCGGGCTCACCGCGACGACCGAGTCCTCTCTGTGGGGCGCGACGCGAAATCCGTGGAATCTCGAGCGCAGCTCGGGTGGCTCGTCCGGTGGCGCGTCGGCCGCGGTCGCGGCCGGGATGCTTCCGGCGGCGCACGCGAGCGATGGCGGCGGCTCGATCCGCATTCCGGCCGCGTGCTGTGGGCTCTTCGGCATGAAGCCGACACGCGCGCGTGTCCCCATGGGACCCCACGCGGGCGAGGGCTGGGGCGGTATGAGCACCGCCCACGCGGTCACTCGCTCGGTGCGCGATAGCGCCGCCCTGCTCGACGCGACGCACGGCCCGGACCTCGGCGCGCCCTATTACGCGCCCGCCCCGGAGCGGACGTATCTCGAGGAAGTGACTCGCGCGCCGGGGAAGCTGCGGATCGCGCTGCAAACCGAGACCTTCAACGGCGCCGAGACGGATCGCGAGTGCGCGGCCGCGGCGCGCGCTGCGGCGAAGCTGTGTGAGAGCCTGGGCCATCGGGTCGAGGAGGCGACGCTCGCGGTCGACCGCTCGGCGCTGGGCCGCGCGACGCAGGTGTTGATGGCCGCGAACGTGCAGGCGACGGCCGAGGATGCGGCGGCGGCGCAGCGCCGGGCGCTCGGCCCGGACGTGCTAGAGACCGTGACACTCGCGATCATCGAGGGCGTGCGTACCGCCGGCGCCGCCGACTACGCCCGAGGCGTGAAGACGATTCAAGCAGTGAGTCGCGCCGTCGAGGTCTTCTTCACGCGCTTCGACGTATTGCTCACGCCGACGATGGCGATGCAGACCGCGCGCATCGGCGAGCTCGCGCTCTCGAATCCCGCGGACGCGACCTACGGGCAGCGCATCTCGCGCTGTGTGGGCTACACACAATTGTTCAATGCGTCGGGCAACCCGGCGATGAGCGTGCCGCTCGCGACCGCGTCGGACGGCATGCCACTCGGCGTGCAGTTTGCCGGCCGCTTCGGCGACGAGGCGACCCTGTTCCGCTTGGCCGCGCAGCTCGAGGCGGCGCGGCCCTGGGCCGAGCGGCGCCCGACGGTCGCGGCGGTCGGATGAGTCGCTTGCCCTGTCGGCTTGCCGCGCTCGGCCAGGTGAGCGCGCTCGGACGCGCGCGCGCCGACGTGTTCGAGCGGCTGGTCGCGGGTGACTCCTCCCGGTTGACCCTGAACGAGAACTTGGTGCCCGAGCGCAGTCTCTGGCTCGGCGAGGTGCACGACGCACTGCCCCAGATCCCCGCCGCGCTCGCGCGCTTCGCGTGTCGCAACAACCAGCTGGCGCTCGCGGCGCTCGAGTCGATCGGCTCCGAGGTGGACGCGGCGATCGCACGCTTCGGGCGCGCGCGCGTCGGCGTCGTGGTCGGCACCAGCACCTCCGGCGTCGGCGACGCCGAGGCCGCGATCGCGCACCGCGAGAAGACGGGCGTGCTCGCGCACGAGTTCCACTACGACCAGCTCGAGTTCGGCGGGCTCGCGCGCTTCGTCGCCGAAGTCAGCGGCGCGCGCGGCCCCGCGTACACCTTATCGACCGCGTGCTCGTCGGGCGCGCGCGCGCTCGCCGCGGCGCGCGCGCTCGTCGCGCTCGGCATCTGCGACGCCGTCATCTCCGGCGCGGCCGACTCGCTCTGCGGGCTCACGACCAACGGCTTCGCCGCGCTCGGCGCGCTCTCGGCCAGCGTCACCAACCCGTTTAGCGCGAACCGCGACGGCCTCACGCTCGGCGAGGCGAGCGCCCTCTTCCTGGTCACCGGCGAGCCGGGCGGGATCCAGCTGCTCGGCGTCGGTGACTCGAGCGAGGCGCACCACATGTCCGCGCCCGATCCCGGGGGCCGCGGCGCCGAGGTCGCCATGCGCGACGCGCTTGCGGACGCGGGGCTCGCGCCCGGACAGATTGCCTATCTGAACCTGCACGGCACGGGCACGCCGCAGAACGACTCGATGGAGGCCGCGGCCGTCGCGCGCGTCCT